>KE354464.1 GCA_000415505.1 Streptomyces afghaniensis 772
CGGACACGTGCAGGTCGGCGGCGATCTCCTCCGTCGACCTCATCTCGGCCAGGAGCCGTAGCACGTCGCCCTCGCGTGCGCTGAGGTCCTCGACGGCGAGGGCCGGGTGCCGGTCCGGCACGGTGGGCCGGGGGTCGTGGTGGGGGCCGGGGCGGGAGAGGAGCCAGCCGTCGGCCAGTTCCCGGAGCCGGCCGGTGCTCAGCAGGGGGCGGAGCCAGGGACCGGCTTCCAGGAAGGGCCGGCGCAGGTGCCCGCGCCGGCCGTCCAGGAGGGCCCGGGCGACGAGGCGGCGGGCGGTGACCGGGTCGCCTCTCTCGTACGCAACCTGGGCACGGACCAGCGTGGCGCGGATGGTCACCGCCGGGCCGGGCCGGTCGTCCTCCGGCAGGCTGTCGATCATGTCGAGCGCCCCTTCGGCATGGCCCGCCGCGAGCCGGGCCCGCGCCGCCTCGACCGCACAGGCCGTCCGGTGGTGCGCCACGCGCTCCACGACCGCCCGGGCCGATTCGGGACGCCCCCGGGCCAGGTGGGCGGCGGATGCGAGCAGGGCGGCGTGGTCCTCCGCCCAGGGTGAGCTCACCGCTGCCGGGACGGACGCTTCCGCCGCCGCCAGCGCGGCCCGGGCGTCCCCTCGGGCGAGGAGCAGCCGCCCCCGGGTGAGGGTCCGGCCGGCCTCCGCGACGGGGTCGCCGGTGAGCGGGCGGGAGGCGGCCGCCGCGTCGAGGAGCGCCTGGGCGTCGTCGAGTTCGTCGCGGTCGATGAGGACGGCGGCCAGGACCAGCGGGGCGATGCCGGACCCGGACCGCCGGGGCAGGCTGTAGCGCTCCGCCTGGTCGGCCGCCGCCAGGGCCTTGTGCTCCGCCGGGCCGGGCCGGCCGTTCAGGTAGTCGATCAGCGCGAGGTGGCCGAGGGCTTCCCACCTGGGCAGCGCCATCGCCGCTCCGCCGGGGTGTCCGGCGACCGCCGACAGGGCGTCGCGGGCGGCGTCGAAGCGACCGGCCCACAGGCGGGCGGAGCCGAGGTGGGTGAGCAGGAGGGCGGTGACTTCGGGGTGGGCGTCCAGGCGGTGTGCGGGGACGTCCTGCCGGAGGGCGCGCGCCTCCTCGGCGGCTCGCTCCGCCCTGTCCGGAGAGCCCGTCATCCGTGCCGCCAGGGCTTCCAGCAGGGCGCAGCCGAGCCGGACCGGGGCCCGGTCGCTGCCGTTCGCGGCCAGGTCGCGTTCGGCCCGGTCCAGGTGGGGCAGGCCGTGGTCGAGATCGTGGCGGGCCAGTTCGCGGGCGGCGCGGACGAGGTCGGGCGCCGGGCCCGTGGCCTCGGGGCTCATGCGCGCGAACAGGGCGGACAGGTCCTCGGAGTGCAGGCCGGTGAACAGCTGCCCGATCGCGAGGTCGTCCACCACGGCGTTGGCGGTGAACTCCCAGTCGTCCGCCGCGGCACCCTGGACGAGCGCTTCGTGCAGGGCTCCGGACCGCCGCAGCCACCGCGCGGCCCGGCCGCGCAGCTCCGGTTCCAGACCGGGGAAGCGCTCTCGCAGGTGAGCTCGGAGGATCTCCGCGAACAGCGGGTGCAGGCCGTACCACGAGTGGCCGAGGTACTGGACGAAGGCGTTCTGCCGGTGCAGCGCGGCCAGGACCGGCTCCGCGTCGGTGCGCAGGGTCAGCGCGTTCACCAGGTCGGGGCAGCAGCGGTCCAGGACGCTGATGCGCAGCAGCAGGTCCTGGGTGGCGGGTGGCTGCCGGTCGAGCACCTCGGCCAGCAGGAAGTCGGCCACCGCACTGTGGTCGGCCTCGAACTGCTTGACGTACAGGTGGGGGTCCGCGACCTGCCGGGCGGCCAGTGCGCACAGTCTGAGGCCGGCGGCCCATCCCTGGGTGCGCTCCACCAGGGCCCGCACGGCGCTGTGGTTCAGATGCAGACCGTGCCGCGACAGCAGCTCCCCGGCCTCCTCGGCGGTGAACGCCAGCTCCGCGTCCCGGATCTCCGTCATCTCGCCCGAGGCCCGGTACCGGTGCAGCGGCAGCAGGGGTTCCGTACGGGTGACGAGGACCAGGCGCAGGCCGTGCCCGGCGTGGTGCAGGACGAACTGCAACTGCTCCGCGATCTCGGGTGAGCTCACCCGGTCGAACTCGTCGAGGACGACGACGGTCGTGTGGTCCCGGCTCTCGAGGTCGGCGGCGAGGCAGGTCAGCGTCCGCCGGTCCACCCGGCCGGCCTGCGCCGGGCAGCCGACCTCGGCTGCCACCGGTACGCCGGCGGCGCGCAGTGCCTCCAGCAGATAGGCCCAGAAGATCCCGGGTGCCTGGTCGGCGGGGTCGGCCGTGAGCCAGACGACCGGTTCGCGCAGGCCGGCGGCCCAGTCGGCGACCAGGAGCGTCTTGCCGGCGCCGGCCGGGCCGTTGACCATCGTCAGGGGTGTCATGAGCGCCTGGTCGAGGTGTCGGGCCAGGCGGGTCCGGCGCAGGAAGCCGGCGGGCCGCTTCGGCAGGGCGAACCGGGTACGCAGCAGCGGGTCGCCCGTGGGGTCGACGCCCGTGGACGCCGGCTCCGCACCAGTCTCCGCGGTCGCGGCCATGGGGCTCCCACTGCCTGCCGTGCGCCGGATCATGAGCAGCACTCGTCTTCCTCAGGATCTCAGTGTTCACTCCCCCGCGCACACCGGCCCGGGCCCTGCCGCTCCCCCCGGCGACCACCCGTGACAACCACCCGTGGCGGGCGATGCGGGCATCGGGGGTGACGGGGTTCTCTGGGATCACGCGCCGCGGCCCCGGCGCGCGAGACGTATCCGCACCGACACCTGCGGAGTCGCACGGCAGGGCCGAGCGGCTCGGATCGGGGATGGTGACCATGTGCCGCTGGCTCGCCTACTCGGGCACTCCCGTGCTGCTGGACGACGTCCTCTACCGGCCGCAGCACTCACTGATCGACCAGAGCCTGCACGCGCGGATGGGTGTCGAGACCACCAACGGCGACGGCTTCGGCGTCGGGTGGTACGCGTGGCACCTGCGCACCCCCGCCGTGATCCGCGATACGGGCCCGGCCTGGAGCAACCGCAATCTCCGGGAGATCGCCGACCACGTCCGCTCGTCGCTGTTCTTCGCCCACGTCCGCGCCTCCACCGGGTCGGCCGTGCAGCAGACCAACTGTCATCCCTTCCGGCACGGGCGCTGGATGTGGATGCACAACGGGGCGATCAGCGGGTTCAGCGAACTGCGCCGCGACCTCATGCTCGCCGTGGCTCCGGAGCTGTTCCCCTCGCTGGAGGGCACGACGGACTCCGAGGTGATGTTCCACGTGGCCCTCACCCTCGGGCTGGACGGCGATCCGCCGGGCGCGGTGGCCCGCATGGTGGGGCTCGTCGAGCGGCTGGGCCACGAGCACGGGGTGCCGCAGCCGCTCCAGATGACGGTCGCGGTGACCGACGGCGAACGGCTGTGGTTCTTCCGGTACTCCAGCGCGGGAGACTCGCGGTCGCTGTACTACAGCAGCCGGGTGGAGGGCGTGCGGGCCCTCCACCCCGATCTCGCGTTCCTGAAGAACATCTCCGACGACACCCGGCTGGTGGTGTCGGAACCGCTCGGTGATCTGCCCGGCGTCTGGAACGCCGTACCGGAGAGCAGCTACGGCGTGGTGCAGCCAGGCCGGGAACTGCTACGGCACTTCGAGCCCGAGCCGGTCTGAGCCGGCCGGCCCGGCCGGGTCGCGTCAGCGGAGCCGGTCGGCGAACACCTCGTACGCCTGCTGGTCGAAGAGCACGAACCTGACCTGCTCGACCGCCGTGTCCGCTGCCCGTACGGTTTCCACCGCGATGCGTGCGCCGTCGTCCATCGGCCAGCCGTAGACGCCCGTGGAGACGGCCGGGAACGCCACCGTGCGGGCGCCGAGTTCGTCGGCGACGCGGAGGGACTCGCGGTAGCAGGAGGCGAGGAGGGCGGAGCGGTCCTCGGTCGCGCTGAAGACGGGGCCTACCGTGTGGATGACCCAGCGGGCGTCCAGGTCACCTGCGGTGGTGGCTACCGCCTGACCCGTGCGCAGGCCCTTGCCGTACCGCGAGGCGCGCAGCTTGCGGCACTCCTCCAGGATGGCGGGGCCGCCGCGCCGGTGGATCGCTCCGTCGACGCCTCCCCCGCCCAGCAGCGAGGAGTTGGCCGCGTTGACGATGGCGTCGACGCTCTCGCGGGTGATGTCGCCCTGGACGAGTTCGATGGTGGTCACGTCTGCCTCAGTCGCTTCCAGACGGCCTTGGCCGCGTTGTGCCCCGACATGCCGTGCACGCCGGGACCCGGCGGGGTCGCCGACGAGCAGATGAAGACGGCCGGGTGAGGGGTGCGATAGGGGAACAGGGTCGGTCTGGGGCGCAGCAGGACCTGCAGGCCGGAGACCGCGCCGGAGGCGATGTCGCCGCCGACGTAGTTGGCGTTGCGGGCGGCGAGTTCGGGCGGGCCCGCCGTCGCCCGGGCCAGGACGCGGTCGCGGAACCCCGGGGCGAAGCGCTCCAGTTGGCGTTCGACGGCGTCGGTGAGGTCGCCGGTCCAGCCGTGCGGTACATGGCCGTAGGCCCAGAAGACGTGCTTGCCCGCCGGGGCCCGGGTGGGGTCGACGATGCTCGGCTGGACCGTGATCAGGAACGGTTTGTCGGGGGCCCGGCCCTCCCGGGACGCCGCGCGCAGTGCCGTGCCGATCTCCGCGCGGTTGGCACCGATCTGCACCGTGCCGGCGACGCGGGCCTCCTTCGCGGTCCAGGGCACGGGGCCGTCCAGCGCGTAGTCGATCTTGAAGACGCCCGGCCCGTAGCGGTAGTCCGCGTAGTGGTTGCCGAAGCCGGCGATGCGGGCCAGGGCGGTGGGCGAGGTGTCGAAGACGTACGCGCGGGCCGGCGGCAGGTCGTCGAGGCGTTTGACCTCGTAGTCCGTGTGGACGCTGCCGCCGAGATCGCGCAGGTAGGCGGCGAGGGCGTCGGAGATCGCCTGGGAGCCGCCGCGGGCGACGGGCCAGCCGCGGGCGTGTGCCGCCAGGGCGAAGACCAGGCCGATGGCGCTGGTGGCGAAGCCGCCGAGCGGCGCCATGACATGTGCGACGAGCCCGGCGAACAGGGTCCTGGCCGGTTCGTCGCGGAAGCGGCGCGTCAGCAGGGTCGACGGAGGCAGGCCGACCAGGCCGAAGCGGGCGAGCGTGACCGGGTCGCGGGGCAGCGCGGTGAGCGGCAGGGACATGAAGTCGCGGGCCAGCGCGTCCCACTTGGGCAGGAAGGGCTCGACGAGCCTGCGGTACGCCCCGGCGTCGCGCGGCCCGAAGGAGGCGGCCGTCTCGCCCACCGACCGGGCCAGCACGGCCGCCGAGCCGTCCGGGAAGGGGTGCGCCATGGGGAGCTCGGCGTGCAGCCACTCCAGGCCGTAGCGCTGGAGCGGCAGGGCGCGGAACGCGGGTGAGTTGATGGCGAGCGGGTGCGCCGCGGAGCACGGGTCGTGCCGGAAGCCGGGCAGGGTGAGCTCCTCGGTGCGGGCACCGCCGCCCACGGTGCCCCGGGCCTCGAACACGGCGACGGAGAATCCGCGGCGGGCCAGCTCCACGGCCGCGGTCAGTCCGTTCGGCCCCGCACCCACTACGACGGCATCGAGCATCGACGGCACCTTCGGACCCCTTCGTCAGCCGACGGCCACTGAGGATCAGGATAGGCCCGGGGACTGACAGTCACCGGCCGCGGGGGGATTCGTGCGGGAAAGCGGCCCGGAGCGCCGCTTGAGCGACTGCGCGTGTACGGTCCGTGACATTCAGGCTCCGCTCGCCAGCAGAGCCGCCACCCGGCGGGCCGTGGCCGCGTCGCGGGCCGCGGTGAACGGCAGGTCGTTGCCGCCCGTGATGCGGAACGGCTCGCCCGTGCGGGTCAGGTGGGCGCCGCCCGCCTCCTCGACCAGGAGCAGACCGGCCGCGTGGTCCCACGCGGCCTCCCAGGAGAAGGCGACCGCGTCGGACTCGCCCCGCGCGATGGCGAGGTACTCCAGTCCGGCCGAGCCGCACGCGCGCGGTGCCACACCCTCGGTGCGCAGGCCGAGCAGCGCGTGCTTTTGTTCGTCCGTCGTGTAGTCCGGATGGGAAGTGGCCACGCGGAGGTCCCGGCCGGGCTCGGGAACGCCGGCGAACAGCCGCTCCCCGTCGAGGTAGGCGCCCTTGCCCCGCTGCGCGGTGGCGAGCCGGTCGCGGGCGGCGGCGTAGGTCCAGGAGGCGAGCAGGGTGCCGCCCTGGGCCAGCGCGACCAGGGTGCAGAAGGCCGGTTCGCCGCGCACGAACTGCCGGGTCCCGTCGACCGGGTCGACGATCCAGACCGGGGCGTCGCCGCGTATGGCCTCGTAGGACGCCGGGTTGGCGTGGACCGCCTCCTCGCCGACCACGGCCGAGCCGGGCAGCAGGGCGCCCAGTGCCTCGGTCAGGTACAGCTCGGCCTTGCGGTCGGCGTCCGTGACCAGGTCGTGCGGGCCGGCCTTCTGGTCGACCTCGTGTGCGGCGAGTCGGCGCCAGCGCGGCATGATCTCGGCGGCGGCCGCGCTGCGGATCGCCTCCTCGACGTCGGAAGCGTGCCGTGCGAGAAACTCTTCGATGGTTTCGGTGCTGTCGATCACCCCTCCATCACAACACGCGGCACTGACAATCCCTACCCAGCCGGTGCACTCCCGGTGGCTGCACGATGAACAGCGACGCCTCCGCGCGGGCTCCACAGCCATGAGACTCGGCGGGTTCACCGCCCGACGGCGTAGCCCTGCATGCCGCGCGGGTTCGCCGCCGCCGACAGGACGCCCGTCTCGGGGTCCCGCGCGACCGCGCAGAGCCTGCCCTCCGACCAGGGGCCGCCGACGGTCACCCGGTGGCCGCGCCGCCGCAGCTCCTCGACGACGGCCGGGTCCGTGCGCGACTCCACGGTGACGCTCCCCGGACGCATGCCGCGCGGGTAGAACGAGCCGGGGAAGCTGTCGTTGTGCCAGTTCGGGGCGTCGATCGCGCCCTGGAGGTCCAGGCCGCCGCGCACCCGGGAGCGCAGCGCGACCGCCAGGAGGAAGTGCAGCTGCCACTGGTCCTGCTGGTCCCCGCCCGGTGTGCCGAACGCCATGACCGGCACACCCTCGCGCAGTGCGATCGAGGGCGTCAGCGTGGTGCGGGGCCGGCGGCCGGGGGTGAGGGAGTTGGGCAGGCCCTCCTCCAGCCAGGTCATCTGGAGCCGGGTGCCGAGCGGGAAGCCGAGTTCGGGCACGACGGGGTTGGACTGGAGCCAGCCGCCGCTGGGCGTGGCCGAGACCATGTTGCCCCAGCGGTCGACGACGTCGAGGTGACAGGTGTCGCCGCGGGTGGCCCCGTCGTCGCCGACCTCCGGCTCGCCGGGCACGGGGGACGCCGGGCTCTTCGCGACGGTGGGTTCGCCGGTGCCCGGGGCGGCGGAGCCCTCCTGGGCGGTGGCCGCCACGCGCGCGTGCGCGCACAGTCGCGGGGTGCGTCCGCCGGGGCTGCCGGGCCGCAGCTCGTGGGAGGCCCGCTCGCCGACGAGAGCGCGGCGGTCGGTGTTGTACGCGTCGGACAGCAGGTCGTCGAGCGGCACCCCGGCGGCGTCCCCGTACCAGGCCTCCCGGTCGGCCATGGCGAGTTTGCAGTTCTCGACCAGCAGGTGGACGTAGTCGGCGGAGCCCTGGGGGGGCAGCTCGGGCGGGAGCAGGGCGAGCTGCTGGAGGAGCACCGGGCCCTGGCTCCAGGGGCCCGGCTTGCACACGGTCCAGCCGTTCCAGTCGTACGTCGCCGGCGTCTCGTAGGTCGCGGACCAGGCGGCGAGGTCGGCGGCCGTGAGGGTGCCGGTGTGGTGTGCGCCGCTGGTGTCCAGGGTGGGCCGCCCGGCCTGCCGCACCAGGGCCTCGGCTATGAAGCCGGAGCGCCACACCTCCCGCGCGGCCTCGATCCGGGCCTCCCGGTCCCCGCCCCCGCGGTGCGGGCGAGCAGGCGCTTCCAGGTGGCGGCGAGCGCCGGGTTGGCGAAGAGCCCGCCGGGGCGGGGTGGCTTGCCGCCGGGCAGGTAGACGTCCGCCGAGGAGGTCCATTCCGTCTCGAACAGTTCGCGTACGGTCTCGACGGTCTCGCCGACGCGTTCCACGGGCGGGTGTCCGTGCTCGGCGTATCCGACGGCGTACTTCAGGACATCGGCGAGGGACTTGGTGCCGTGGTCGCGCAGCAGCAGCATCCAGGCGTCGAACGCGCCCGGCACGGCGGCGGCGAGCGGCCCGGTGCCGGGGACGAGGTCCAGGCCGAGGCCCCGGTAGTGCGCGACCGTCGCCCCGGCCGGTGCGACGCCCTGCCCGCACAGCACCCGTACCTCACCGCCGGCCGGCGCGAGCAGGATCGGCACCTCGCCGGCCGGGCCGTTGAGGTGCGGCTCGACGACATGCAGCACGAACGCGCCCGCCACGGCGGCGTCGTAGGCGTTGCCGCCGTCCTCCAGGACGGCCATGGCCGACTGCGAGGCGAGCCAGTGCGTGGAGGACACCATGCCGAAGGTGCCCTGGAGAGTGGGGCGGGTCGTGAACATAGGGCCTCTCATCTCGTTCACCTGTTTGCCGGTGATCTCCCTTCCCTACCCGGGCTGACGGAGCGGATAGCGGGATGCTGGTGACACCATGCGGATGTTCTGTGTCCTCACTGTCCTGGTGGCCGCGAACCTGCTCAACAATTGGCTCGCGCCCGGCGCCTACGTACCCACCTGTGTGGCCGCGGCTGCCGCACTGCTGCTGATCGCCCGGTGGGACGGTCTCACCCGCGCCGATCTCGGGCTCGACACGGTTGCCATGTACCAGGGGCTGCGGTGGTCAGCGGTGCTGGTGGGAGCGGTTCTCGCCGTTTTCCTGGTCGGGCTCGCTCTGCCGGTCACCAGGGAGGCCTTCGAGGACGAACGCGCCGCCGGCCTGACCGTGGGGGAACTGCTGTGGCGGGTGCTGGTCAGGGTGCCGGTCGGCACCGTGCTGCTGGAGGAGATCGCCTTCCGCGGCGTCCTGTGGGCCATGGTGCGGCGTCGGCGCGGCACTGCCTGGGCCACTGCGGTGTCGTCGGTGCTGTTCGGGCTCTGGCATGTGCTTCCCTCGCGCGGGCTGAGCCGGGCCAACGCGGCCGCCGGGGTCCTCGGCACCGGACCGGCAGGCACCGCGCTGTCGGTCGCGGCCGCCGTGGTCGCCACGACCGTGGCCGGGGCCGGCCTGTGCGAGCTGCGGCGCCGGTCCGGAAGTCTGCTGGCGCCCGCGGCGCTGCACTGGGCCCTCAACGGCTTCGGCTACGTGATGGCCTGGGCGGTACCTCGGTGGAGGGGCGAGGGGGACGTGCTGTGAGCTTCGGGCAGTCCCCGCTTCAGCCGCGGGATGTCGTGCCACCGAGGACTTGCTCGCGGAGGATGTCGGCGTGGCCACAGTGCTGGGCCAGTTCGCGCAGCGTGTGGAGGTAGACCCAACGCAGCGGCAGTGGGCCCCGGCGGTTGCCCAGGAGGAGGTCGTCCAGCGTCAGCTCTGCCGTGGCGCGACGGGATGCCGCGCATGCCTGCCGGTAGGCGTGCTGGACCGAGGCGACCGTGTCGTCGTCGTGGAGGTCGAACGACTCGTCGGGCGAGTCGGGAATGCCGATCTCGGCACGGGATCGGCAGGTCGTCCCCTCGTCGAACCAGACCTTCTCGACGAACGTGGCGTGCTTGACCAGACCGAGCAGCGTGGTCTTGGACGTGACCAGTGACCGGCGTGCCTGCTCTTCGGTCAGCCCGTTCAGACTGTCGTGAAGCGCGCAGCGATGCTCATCGAGGAATGTCTCGAACTGGTCGCGGAGCGTTGCGTGGAAGACGGAGGGTTCCGTCGACGGCTGGAAGACCATGTCCGCAACGATAGGCTGCCCGGCTCCCGTGGACCTGTGCGATGACAAACCGCCCAGTGACCGCCTAACCGATCGAAACCACAACCGTCGACAGTGAGTCACCGTCACCACGCAGGCACGGAGCGAGTTCGCACTTCCGCGTCACAGGGAGTCATGTGAAACTGTCGTCCCGTCCGCCGTCCCCCACGAGAAGGGCGCCGTGCGTTCCCTACCTCTGCCCCTGGCCCTGACCGCACGCCTGTCCCCGGTGGCCGTGCTCGCCGCGGCGGGCTGGGCGCTGTCGTCCGGCCCGCTCGCCGCGCCGCAGGCCGCCGAGCACAAGCCGGCCGACGAGAAGACCGAGACCCAGTCCGCGTCCGCCCCGTCGACGTCGACCGTGTCGAAGACCTACTCGGCCGCGCCGGCGCCGTGCGAGAGCGTTGCCAAGAAGACGGTCGAGTCGCTGGTGCCGGGTGCCAAGACGGCCGGGAAGGAGATCCCGTCCACGGACTCGCAGTTGCGCCGCACCTGCTCCTGGAACGCGCTCAAGGGGTACAACTACCGCTGGCTCGACGTGTCCTTCGAGGTGATGGAGTCGGACGAGGCGGCAGAGAAGGCCTACCAGGGGCGCACCGAGGAGAAGAGCGGCGGTGGCACCGTTCCCGGTCTGGGTGACACTGCGTACTCCATCGTCAACCTCACCACCGAGGACAAGCAGCAGACCCGCGAGGGCCAGGTGTTCGTGCGCGCGTCCAACGCGCTGATGATCGTCACGTACAACGGCAGCGACTTCGAGTCGAAGAAGGCGCCGAGCACGGACACGATCAACAAGGGCGCGATCAAGGCCGCGAAGGAAGCGGTGGCCGCGCTGGAGGACGGCAAGGGCTGACCGCCCTCCAGCATCCGTGGCCATGGCCGTGGCCGTGGTGGTGTCAGACGGTGGCCCGGTTGCCGCCCCGTGCCGCCATCAGCACCAGGTACAGCAGCATCGACGTGCCCAGGCCCACCGCCCAGCCGTAGTCGGCCAGATCGGCCAGGGCCGGGATGGGGCGGCCGTCGATCAGCGGCTTGAAGCTGGCGCCGCCGACGGCGAGGACACCACCGACCGCGAAGGCGACGACGGCCCGCCAGTTCCAGCCGCCCTCGTACCAGTAGCGGCCGCCCGTGCGGTACAGGTCGGCCAGGTCGAGCCGGGAGCGGCGCAGGATCCAGTAGTCGGCGATGAGGATGCCCGCGACGGTGCCGAGCAGGCCACCGACCAGGCCGAGCCAGGTGAAGATGTAGCCCTGCGGGTCGGAGTACAGCTTCCACGGGAAGATCAGCACACCGAGGACGCAGGTGGCGAGCGCGCCCGCCCGGAAACTGATCTTCCGCGGCGCGATGTTGGAGAAGTCGAAAGCGGGTGAGACCAGGTTGGCCGCGACGTTGACGGACAGCGTGGCCACCAGGACGGTGACGAGGGCGAACAGCAGGCCCACCGTGTTGTCGGTCTTGGCCGCGAGCTGTACCGGGTCCCAGATCGCCTCGCCGTAGACGGCCTGCGAGCCGGAGGTGACCATCACGGAGAGGAACGCGAACAGCGTCATCGTCGTCGGCAGACCGAGGGCCTGCCCCCACGTCTGCGCCTTCTGGCTCCTGCCGTAGCGGGTGAAGTCGGGGATGTTCAGCGACAGCGTGGACCAGAAGCCGATCATGCCCATGAGCGCCGGAGCGAACAGCTTCCAGAAGTCCGGGCCCCAGCCGAGCTTCGACGGCTGGTCGAACAGCGGACCGAAGCCGCCCGCCTTGTCGCTCATCCACCACAGCATCACGAACGCGCCGACGAGCACGAACGGCGCCGCCCAGTTCTCGAAGCGGCGGATGGTCTCCATGCCCCGGTAGATGATGACGACCTGGAGCGCCCAGAAGATCGCGAACGACAGCCACATCGTCCAGGCGTAGCCGCCGACCTTCGCCGCGTCGGTCCAGCCGCTGCCGACGAGCTTGCCGGCCAGGAAGTAGATGGCCTCGCCGCCGATCCAGGTCTGGATGCCGAACCAGCCGCACGCCACCAGCGCCCGTACGACTGCGGGCAGGTTGGCCCCTCGGATGCCGAAGGAGGCCCGGGCGAAGACCGGGAAGGGTATGCCGTACTTGGGTCCGGCGTGCCCGGTGAGCAGCATCGGTATCAGCACGATCACATTGGCCAGGGCGATGGTGAACACCGCCTGCTTCCAGTCCATGCCGACGGCGATGAGTCCGGAGGCCAGGGTCCAGGAGGCCGTGTTGTGGGCCATGCCGACCCACAGCGCGGAGAAGTTGTACGTGGTCCAGGTGCGCTTCTCGACGGGGACCGGCAGCAGGTCCTCGTTGGCGTAGGGCCCGGTCGGTGCGGGGGCGCCCGGGGCGATCTCCACCCGGCCGTCGGCGAGGGTGACTTGGGTGGTCGGCGGCGGTGCGGTGGGAGCGGTGTCGGTCATGGGCCAGGCCAATCATGGAGGTGGGACGGGAAAGGCCATGCGGGTGGCGCCGATGGGGGGTGCGCTGCGCTCGGGAGCGTCCTGGGCCCCCTTCCCTGGCCGGCGGGAAGGGGGAGATCAAAGGAGTGGTGCGGAGGCGGTCAGCCGTTGACGGCCGGGATCACCCGCGATCCGTACGTGTCGATCACGGCTTCCTGCGCGTCGTGCATGTCGTAGACGGCGAACTGGTCCACGCCGAGCGCGCGCAGCGCGTTCAGCTTCTCGACGTGCTTCTCGACCGGGCCGATCAGGCAGAACCGGTCGACGATCTCGTCGGGCACGAACTGGGTGTCCGGGTTGTCGGCGCGGCCGTGGTGGGAGTAGTCGTAGCCCTCCCGCGCCTTGATGTAGTCGGTGAGTTCGTCGGGGACGGCGGCGGAGTGCTCGCCGTACTTGGACACCAGGTCGGCCACGTGGTTGCCGACCATCCCGCCGAACCACCGGCACTGGTCGCGCGCGTGGGCGAGCGCCTCGGGCGAGTCGTCCTCGGTGACGTAGGCCGGGGCGGCCACGCAGACGGTCACCTCGGACGGGTCCCGGCCGGCGGCGACGGCCGCGTCCTTCACGGCCTTGACCATGTACTCGGTCAGATACAGGTCGGCCAGCTGGAGGATGAACCCGTCGGCCTCCTCGCCGGTCATCTTCAGGGCCTTGGGTCCGTACGCGGCCATCCACACGGGGAGTTCGGCGCCCGGCCCGATCCACGGGAACCGGACGACCGTGCCGTCGCCGAGGTCGGCCTCCCGACCGCTGCCGAGGGCCCGGATGACCTTCATGGCCTCGCTGATCCGGGCCAGCGTGTTGGGCTTGCGGCCGGCCACGCGCATCGCGGAGTCGCCGCGGCCGATGCCGCAGACCGTGCGGTTGCCGAACATGTCGTTGAGCGTGGCGAAGGTGGAGGCGGTGACCTCCCAGGTGCGGGTGCCCGGGTTGGTCACCATCGGCCCGACCTTCAGTTTCGTGGTGTTGGCCAGGATCTGGCTGTAGATCACGAACGGTTCCTGCCACAGCACGGCGGAGTCGAAGGTCCAGCCGTACGAGAATCCGTTGCGTTCCGCCCGTTTCATCAGGCTGATCACCCGCGAGGCCGGCGGGTCGGTCTGCAGGACGAGTCCGAAGTCCATCGGCACCACTCCTAGTTGAGGTACTGACAGGTGGATCGCGGGGTGTAGACGCCGTGCCCGGCGTGCCCGGTGTACTCCCGCTCGGTGATCACGGGTTCGCCGCGCGAGAGGACCGTCTCGACCCGGCCGGTGACGCGTTTGCCCTCGTACGCCGAGTAGTCGACGTTCATGTGGTGGGTCTCGGCCGACATGACCTGCTCGGCGTGCGGGTCGTAGATGACGACGTCGGCGTCGGCGCCCGGCGCGATGGTGCCCTTCTTCGGGTAGAGGCCGAACATCCGGGCCGGCGAGGCGCAGGCGATCTCGATCCAGCGGCGGCGGGAGATGTGCCCGTCGAGGACCGCCTGGTGGAGCAGGTCCATACGGTTCTCCACCCCCGGCAGGCCGTTGGGGATCTTGGAGAAGTCGCCGCGGCCGAGTTCCTTCTGGCCCACGAAGCAGAACGGGCAGTGGTCGGTGGAGACCACCTGGAGGTCGTTGGTGCGCAGGCCCCGCCACAGCGCGGCCTGGTGCTCCTTCGGCCTGAGCGGGGTGGAGCACACGTACTTCGCGCCTTCGAAGTCCGGCTCGGCGAGGTTGTCGGTGGACAGGAACAGGTACTGCGGGCAGGTCTCGCCGAAGACGGGCAGTCCCTCGTCACGGGCCCGGGCCAGCTCGGCGACCGCCTCCGTCGCCGAGACGTGCACGACGTACAGGGGCGCGCCCGCGACCTGCGCGAGCTTGATGGCACGGTGGGTGGCCTCGGCCTCCAGCAGGGCCTTGCGGACCTCTCCGTGGTAGCGCGGGTCGGTCTCGCCCCGGGCCAGGGCCTGCTCGACCAGGACGTCGATCGCGATGCCGTTCTCGGCGTGCATCATGATCAGGCCGCCGTTCTCGGCGGAGCGCTGCATGGCGCGCAGGATCTGGCCGTCGTCGCTGTAGAAGACGCCCGGGTAGGCCATGAACTGCTTGAAGGAGGTGACGCCCTCCTCGATCAGCAGGTCCATCTCCTTGAGCGTCTCCTGGTTCACATCGGAGACGATCATGTGGAAGCCGTAGTCGACGGCGCAGTTGCCCTCGGCCTTGGCGTGCCAGGCGTCGATGCCCTCGCGCAGGCTGTGCCCGACGCTCTGCACGGCGAAGTCGATGATCGTGGTCGTGCCGCCCCAGGCGGCGGCGCGGGTGCCGGTCTCGAAGGTGTCGGAGGCGAAGGTGCCGCCGAAGGGCAGCTCCATGTGGGTGTGGGCGTCGACGCCGCCGGGGATGACGTACTTTCCGGTGGCGTCGATCGTCCGGTCTGCGGTGAAGGCCTCTGCGGCGGGGGTGCCGGAGGTTGCGAGGGCGGCGATTCGGCCGTCCTCGATCAGGACGTCGGCGTGGATCTCGTCGGATGCGGTGATGACGAGGCCGCCGCGGATGACGGTTCGGGTGGTCATGCTCTGTCGCTCCTCGCCGTTTGGACGTGCCGGTTGACTGTGGCTGGCAGCGCGCACGCGGCGGTAGCCGCATATCGAATACAGCCCCGCGCCCCTAGAGGTCCGTCAGCGGACCGTACGCTGCAGGGGCCCTGTCCCTGTAGAACTGCCAGCGGTCGCGGACCTCTCGGAGTTTGGCCATGTCCAGGTCGCGGACGACCAGTTCGGGCTCCTTGTCGCTGGCCACCTCGCCGACGAACTGGGCCTCCGGGTCCACGAAGTACGACGTGCCGTAGAAGTCGTTGTCGCCGTACTCCTCGACGCCGACCCGGTTGATCGCGCCCACGAAGTACTCGTTGGCGACGGCCGCCGCCGGCTGTTCCAGCTGCCAGAGATAGCCGGACAGGCCGCGCGAGGTGGCCGAGGGGTTGAAGACGATCTCGGCGCCCGCGAGGCCGAGTGCGCGCCAGCCCTCGGGGAAGTGCCGGTCGTAGCAGATGTAGACGCCGACCTTGCCGACGGCGGTGTCGAAGACGGGCCAGCCGGAGTTGCCGGGGCGGAAGTAGAACTTCTCCCAGAAGCCCCTGACCTGCGGGATGTGTGTCTTGCGGTACTTGCCGAGGTAGGAGCCGTCCGCGTCGATCACGGCGGCGGTGTTGTAGAGGACGCCCGGCTGCTCCTCCTCGTACATCGGCAGGACCAGGACGATGCCCAGTTCCTTGGCGAGGGCCTGGAAGCGGCGGACGATCGGGCCCTCGGGGATCTGCTCGGCGTACTCGTAGAAGGCCGGGTCCTGGACCTGGCAGAAGTACGGTCCGTAGAACAGCTCCTGGAAGCACAGGACTTGAGCACCCTGCGCGGCCGCGTCGCGGGCCGCCTGCTCGTGGACCTGGATCATCGACTCCTTGTCGCCCGTCCAGGCGGTCTGGAAGACGGCGGCACGGATCACTCGGCTCATCGGGACCTCCGGTCGCTCGGTGTGCCGTGAGCCTAGGAAGCCGGGACGTGCTCTTTGAGTTCCACCGTGTCACGTCTGGGGGCGTGCGGCGTGCCACCGTGTCACTCTGCCGTGTGCCCATGTTTCACCGCCGTTTTCCCAGGTGGTCGGGTGTTTCACTGCTGTTGCGCGTCGTGCGCGAGGAGTGCGATGTGCACCGAGGCGGCCTGCTCGAAGTCGTCGAGGTCCACCCCGAGGCGGACCTGTATGGCTTCCAGGCGGCGGTAGAGGGCGGGCCGCGAGACGTGGTGGAGCTGGGCGGTCCGGGACTTGTTGCGGCCGGTGGCGAGGTAGGTGCGCAGCACGGACAGCAGGTCCTCCTCGGCCTCGCACAGCAGCCCGTCCAGCTCCCGCTCGGCGAAGGACTGCACGTGCGGGTCGTCGCGCAGCAGGCGGATCAGGCCCCGCAGGTGGACGTCCTTCAGGCGCACGACCGGTGGGAGGTCGAGGACGGCGGAGGAGTCGGCGACGGCGTCCGCGACGTGCTGGGCCTCGCGCAGTCCGGCGGGGACGTCGTCCCAGGCGGCACGGGGGTCGGCCGCGGCGACGACCGTGCGGGCCGGTCCTGACTCGGTGCGCAGCCGGGTCGCGAAGTGTGCGGCGAGGGCGTCCGCGTCCTGGTCGCGGGGAAGGCTGAGCAGCACGGCGGTGGCTCCGTCGGCCAGTTCGGCGACCAGCCCGGGCAGGCCCAGCAGACGCAGCAGCCGGTCGAGCCGGGCGGTGTCGCCGTCGCGGACGACCAGCGGCACGAACGTCCGCCGGTTGACCGGCAGCCCGGCCGCACGCGCCCGGGGCAGCAACTGCCGTGCCGGTACGATGCCGCTGACCAGGTCGGTCAGCAGGCCTTGCGCGGACTGCTCCTCCCACGGAGCACGCCGCGCCGCCGCCGAGCATGCGGTGCAGGACGAGGGCCTCGGCGGCGCGGTCGGCCAGCAGCCGCCCGGTGGCGGTGTCGCCCCGGTAGCCGCACAGCAGGATCCGGCCCCAGCGCTCCCCGCGTCCGCCCAGTTCGGCCCGGATCCAGCCGTCGCCCTCGGTGCCGCCGGCCTGCCGGGCGATGCGCTCCCAGTCGCGCAGCACGTCGTCCACCGCCGGCCGCTCCCCCGCCGTGCCGAGGACGCGGTGGGCGAGGTTGGTGACGACGACCGGGCAGGCGCTGTGCCGGGCGACCTCGTCGAGCAGGCGTTGCAGCGGGGCGCCCGCGGTGATCAGTGCGGTGAGTTCGGTGCGGACGGCCTCGGAGAGGCTGACGGCGGCGAACTTGCGCCGCACGAGGCGTGACTGGACCTCCTCGGTCAGCTCGGCGAAGGGGAAGGGCCGGTGCAGGACGACCATCGGCAGCCCGCACCGCTCGGCCGCCCGGCGCATCACGGCCGGCGCGGCGGGGAAGGCGCGGCCGAGTCCGAGGACGACGGCGGCGGCTTCCGCGCGGTGCAGCGACCGGACGTACTCGGCCTGCTTCTCCTCGTCGCCGGCGAGCAGCACACCGGTGGTGAGTATCATCTCGCCGCCGCTGAGCATCACGCCGACGTCGGCGGCCTCGGCGACGTGCACCCAGCGCACCGGCCGGTCGAGATGGCTCGCGCCGGCCACCACCTCGGGCTCCCCGGCGAGCACCCGCTCCAGGGTGAGGACCTGCCGGACCGACAGCGCGGGTTCCGGGGAATCCAAGGTGATGGTCATGGTGCCGTTCCCTTGTTCAGTGCACTGCTACTGGATGCTCCTCAGAGCGTTCTCGAGGATCGCGGCGCCTTCCTCGGCCTCCGCGACGTTGAGGGACAGCGGCGGGGCGACGCGCAGGGCGCTGGTGTTGTGGCCGCCGCCCTTGCCGATCAGCAGGCCGCCCTCGCGGGCCGCCTCCAGGACGGCCGCCGCGGCCTGCGGGTCGGCCTCGTCGGTCCCCGGCCTGGTGATCTCGATGCCGATCATCAGTCCGCGTCCGCGCACCTCCCGTACGGCCGGCACCTGCGCGGCGGCGGACCGCAGCCGCTCGATGAGCATGCCGCCGACGCGCCGGGCGTTGCCCTGGAGGTCGTGTTCCAGCAGGTAGTTGAGGTTGGCGAGGCCCGCCGCCATGGTGATCTGGGTGCCGCCGAACGTGGAGATGCTGTTGGAGTCGAGGCAGTTCATGATCTCGGAGCGGGCGACGACACCGCCGATGGACATGCCGTTGCCGATGCCCTTGGCGAAGGTCATGATGTCCGGCGGCCCGTTCTGCCCGTGGGCCTGCCAGCCCCAGAAGTGCTCGCCGGTGCGGCCCCAGCCGGTCTGCACCTCGTCGGCGATCCACAGGACGCCGTGCTCGTCCAGCACCTCGCGGAAGGCGGCGTAGAGCCCGTCGGGCGGTGAGGTGAAGCCGCCGATGCCCTGGATGGGTTCGGCGATCAGCGCGGCCGGCGCGCGGGTGTGGCCGAGCAGGTCCTTCAAATCGTCGACGCAGGCCGCGATGAAGTCGTCGTCGCCGAGGGAGGCGTACGGGCCGCGGGTGCGCACGCCGCCGTGGACGTACAGCGTCTGGAGCGGGGACAGCGAGGTCGGGGACCAGCCGCGGTTGCCGGTGATGCCGACGGCGCTGAAGGAGCGGCCGTGGTAGCTGTTGCGCATGGCCATGATCGTGTTGCTGCGGCGGTAGGTGGTGGCGAGCAGCAGGGCGGTGTCGTTGGCCTCGGTCCCGGAGGTGGTGAAGAAGACGCGCGCGTCCGGGATCCCGCTCAGCTGGGTCACTCGCTCGGCGAGTTCGACCATCGGCCGGTTGAGGTACAGGGTCGAGGAGTGGATGATCCGCCCGGCCTGCTCGCTGACCGCCTTGGTCACCTCGGGCAGGGCGTGCGCGGTCATCGTGGTGAGGATGCCGCCGAAGAAGTCGAGGTACCGGTTGCCGTGGGCGTCCCAGACGTGACGGCCCTCGCCGTGGGTGATCTCGAGGGGGTCCTCGTAGTAGAGGGCGAGCCAGTCGGGGAGCACGGCCCGGTGGCGGCCCAGCAGGTCGTTGGTCACGGCTGCACCAGTCCTTCGTAGGCGTCGGGGCGGCGGTCGCGGTAGAAGGCCCACGTCTGCCGCACTTCTTCGATGAGGTCGAGGTCCAGGTCGCGGATCACGAGCTCCTCCTGGCTGTCGCTGGCGACGTCGCCCACGAACTGCCCGCGGGGGTCGACGAAGTAGCTCGTCCCGTAGAAGTCGTTGTCGCCGTACTCCTCCTGCCCGACGCGGTTGATCGCCGCGATGTAGTACCCGTTGGCGACGGCGGCCGCGGGTTGCTCCAGCCGCCACAGGTGGGACGACAGGCTCCGGTGGGTGGCGGAGGGGTTGTAGACCAGCTGGGCTCCGGACAGGCCGAGTTGCCGCCAGCCCTCCGGGAAGTGGCGGTCGTAGCAGATGTAGACGCCGACCTTGCCGGCCGCCGTGTCGAAGACGGGCCAGCCGAGGTTGCCCGGCTTGAAGTAGAACTTCTCGCGGAAACCCTTGAGCTGCGGGATGTGGTGCTTGCGGTACTTGCCGAGGTAGGTGCCGTCGGCGTCGATCACGGCCGCGGTGTTGTAGTAGAAGCCGGGCTGCTCCGCCTCGAACACCGGCGCGACGATCACCATGCCGGTCTCGCGCGCGAGGGCCCGCATGCGCCGTACCGTCGGCCCGTCGGGTACGGGCTCGGCCCAGCGGTAGTGCTCCGGCTCCTCGACCTGACAGAAGTAGGGGCTGTTGAAGACTTCCTGGAAACCGATGATCTTCGCGCCCCGGCGGGCCGCCTCGCGGGCGTGCTCCTCGTGTTTCGCCACCATGGACTCGGTGTCGCCGGTCCAGGTGGCCTGGACCAGGGCGGCACGTACGACGTTGGCCATGAGCTGCTCCTTCGACGCGACGTCAGCGCCTCTACGCCCGTAGAAGCGGGCCGTAGAGCCACGAACGTAAGCCTCCGGCCCGGGCTTGCCAAGACCATCGTCCCCAACCCGCGGTGCCGCGCGCGATTCGCACTCCTGTGGGTGAGTCGCCGGGGGCACGAGATGCCCGGTCAGGCAGGGAATCCGGCGACCCGGAGAGCGTGCACGAGGTCCCAGCGGCGCTCGTCCGACACGCCCCGGGCGGCCTCCAGCAGGAGCGGTACGAGGGTCTGCGGACCGGGCTCGGCGCTGCGGGCCGCCTCCTCGGGGGTGCGTGCTCTGACGTACGCATCGAGCAGCACGCGCACCTCGCGGTGGCGCCCCTCGGCGACCAGTCCCAGGACGGCCTCTCCGATCTCGCCCGGGGGCCGGCCGGTCCCCTGCCGCAGGATCTGCTGCCCGTCGCCCGCGCGCCCGGCCGCACCCAGCGCGTCCGCGGCGGCGACCAGCCGCCCGGCGGGCAGCGAGCCGGCCTCCCAGAGCAGCGTCTGCCAGTCCGCACCGAGCCCGGCCCGCTCCAGCTCGTGCGCGAGCAGCGGAAACCGGGCCGGGGCCCAGGAGGCGGCCTCGACCAGCAGAGCGTGCGCCTCGCCGCTGCGCCCCTCCTTCCGCAGCCGCGCGAGGGCCTCGACGGCTTGCACGACGTCCCTCCGCTCGGCCACACCGACGTCCACGGCGCGCGGTTCCGCCCGCTCCTCCCCCACGGCTTCGGCGGCCCCGGCGAACCGCGCACCACGGGGCGTACGGCGGCCGGTCACCGGGGCCGGGTCGGGAAGCAGCGGCACAGCAGCAGACGGCGCGACGACGGGCGCTGCGTCCTCCTCGACCATCCCGGCGAAACGGGCGCTGCCGCGGCGGCGTTTGCGTTGCTTGGGGGCGGGGGTTTCCGGGCCGGCGGCGGGTTCCCGGGTGGCGGCAGGCCCTCGGGGGGCGCTGGGTTCCCGGGGGGCGCTTGGTTCCTGGGTGGCGATGAGCTCAGGGCCGACTGCGGGTTCCGGTGTGGCCGTGGGTTCTGGCGCGGTGAGGGGTCCGGGGGCTGCTGGGGACGGAGCGGCGACGGCGTCGGGTGTGCCGCCGGCTGTGGTTTTCCGGTAGGCGGCATGCTTCAGGTAGCCCGGATGTCCTGCCGAAGACTCGCCGTCCTGGGCATCGGGCCGCCCGGCCGGGTCCGCCTCGGCGTCCGGATGCCGGGGGGCGTGGCGACCGGCCGCACCCGGCACGCCTGACGCCGGGTCCTCGCGGTGCCAGGCCGTGTCAGGCGTCCCGGGGTCGTACGGGCCGCCCGGGGCCGATCGCATACGGCCGCTGTCCGGTATCGGGCCGTCAGGCGTGTACCCGTCGGCCCTTGCCGGTCGAGCACCGCCCACCGCCGCACCAGAGCCTGCCCACCTGGCCGGTCCTGCTCGCGAAGACCCGTGCGCCGTACCAGGGCCCGTCTCCCTGCCCTGTCCTGCTCGCGAAGCCCCCTCCGCCGCCGCGAAGTCTCCGTCGTTCGGCCTGCGGCGCCACGCGCCCGACCAGGCAGCGTCGTCGCCCGGGGACCCACCGCCGCCATGTCCGCCTGAAGCCGCGCCCGCGCTGACGGGCACACCAGCGGCAGGTCCCGGCCTGCCGTCACCCCAAGCCCCGTGGAACACGCCCCGCTCGCGGCGGTCCAAGTCGGCCATCCGGGCCCGGAGTTCCGCGCAGCGCGCTGTCGCGCGCTCGTGGTCGTCGTGGGCCCAGGCGAGGTCGAGGCGGAGGGTGTCGGCCTCTTCGCGGGTGGCGGCGACGGCGAGGAGGCGGGTCAGTTCCGTCTGGCGCTCGGCGGCGTACTTCTGTTCGCGGAGCATGACGTCGAGCCGGTCCCCGAGGGCGTCACGGCCGCCGGGCCGGGCATCGTACGCAGCGAGCGCGGCGGCGTGCAGGGACCGGGCGCGTTCCGTCTCCGGGCCCGCGCCCCCCGGGCCGTACTGCCCGGCGAGGTCCTGCAACAGCGCCTCGACCACGTCCCACGGCGGCATCTCCCGACCGTCGAGACAGGCCCGCATGCCCTCGGGGTCACGCTGCCAGAACACCGCACACCAGCCCCCGGACGGGTCCAGGCGTGCCAGCAGACCGTCCAGGTAATGCGCGAACTCCCGTACTGCACTTGGGAGTCGATCCGCCGCCATCGCTCAACTCCCGCCCGACCGGACACTCCGCCCAGTAGGCAACACCAGTCGTGTTACAGCCGTGCTACGGGGAGTTTTCACACGCGGCGCAGGAGCCTCAGCACTCCCTCGTCAGACCGGCACCAGCACGCACCGCCCGGCCAGCTCGTCCATCGACAGCCCGAGCGCGCCCGCCAGCGCGGCCACGGTGAAGAAGGCCGGGGTCGGAGCCCGCCTGGTCTCGATCTTCCGGAGCGTCTCCGGGGAGATGCCCGCGCTCGCCGCGACCTCCGCCATGCTCCGGTCGCCACGCGCCTCACGCAGCAGCCGGCCGAGCCGTTCGCCGCGTTCGCGCTCTTCTGGGGTGAGAGGGGTGCGCACCATGCCCCGATTCTAATACCGGTATAATAATTGGCATGGTTGAGCTGAAGACCGATGTGTCGATCGATGCGATGTACGAGGCGGGCCAGGTCGTCGCCCGCGCCCTGACGGCCGCGCAGAAGGCCGCTGACGTGGGCGTCTCCCTGTTGGAGCTGGACGAGGTGGCGCATGACGTGCTGCGCGAGGCCGGCGCGACCTCGCCCTTCCTCGGCTACCGGCCGACCTTCGCACCGACCCCCTTCCCCGCCGTCCTCTGCGTCTCGGTCAACGACGCGATCGTGCACGGCATCCCGACCCGCTACCGGCTGCGCGACGGCGACCTGGTCTCCATCGACTTCGGCGCGGAACTGGGCGGCTGGGTCGGCGACTCGGCGCTCAGCTTCGTCGTGGGTACCCCGCGCCCGGCCGACCTGCGCCTGATCGAGACCGCCGAGCGGGCCCTCGCGGCCGGCATCGAGGCCGCCGTCGTCGGCAACCGCATCGGCGACATCGCCCACGCGATCGGCACCGTCTGCCGCGCCGCGGGCTACGGCATCCCCGACGGTTTCGGCGGCCACGGCATCGGCCGCCGGATGCACGAGGACCCCGGCGTGCCGAACGAGGGCAGGCCAGGGCGCGGGATGCGCCTGAGGCACGGCATGGCGCTGGCGATCGAACCCATGGTCATCGCGGGCGGCATCGACACCTTCCACGCGGCTCCCGACGGCTGGACCCTGATGACGGACGACGGCTCCCGCGCGGCTCACGCGGAGCACACGGTGGCGATCACGGACGCGGGCCCGAGGATCCTGACCGCGCGCTGAGATCATCCCGACCGCACGCCGAGACCTGCCGGGATTACCCGGGTACGCCCCGAAGGTGCCCCTTGTCCGCGATCGTGCGAAGGTGTTCTACGAGCGCGCCCCAGGTGTAACGGGCTGCCACCCGGGTTACCCGACCCCGGCACGTCGACCAGCGAGGGCGTCCCCCGCCCGCGCGCCGGGGACGCCGGGAACGGAAGGCCCATGAGCAGCGGCTTCAGCAGCCCGGAGGGCTACGGCTCGGATCCCTTCGGAGAATTCCTCGCACGCTTCTTCGGCGGACCGCGTCCCGGTCCCCGGCAGATCGACATCGGCCGGCTGCTCAGCCAGCCGGCCAGGGAGCTCGTCCGCGGCGCCGCCCAGTACGCCGCCGAGCACGGCAGCCGGGATCTCGACACGGAACACCTCCTGCGGGCGGCGCTCGCCACCGAACCCACCCGGACCCTGCTCACCAAGGCCGGCGCGAACCCCGACTCGCTCGCGTCGCAGATCGACGAGCGGTCGGGACCGGCCCAGCACACCCCGGACGACGCACCGCCGCCGACCGCGCTCTCCCTCACCCCGGCCGCCAAGCGCGCCCTGCTGGACGCGCACGACATGGCCCGGGCCCGCGGCTACGGCTACATCGGACCGGAGCACGTGCTCAGCGCCCTGGCCTCGAACCCCGACTCGGCCGCCGGGCACATCCTGAACGCGGCCCGCTTCGCCCCCTCGGAACCCCCCGAGGCGCCCGAGGCCCCGCAGGCCGAACGGCCGCGTCCGACGAACACGCCGACCCTCGACAAGTACGGCCGCGACCTCACCGAGCTGGCCCGGCAGGGCCGTATCGACCCGGTGATCGGCCGGGACCAGGAGATCGAGCAGACCGTCGAGGTCCTCTCCCGCCGCGGCAAGAACAACCCGGTGCTGATCGGTGACGCGGGCGTCGGCAAGACCGCCATCGTGGAGGGACTGGCGCAGCGCATCTCCGAGGGGGACGTGCCCGACGTGCTGACCGGGCGCCGCGTGGTCGCCCTGGATCTGACGGGCGTGGTCGCGGGCACCCGCTACCGGGGTGACTTCGAGGAGCGGATGAACAACATCGTCGGCGAGATCCGCGCCCACTCCGACCAGTTGATCATCTTCATCGACGAGCTGCACACGGTCGTGGGCGCCGGTGCCGGTGGCGGCGACGGCAGTTCCATGGACGCCGGCAACATCCTCAAGCCGGCCCTCGCCCGTGGCGAGCTGCACATCGTGGGGGCGACCACGCTGGAGGAGTACCGCCGGATCGAGAAGGACGCGGCGCTGGCCCGCCGCTTCCAGCCGATCATGGTGCCGGAACCGACCGCGGCCGACGCGATCGAGATCCTGCGCGGTCTCCAGGACCGCTACGAGGCCCACCACCAGGTCCGCTACACCGACGAGGCCCTGGTCGCCGCCGTGGAGCTGTCCGACCGCTACCTCACCGACCGCCGGCTGCCGGACAAGGCGATCGACCTGATCGACCAGGCAGGTGCCCGGGTCCGGCTGCGCGCCCGCACCAAGGGAACCGACGTACGGGCCATGGAGCGGGAGCTGGAGCAGCTGACCCGGGACAAGGACCAGGCGGTCGCGGACGAGAGCTACGAGCAGGCCACCCAGCTGCGCGACCGGATCGTGGAGCTGAAGCTGCGGATCGCGCAGGCCGGTGGCGACGGCGAGATCGACGAGGGCCAGGACCTGGTCGTCGGGGCCGAGGCGATCGCCGAGGTGGTGTCCCGGCAGACCGGCATCCCGGTCAGCAGCCTCACCCAGGAGGAGAAGGACCGCCTGCTGCACCTGGAGGAACATCTGCACGAGCGGGTGGTCGGCCAGGACGAGGCCGTGCGGGTCGTCTCGGACGCGGTGCTGCGCTCCCGCGCCGGCCTGGCCAGCCCCGACCGGCCGATCGGCAGCTTCCTGTTCCTCGGCCCGACCGGCGTCGGCAAGACCGAGCTGGCCCGGGCGCTCGCCGAGGCCCTGTTCGGCAGCGAGGACCGCATGGTCCGCCTCGACATGAGCGAGTACCAGGAGCGGCACACGGTCAGCCGCCTGGTCGGCGCCCCGCCCGGCTACGTCGGCCACGAGGAGGCCGGCCAGCTCACGGAGGTCGTCCGCCGGCACCCGTACTCGCTGCTTCTGCTGGACGAGGTGGAGAAGGCCCACCCGGACGTCTTCAACATCCTGCTCCAGGTCCTCGACGACGGCCGCCTCACCGACTCCCAGGGCCGCACGGTCGACTTCACCAACACCGTCATCGTGATGACCAGCAACCTCGGCTCCGAGGCGATCACCCGCCGGGGCGGCTCCGTGGGCTTCGCGTCGGGCGGCGCGGACGCGGACGAGGAGGCCCGGCGCGAGCAGATCCTGCGCCCCCTGCGCGAGCACTTCCGCCCCGAGTTCCTCAACCGCATCGACGAGATCGTCGTCTTCCGCCAGCTCAGCACGGAACAGCTGCGCCGGATCACCAACCTCCTGCTGGACCGCACCAGGTCCCTCGTGCAGAGCAAGGGCATCTCGGTGACCTTCACCGACCGAGCGGTGGAATGGCTGGCCGAGCACGGCTACCAGCCGGAGTACGGCGCCCGCCCGTTGCGCCGCACGATCCAGCGCGAGGTCGAGAACGAGCTGTCACGACTGTTGCTGGACAGCAGGGTCGAGGAGGGCGGCCAGGTGACGGTGGATGTGGAGGACGGTCGCTTGAGTTTCCGGACGCAGGCGAGTGCAACGCCCTGAAGGGGCGCGGGGAACTGCGCGACCAGCCCCCACGCACCGTCAGACGGGACTCAACGCACAGGCCGCACCACCATCGCCGACCCACCACCCCGTCGCACAGTCTCTGCCGCGGCGAGCCACTTACCACCAGGCAACCGCTGAACCCCCGTAGCCGCACCGATCTCCGGGTTCAGCTTGAAGGAGTGCCCGATCGCCTCCAGCTGCTTCCGCAACCCGGCGTTGTCGTACAGCCCCGGTTCCAGCTCGGTCTGCGCAGCATTGCGCTGACTGGCCCGGGGCGCGGCGATCGCGTCCACCAGCGGCAACCCCCGGTCGAGGAACCCGACCAGCGTCTGCAGAACGGTCGTGATGATGGTCGCGCCACCGGGCGACCCGAGCGCCACCACGGGCCTGTCGTGCCGGTCGAGGACGATCGTCGGCGAGATCGACGACCGCGGCCGCTTCCCCGGCCCCGGCAGGTTCGGGTCGTGCACGGCGGGATTCGCGGGGGTGAAGGAGAAGTCCGTCAGCTCGTTGTTGAGGAGGAACCCCCGCCCCGGCACGGTGATCCCGCTGCCACCCGTCTGCTCGATGGTGAGCGTGTAGGCGACGACGTTCCCCCACTTGTCGGCCACCGTCAGATGCGTCGTGCTGTCGCCCTCGTACGTCGTCGGAGCGGCCGTACCGCCGGAGGCACACCGCTCGGGATCGCGCGGATCACCCGGCGCCAGCGGACTCTTCAGTACCGCGTCGTCCTTGATCAGACACTCGCGTGAGTCGGCGAACCGCTGCGACAGCAGTTCCTTGGTCGGTACGTCCTCGAAGGCCGGGTCGCCCACCCAGCGGCCCCGGTCCGCGAAGGCGATCCGACTGGCCTCGATGTAGCGGTGCAGGTACTGCGCCTGGCTCGCCTTCGACAGGTCGGTCCGCTCCAGGATGTTGAGCGCCTCGCCGACGGTCGTACCCCCGGAGGAGGACGGCGCCATGGAGTAGACGCCGAGGCCGCGGTACGAGGACCTGGTGGGTGTCTGGGGCTTGGCGCGGTAGGCGGCCAGGTCCCTCTCGGAGAGGTCGCCGGGGCGGGCGTTCCAGCCCGAGGCGGGGTCCACGGGCGGCTTGTTGACCGTGTCGACGATGTCCCGGCCGATGTCACCGCGGTAGAGGGCGCCGACGCCCTTGCGGGCCAGTTCCGCGTAGGTGCGGGCGAGGTCGGGGTTCTTGAAGGTGGAGCCGACGACGGGGAGCCGTCCGCCGGGCAGGAACAGTTCGGCGGTGTCCGGGAAGTAGCGGAAGCGGGTCTCGTTGGACGCCGTCTGCGAGCGGAAGGTCTCGTCGACGGTGAAGCCGTCACGGGCGAGGCGCTCGGCCGGCTTCAGGACGCTCGCGAGCGGCTTGCTGCCCCACTTGTCCAGTGCCGTCTGCCAGGTGGCGGGCGTGCCCGGGGTGCCGACGCTCAGGCCGCTGCTGACGGCCTGGGCGAAGGGGACGGGCTTGCCGTTCTCGACGAACAGGTTCTTGTCGGCGGTCAGCGGGGCTCTCTCGCGGCCGTCGATGGTGCGGACCGTGCGGGACTTGGCGTCGTAGTAGACGAAGTAGCCGCCTCCGCCGACCCCGGCCGAGTAGGGCTCGGTGACACCGAGCGCGGCGGCCGTGGCGACGGCCGCGTCGACGGCGTTGCCGCCCTTGCGCAGGACCTCGATCCCGGCGGCCGAGGCGTCCCGGTCGACGCTGGAGACGGCACCGCCGTAGCCGACGGCCAGGGGCGTTTTCTCACCGCCGGTGCGCTGCGCGGTGGGTGGCGCCGCCGCTCCCACCGACACCACCACGGCGGCCGAAACCGCCAGGACCGTCAGATTCCGTGCCACAGGGCGACGCATCCGCACCTCCAGTCAAAGGCCGTCCGCGCAGCTTAATTCATCGCCATGGCCGCGTCAGGAAGGCGTCGAACACCGGTGCGTCGGGGCCCGCTACCATGCGCGCCCATGAATGACGACGTGCGCAACATCGTCCTGGGCGTGGTCGCGGCGGGCATCAGCGCCGCGCTCGGCTGGGTGACCCGCACCTACTTGTGGAGGCGCAAGCTCCGCCGGAAGCAGGCCTTCTTCGGACTGCCCGACAACTCGGAATCGCTGCTGGTGGTGAACCGGGGTGCCGGGGGTCCCGAGTTCGCCGTGATGCGCTACGACGTGTTCGCGCTGCTCGAACTCGCGGCGCTGATCAAGGACTGCAACGCCCACGCCCAGATCCTTCCGCACGACACGGCACGTCAGGGGTTCGGTGAGCGCACCGAGTTCTGCGTGGGCGGCCCGGCGTCCAATCGCCGGATGGCGGCGCACCTGTCCTCCCTGCTGCCCGGTGTGCGGGTCAACGTCGACGCCGAACCGAGCCCGGACCGGGGCTCGTTCCTGGTCGGCTCCGAGCGCTACCGCGTGGAGAACGGCAAGGAGGAGTACGCGCTGCTCGCCCGGCTCACGGCGGAGCGGAGCCAGCACACCCGTCCCGTCTTCCTGTTCTGCGGCCAGACGTCGATCACCAACCAGGCCACCACCCGCTATCTCGCCCGCCATCACGAGCGCCTGTCCCGCAAGTACGGCAACAACTCGTTCGTGCTGCTGCTGAAGGTGATCAACTCGCAGGCGTACGGGCCGGACGTCGTCGAAATGGTGGCGGACGTGACGCGCGCGGCCCAGGCCCCGCTGCCCGCCGCGGCGACGGCGGCTCCACGGGGAAACCACCGGGCCTCCTGAAGTTCTCCACTACTCAACAATCGTTACTGCCACGTAACTTACCGACGGGTTACCACTGGTAAGGGGGCAAGGTTACCGTCTGGTCACTTTGCCACTGACACGAGTGAGGAGTGACCCGTGGGACACCACCGCAAGGCCCTGCGCACCACCGCCGTAGGCGCCGTCTCGGCGACCCTGGTCGCCGGCACCGCCCTCGGACTCGCCCCCACCGCACAGGCGGCGCCGAACCCGGTCCGGTTCGTCGACATCGCGGGCGACGGCGGCACCGTCCTCAAGGCCAACGTCGTCACCCCGGCCGGCGCCGACGGCACCCGCCGCTACCCGCTGCTCGTCATGCCCACGAGCTGGGGCCTGCCCCAGGTCGAGTACCTGGCCCAGGCTCAGAAGCTCGCCGACTCCGGGTACGTCGTCGTCACCTACAACGTGCGCGGCTTCTGGCAGTCGGGCGGCGAGATAGAAGTCGCGGGCCCACCCGACGTGGCCGACGCCTCGAAGGTCATCGACTGGGCGCTCGCCCACACCCCCTCGGACGCCGGGCACGTCGGCATGGCGGGCGTCTCCTACGGCGCCGGCATCAGCCTGCTCACCGCTGCCCACGACAAGCGCGTCAAGGCCGTCGCCTCGCTGAGCGGCTGGGCCGACCTGATCGACTCGATCTACTCCGGGCGCACCCAGCACGTCCAGGCGGCCGCCCTGCTGGACGGCGCGAGCGTGGTGACGGGCCGGCAGAGCGCCGAACTCCGGCAGACCTTCGACGACTTCTACGCCTCCAACCTGGCGAAGGAACCGGAGCTCGTCGCCTGGGGGAAGAAACGTTCCGCCGCGACCTACGTCGACCAGATCAACAAGAACGGCGCGGCGATCATGCTCGCCAACGCCTGGGGCGACACGGTCTTCCCGCCCAACCAGTACGCCGACTTCTACGAGAAGCTGACCGGCCCCAAGCGGCTGGAGATGCGGCCCGGGGACCACGCCACCGCCGAGCTGACCGGCCTGTTCGGGCTGCCCAACGACGTGTGGCAGGACACCGAGCGCTGGTTCGACCACTACCTGCGGGGCGAGGACAACGGCATCGACCGGGAGCAGCCCGTCCAGCTCAAGTCCCGCTCCGCGGGCGGCTACGAGGGCTACCCCGACTGGAAGTCGGCCGGCGCGACACACCGGAAGCTCGCCCTCGCGGGCACGACCACGATCCGTACCAACGTGAACTCGGGGGCCGACGGCGGAGTCGTCTTCCTGTCCAGCATCCTCGACCAGGTGGCCCAGCTGCCCCCGATGGCCTCGATCCCCCTGATCCCCCGCCGCTGGGCCGCCGTATGGCAGTCGGAGAAGTACGCCACGGCCCAACGGGTGCGCGGAACGGCGAAGTTGCACACGACCCTCACCCCGACCAAGGAGAGCGGCACCCTCGTCGCCTACCTGTACGACGTGGGGCCGCTCGGCCTCGGCAAGCTGGTCACCAACGCGCCGTACACCTTCCACGGGCGCACCCCCGGAAAGCCGTTCGGCGTCGACCTGGAGCTGTACTCCACGGCCTACGACGTCCCGGCCGGGCATCGCCTCGCCCTGGTCGTCGACACGGTCGACCCGCTCTACATCGAGCACAACCCGTCCGGCGCGCAGCTGACCTTCTCCTCGCCGGCGAACGACCCGTCGTACGTGTCGGTTCCGCTGCGCGAGCAGTGATCTCCGGCTGCCGCCGGACGGGCCTGGCCGATGTGAACCGCCGCCCCCGTGGCCGACAGGGCCGTGGGGGCCGCACCCGGTGGGAATGGCCCGCGGACCGGGCGGGCGGTCTGCTCATCCCGGGCGGGATCGGCGGAATTCGGCGAAGTCCCCCTCTCCGACAGGGATGAAGGGCACATCGTAGTCGAGGTCCGATGCGATGAGCCGTCCGGTGCCTGCCCGTTCAGTGCTTGAGGATCTTGGAGAGGAAGTCCTTGGCGCGGTCGCTGGTGGGGTTGGTGAAGAACTCGTCGGGGGTGCGGTCCTCGACGATCCGGCCGTCGGCCATGAAGACGACGCGGTTGGCGGCCGAGCGGGCGAAGCCCATCTCGTGCGTGACGACGATCATGGTCATGCCTTCGCGGGCCAGCTGCTTCATGACCTCCAGCACCTCGTTGATCATCTCCGGGTCGAGGGCGGAGGTCGGCTCGTCGAAGAGCATCGCCTTGGGTTCCATGGCCAGTGCTCGGGCGATGGCCACGCGCTGCTGCTGGCCGCCGGAGAGCTGCGCCGGGTACTTGTCCGCCTGGTCGGCGACGCCGACCCGGTCGAGCAGTTCACGGGAGCGCTTGTCGGCGTCCTCCTTCTTGCGCCCGCGTACCTTGACCTGCCCCAGGGAGAGGTTCTGGAGGACGGTCTTGTGGGCGAAGAGGTTGAACGCCTGGAAGACCATCCCGACATCGGCGCGCAGCCGCGCGAGGGGCTTGCCCTCCTCCGGCAGCGGCTGCCCGTCGAGGATGATCGTCCCGGACTCGATGGTCTCCAGGCGGTTGATCGCCCGGCACAGTGTCGACTTTCCCGACCCGGAGGGGCCGATGACGACGACCACCTCCCCCCTGCCGACGGTGAGGTTGATGTCCTGGAGGACATGCAGCTCCCCGAAGTGCTTGTTGACGTCACGCAGCTCGATCAGCGGATCGACGGCCATGCTCAGCCCTACTCACTCTCAGCTGTGTGGTGGTTGCCGCAACGTATCCAGGCAAGATCGGACTTGTCGGGCGACACGCACTTTTCGATCATTAGCCGTATTTACGGCGAACTTTGGGCCAATGGTTGCGGCCATGGGGCTCACGACTCCGCGACTTCCGCGTACAGCTGGGACAGCTCGGGCACTCCGTTCGCGGCCCACTCGTGACCGGAGTCCACGACGTCGAACTCCCGGCCGGAGGCGAGCCGCACGACGGGCTGCCCGTCGTGCCGGATCTCCCAGGCGGCTCCCGGGACGGTGCGCACGATGACGGTGCCCAGGTAGAGCCCGGCGTCGTTGCCGAGCCAGGTCAGGGTCTCCTCGTCGTCCCGCCAGAGCGGCACGAGCTGGTCCAGTGCCTCCAGCGAGACCGCCGAGTCGTCCAGCCGGACACCCGCCCGGGACGCCTGGGAACGGAGCAGTTCACACTCGGCGAGGAGTTCCGCGATGCCTGCCGGATCGGGCACCCCGAGCTTCCGGCGCCGGTTGCCCAGGAAAGGGATGTTCATACGTCCAGCGTGTCATTCGTACCACCGTACGCACCACAGGCGCGCGGGCTCGTCGGTTCCTGACGAGTTCACGCCGAGTTCGCGCACGGCTCGTTGACGGGTCCCTGAAGTCTCCCTAGTTTCACCAGGCGTCGTGCGTCTCGGCTTTCGTCGTGTCTTCTGTTCCGTCCCTGCGTTTCGTCTTGGTTCGTCGTGTGTCGATGAGCGGGAGGAGTCGGCCGTGCGCCGATGTGTCCGGGGGATCCTGGTCGTCCTGGCCCTGTGCGTGTCCCTGATGCCGGCGGTCTCGGCGCGGGCCGTCGAGGAGCGGCGGGCCGCGCCGGTGCCGCTTGAGCGGCTGTTCGACAACATCGCCGTCAGCGACGACGGCCGGCCCGCGCGGGCCGACTTCGACGGTGCCGGAGCCTCCCTGTCCGCGCGGGACCTCACGGCCGCGGGCTGGACGCCCGGCCGCGGTCTCACCGTCCAGGGGGCCCGGCTGACCTGGCCGCGGCGGCAGCCCGGCGAGCCGGACAACGTCCTCGCCGCCGGCCAGGACGTGCGGGTCACGGGGCGCGGCGACGCCCTCGCCTTCCTGGTGGCGGGCACCGCCGGTACCGAGACGGGCGGCCCGGGCGAGATCACGTATGCGAACGGCACGCGCTCCGGGTACCGGCTGACCGCGCCCGACTGGCGTACCGGGCCGCTCGCCACGAAGGCGGTGGCCCTGCCGCACATCAACACGCCCGGCGGTCAACTCGCCGAGCGGGCCCGCCTGTACGTCGTGACGGTGCCGCTGGTCCCGGGGCGCCCGGTCGCCTCGGTCCGGCTGCCGCGCGCGGCCGGGCTGCACGTCTTCGCGGTGTCGGTACGGACCGCGACGCGGGGCTGGACGGGCAGCTGGACGACGTCGGCCGGGGGCTACGGCGCGGTGGGGCCCTGGACGGACCGGACGCTGCGGCTGGTCGTGCACACGTCGGCGGGCGGGCCCCGGGTGCGGGTGCGGTTCGACAACACTTTCGCGGCGGCGCCGGTCCGCATCGGCAGCGCGACGGTCGCCGTGCGGGCGTCGGGCGCGGCGGCACGCGGGACGCCGGTGCCGCTGTCCTTCGGCGGTGCGCGGGGCGTGGAGATCCCGGCCGGGGCCCAGGCGTACAGCGACCCGTTGGGCTTCGCCGTCCCGGCGGACGCCGACCTGCTGGTGAGCTTCCATCTGCCCGGCACGGTGGCGTCGGCGCCCGTGCACCGGCTCGCGCAGCAGCGGTCGTACGTCAGCGGACCGGGCGACCACGCGGCGGACGCCTCCGGCGGCCCGTACACCTCGGTGATCACCAGCTGGCCGCTGCTCGCCGGGGTCGACGTGAGCGGCGGGCCCGGATCCGTGGTGCTGCTCGGGGACTCGATCACCGACGGCGACAAGTCCACGGCGGACGCGAACCGGCGGTGGCCGGACGTGCTGGCCGGCCGACTGCTGACGCAGAGCGAGGTTCCTCGCTACGGAGTGCTGAACCAGGGCATCTCGGGCAACCGTGTGGTCACCGACCGGTATCCCGGCGACGGGGTGTCCACGGACGCGGCCGGGGTGAGCGCCCTGCACCGGTTCGACCGGGACGTCCTCGCCCAGCCGTCGGCGCGGACGGCGGTCGTCTTCGAGGGCATCAACGACATGCGCTGGGGCACCTCTGCGGAGCAGGTGATCGCCGGGCTGCGGGAGCTGGCGGCTCGCGGGCACGCCCGGGGCATCAGGATGCTCGCGGCGACGATCCTGCCGTGCGAGGGCGAGGCGCGCTGCACGGCCGCCGTCGACGCAGAGCGGGTCGCGGTGAACGAGTGGATCCGGGACGGCGGGGTCTTCGACGGCGTGCTCGACTTCGACGCGGTGGTCCGGGACCCGGGGCGGCCGTCCCGGATCCTGCCCGCGTACGACAGCGGGGACCATCTGCATCCGGGCGACGCGGGGCTGGCGGCCCTGGCGGAGTCGGTCGACCTGCGGCTGCTCTAGAGGATGTCCGCGAAGGCCTTACACATCGAGGTCCACCACGACCGGCGCGTGGTCCGACGCGCCCTTGCCCTTGCGCTCCTCGCGGTCCACGTACGCATCCTTGACCGCCTTCGTGAACGGCGCGTTCGCGTACACCAGGTCGATGCGCATGCCGCGGTTCTTCGGGAAGCAGAGCTGGCGGTAGTCCCAGTACGTGAACGGGTGCTCGTACTTCAGGGGCCGCGGGACCACGTCGGACAGGCCCGCCTCGCGCAGGGAGGCGAGGGCGGCACGCTCGGCCGGGGTGACGTGGGTGGAGCCCTCGAAGGCGGCGCGGTCGAAGACGTCGTCGTCCGTCGGCGCCACGTTGTAGTCGCCCATCACCGCGAAGGGGCGGCTGCCGGAGGCGTCACCGGCCACGGCGGCCTTGAGGGCCTCGAACCACTGGAGCTTGTAGGCGTAGTGGGGGTGGTCCACCTCACGGCCGTTCGGCACGTAGACCGACCAGACGCGGAGCGGGCCGCACGTCGCCGAGATGGCGCGGGGCTCCACCGAGCCGTCGAAGCCGGGGTCGCCGGGCAGGCCCTTGACGACGTCCTCGATGCCGACGCGGGACAGCACCGCCACGCCGTTCCACCGGCCGGTCGCGTGGACCGCCGACTCGTAGCCCAGCTCGCGCAGCTGCTCCGCCGGGAACTGGTCCTCGGCGACCTTGGCCTCCTGGAGGCACAGCACGTCCGTGCCGCTGCTCTCCAGCCAGGCCAGGAGCCTCGGCAGGCGGGCGGTGATCGAGTTCACGTTCCAGGTCGCGATGCGCATGTCCCACAACCTACCCGGCGGGTCTGACAACGCGGCCCGGTCCCCTGGGGCCTCAGACCTCGGGCCTCAGACCTCGGGCCTCAGACCTCGGCGGAGTCCCCCGGTACCAGCCGCAGGTGCTCCGAGCCGCCGAGCTGCCCGATCTGGCGGTCGTAGATCGGCCGGGCCAGGTCGGTGAGCAGGGCGTCGTGGATGTCGTAGGCGCGCTGCGGCTTCACCTCGCGGACGTAGTCGATGACCTCCGAGATCTTGCTCCAGGGGGCCATCACCGGGAGCATCAGCGTCTCCACCCGGTGGCCGGGGACGGTGAGGGCGTCGCCGGGGTGGAAGACCTTGCCGCCGTCGACGAGGAAGCCGACGTTGGTGATCCGCGGGATGTCCGGGTGGATCACCGCGTGGAGCTCGCCGTGGACCTGGACCTCGAAGCCGGCGGCGGTGAAGGTGTCACCGTGGCCGACGGTGTGCACGCGGCCGGGGAACGCCGAGGAGATCTTCTCGGCGACGGACTTCAGGGTCCAGATCCGCGCGGCCGGGTTGTTCTCCATCGCGGCGCGCAGCCGGAACTCGTCGAAGTGGTCGGGGTGCTCGTGGGTGACGAGGATCGCGTCCGCGCCGAGCGCGGCGTCCTCCTCGCTGAACCCGCCGGGGTCGAGGACGAGGGTGCGGCCGTCCTTCTCGAGGCGGACGCAGGCGTGCGACTTCTTCGTGAGCTTCATGATTCCATCCTGCCTCCGCGCTCCCCGGCGGGCTCACTCACTCCTGGGGCGTGGTCTCCTCGCGGATGACCTGCTGGGCGACCTTGAACGCGCTGTTCGCGGCGGGGACGCCGCAGTAGACGGCCGCCTGGAGCAGCACCTCCTTGATCTCGCCCGGGGTGAGGCCGTTGCGCAGGGCGGCGCGGGTGTGGAAGGCCAGCTCGTCCAGGTGGCCGCCGGCGACCAGGGCGGTGAGGGTGACGCAGCTGCGGGTGCGCCGGTCGAGGCCGGGGCGGTCCCAGATCTCGCCCCAGGCGTAGCGGGTGATGAACTCCTGGAAGTCCCCGGAGAACTCGTCGGCCTGTGCCAGCGCCCGGTCGACGTGCGCGTCGCCCAGCACCTCACGGCGGACCTTGAGCCCGGCGTCGTAGGGGTCGGGCCGCCCCTGGGGCTGCGGCGGCGCGACCGGGGCGATCTCGGCTACGGGGCCGGTCTGGAGGGGCTGTGCCGGGGCGGCGGACAGGACCGGCTTCACGGCGGCCGCGGGCAGGGCGGTCTGCCCGGTGGAGGTCTCGAAGGCGGGCTGCCAGGCGGTGGAGAAGTGCCTCACCAGCAGGTCGGTGACGGCCGCGGGCTGCTCCACCGGCACCAGGTGGGAGGCGCCGGGGACGACGGCGAGGCGGGCGTCCGGGATGCCGGCGACCAGGGTGCGGGCCTCGGCGGGGCCGGTGACCTGGTCGTCCGATCCGACGAGGACCAGCGTCGGCACGCCGACTCGCCCGAGCTCGGCCCGCACGTCGAACGAGGCGAGCGCCTCGCAGGCGGCGATGTAGCAGCCGGGGTCGGTGGTGCGCACCATCTGCACGGCCCACTCGGTGATCGCGGGCTGCGCGGCGGCGAACCCGCCGGTGAACCAGCGGTCGGGCGCGGTACGGGCGATGGGGTCGAGGCCGTTCGTGCGGACTATCACGCCTCTCTGCCGGAACTCGTCGGCCGTGCCGAAGCGCGGCGAGGCGGCGATCAGCGCGAGGGAGGCGAGCCGCTCGGGGTGGCGCAGGGCCAGCTCGATGCCGACCGCGCCGCCGAGGGCACAGCCCGCGTAGCCGAAGCGCTGCACGCCGAGCCCTTCGAGGGTGGCCAGCAGCCGGGTGGTGAGGTCGGTGACCGAGCCCGCCGGGTACGCGGGCGCGCCGCCGTGCCCCGGCAGGTCGAACCGGAAGACGCGCCACTGCTTGATCAGCTCGGGGACCTGGCGGTCCCACATGTGCCATGTGGTACCGAGGGACGGTCCCAAGATCAAGACAGGGGCGTCTTCTGGCCCGTCAAAGCGGTATTGCAGCGTTTCGATCTTGGCTTCGCTCACGGGTTCACACCTTCATCTGTCACGATCTGTCACACGCCCCCTGCGAGACCTCCCCATGCCTCCGCTGCTGGAAGCAGGTCCGCCACGTCCGGCTTCACGTACCACTTCTTCGTCGTCTTCACGTTCGTGTGCCCGGCCCACATGGCGAGCAGGTGATCCGGCACCCCGTTGTTGGCGAGGTACGTGAGGCAAGACGCCCGAGCATCGTACAGACGGACCCTGCGAAGGCCGTTTTCATCCATGATCTTGTAGGCCCGCACCCGCAACTGCCGAGCGTTCAACGCGGCGCCAAGTTCATCCACGAGTACGTAGCCGGCGCCCTCGTAGCCTTCACCCGCCGTCAGACGTTCCACTGCCTGCGTGGCACGGAACGCCTTCAGCGCCTCCCTTACCAGACTCGGAAGGGGCAAAACGCGCTCCCCCGCCATGCTCTTCGTGTCCTTCTCCACCACTGTGCGGTTCCCCATCATGGTCCGCGTGTTAGCGATGGTGAGCGTGCCCGCGTGCAGGTCGATGTCCGACCACCTCAGGCCGCAGACCTCCGCCGGGCGGAGCCCCATCAGGGACAGCAGCAGCGGCGCGTACAGACGGTCCACCTTCATCACAGCGACGAAGGCACCCACCTCCGAGGCGTTCCACGGCTGGACGACCGCCTTTGTCTTCCGCTCCGCCTTGCGGGCCTTCAGCGGGATGTGCACTTCGCTGGCTACGTTCACGGTCACCAGGCCGCGCGTGACAGCGCGGTTCAGGGCATCCTTCAGCCGGGCCAGGCTCATGTCCACCGACGTGACCCCGAGACCCATTCCGGCTTTCACGCCGCGGACACGGCCTCCTTGGAGTGCCCACCGCATCCACCCCACCACATGGTCCTCCGTAAGCTCTTGCAGCCGGAGGTTCCCGAGCTTTCCGCGCACACGATCCAGGGTCACCTGGTAGTTGTAGATCGTGGTTGGCTCCAGGTCTTCGGCCTTCATCTCGAGCCACCGATCCAGCCATTCGTTCACGGTGATCTTGCTGGGCGGGACGAATGTCCCCTCGTGTCGCTTGCTGGTGATGCGGGCATACGCCACCTTCGCTTCCTTCAGTGTGTCGAAGGTTCGTCGGAGCTGCTTCCGCTTCCCCGTCTCGGGGTCTACGCCCACGTCCACCACGAAGCGGTAGCGCACCTGCCCCTTCGCGTTTGGCGGCAGCTTCTTGATCGGTTCGGGCATCTAAATTTCCTTCCTTGGCATGGTGGGCCAGCTCGTGACCTCCGCTAGAGCGCGGGCCGAATTTGCTTGCGGCGTCACTTGACTGGGCATCGGGAAACTGCACCAACCCGCTCGGCGCCTCGGCGTCGGACGACTCAGTCGCGTTCAGCTCTGCCAAGGCGATGGCCGAAGCCCTCAACCCACAACTACAAGGCCAGCCCGACCGAAGTACAGGACCCCGAGAAGGACGTCGACCAGGTCGAGCGGGCGATCCTACAAAGGACCAACTGATACAGCGAGGAACGGCTCCATCTCACCTCGACTACGTACCGCCCGCCGGGGACGAAGGCGACTATTGGCAGCAACAGGAGGCCACCCCACAGTCCGCCTGAAGAAGATCAATGGACTCTACGAAACTCGGGACAGCTCAAGCAGTCACCCGTGGGAAAAGGTGTCGAACCTAGCTCCCGCCCGCGCCGGATCCACCGCCCAAGTGCCGGCGCGTACGGCATCAATGGTCCGCACGCTCGCCGGTTTGGCCAACCGGCGAGCGTCGGCTATGTTGCGCTCGCGCACGACCGCGTTTCCGGTACGTCCTCCCTGTCCAGTAGTGCCGCCGTCCGACTTGCTATTTCGCGGGTCGTTGTACGTTGCCATGCCCCCGGCTGTAGTTCCACTATTCTGCCGCTGTTTCTCGTCTGCCGTGAGCGAATGCCCCCTATCGCCTGGGGATTTTGCCATCTCTCGCACGGTAAGGGGCTATCCCAGGAAGGTCATTTCAGTTGCTTCTTACCCGTGCCTCTCAGGAAGCAAGGACCTGTATCCCGGTAGCCACCGGAACAGCGGGCGTGCGAGGAGTGTCCGCCGTGTGCGATCCGCAGTCTCTGTCCGCTGTCGCTGTGGGCACCGGAAGAGGGACTGACACAGCGGGCCAAGAAGGGGCAACCGCTTCGAGGAAATCTCCGCGTCTTCGTTTGCGAGCCCTTCATAACGACGGGCTCGCCCCCTCGCTCGGGGTGAAGAGATATGGTGGGCGATCGACTGGAAGGCGTGGTTCGGTTGCCCGGAGGGCGCCGACCACCTATCTCCTGCAGCGGGTTCCGATCCCGTCTCCACCCCTGAAACCATGGACGAGCCTCGTCGGCCCTCCATTGCCGCTTTCCTGCGGAATCTACCCGCCGGCCAACGCGCTAGCGAGGCAAAGTAGACGAACTACAAGGAAGAAACCGTGCGACTCCTCGGAGGATGGGGATCTCAATTAACTCGCGGCCTGACTTCCTGGGGGCACCGATCACGCGCTCATCAATCCTGTGCAGTACCGACGGCTGCCCGCGGGCAGCCAACCGGGAACTGACGCGCGTTCTGAACGCACCAGCTCTTGAATAGCCAGGTCGACCTGTGGAGGTGGCCGGCCGGTTCGGCGACCCGCACAATGGAGAAATCACCGGGTTAATACTTAGACCGTGTCCTACATGGTCAGTTAGCGGTTGTGCCGGACATGGGGAGTGGGCGGTGGGGATGGATCGTTCCGGACGGATTGTGGGAGATCGCGAAGCCGTTGCTGCCGCCGGCGCGGGCGCGGCCGCGAGGGGGCGGGGTCGCGAACATCGATGATGAGGCGGTCTTCGCCGCGATCATCTACGTGTTGGTCAGCGGCTGCGCCTGGCGGGCACTGCCGCCGTGCTTCGGAGCGTCGAAGTCGACCGTGCACCGCCGCTTCGCCATCTGGTCTCGTGCGGGAGTCTGGGAACGGCTGCATCAAAAGGTCCTGCAGCTCCTGGACGAGCGGAACTTGGTCGACTTGTCCCGTGTGGTCCTCGACTCCGCGCACGTGCGCGCTAAAGTAGGGGGCGAACACACAGGTCCGAGCCCCGTGGACCGGGGTAAGCCGGGTTCCAAAATGCACGTCCTGTCCGACGCGAACGGACTGCCTCTACGCGTCGGAGTCTCCGCGGCCAGCACTCACGACAGTCAGGCCCTGAAGCCGGTGCTGTCCCATTTCCACATGGGACACGAATCCCACGCGGCCGATTCCAAGCCAAAGCGCCTGCATGCTGACAAGGCGTACGACGTGCCTCACCTGCGGCGATGGTTATGGGGCAAGCGCATCGGCGTCCGGATCGCCGCCAAGGGCGATCGACTCCAGCGAACGGCTCGGCCGTCAGCAGTGGGTCATCGAGCGCATCATGTCCTGGCTGACCGGCTACCGCCGTCTCACCCATCGCTACGAGCACCATCCCCGCAACTACCTGGCCTTTCTCGGACTGGCCGCCGCCCTCTGCTGCTACAAACGGCTCCTCAAACTGACCATGTAGGACACGGTCTAAGGGAAGGAACGCGTCGACGTAGGCCCGCACGAGTGCTGCCGCCCCGGCCGTCGTAACGTTTATCGTCCAGGTGCCGGTCGCGTGCCAGCCGCAGTCCAGCTGGAACCGGTGCCCGCCGTACGCGTACTCCAGCTCGCTGGTGCGACACCGCATAAGCCGGGCACCCCGTTGGCCTCACTAAATCTCGTCAGCCGCTGCGGTCCTCGCCACAGAGCGGCAAGGCTGGAAGAGTTCACTGATCGTGACCGCTGATGAGTTCACGGACGCCAGACCATGACCACGAAGCGGCTCTCGATGTTGCTCCGGGGAAGAACTGCAACGGGACTCCTGAGTCATGGGCGGAAAGGCATTGGAGGGTCGTAGATGCCCGTTCCCTGTTGGCTGAGCGCGTCTTTCATCTGATCCGACAGGCGATCACCTACCGAAGTTGGCTTATATTCCTGCGGCTTCGAGTTTTGCTGCGGCCGATTATCTTTGGACAGGTTTGGCAGATTCGGTGAATTTTCCCTGAGCTTCGCCACCTCCCTATCTGCAAGGAACTTTTTCCCCTCGGGCGTATTTTTCCATTCGTCATATCGACGTTGACCTTCTGGCGTGTGCTGCCCTCCCTTCCATAGGCGTTGCCCCTCTGCGGTAAGGCCCCCGGGCATGGGCTTGCCGCCCTCCGGCTTACCGGGTTTCCCCGGACCAGCTTCCGGAGGTTTCGTGGGCTTGCCCTCCGGCTGACTGGGTTTCCCCGGACCAGCTTCCGGAGGTTTCGTGGGCTTGCCCTCCGGCTGACTGGGTTTCCCCGGACCAGCTTCCGGAGGTTTCGTGGGCTTGCCCTCCGGCTGACTGGGTTTCCCCGGACCAGCTTCCGGAGGTTTCGTGGGCTTGCCCTCCGGCTGACTGGGTTTCCCCGGACCGGCGTCGGTGGGTTTCGTGTGCTTGCCGCCCTCCGGTTGTCCCATGAAACGGCCCAACGGGCCGGGCTCGCACTCAAGGCGGCGCCTACCACCAACATAACTCCGTCAGTCAACCGCTTCATTTGATCGATAATCGCGCGGTCTCCCCACGCGCATCTGATAGACGTCGGATACGTTAGAAGCGAGGTGAGGAGCATGCCCCATACTCATGGCCACACTGCAAACCACTGTCGCTACCGAGCCGCGTCAAGGGCTCGGTCCGGCCGGGTGCTCTGAAATGGTTAACGATCCAGTCACCACTGCGACTCTTGATTACTTGCAGCGCACCCAACTCGTTCCCGCAATTGACACGGACGCCGCAGTGATTGTGACTAAGGATGTCCGGCGCATGCTACGCGTCACGGGGGTCGGCCAGCCGAGACGCCCGTCGGCGCCACGTGCAGAGGGCACGGCGATTGAGCCGCCAACGCTGCCGTTGCTGGTGGGTCTCGCCGGTGCAGGGGTCCCGGTCGCGTTCCTACTCGAAGGTCAAAGTGACGGAGTGTCAGTACGGCTAGGCACCTGGGCTCCGTTGGGCATGGGTGACGCGGCGATCGATGCTCGACAAACAATGCTTTGTGCCATGCTCGACGGTTCTTATCCAGCTGTTGACCTTTCCCCCGGGCCAGCCGCGACTCCCGGATTTGACTATGGCGCGCTAGGTCTGGGCGTGCCGGCTCCATTGATAGCTGACCCGCGTGACGGCGCGCTGCCAATCGACCGTCTGGTGCGATCGATGACAGGTTTGCGATGGGCTGCACTCGTTCTGGCGGTGCCTGTTGATGCCGCCGCACTTGGCGCGGACCGCAATCGAGTCCTCAACGAAATGCGTGCGGTGGCCGCTGCGGTGCAAGCGGCTGGAGTACGCAGTCCCCTCGCTGAGCACTACCAGATCTTGCTGCAGCGACGTCTTGACGCGTTGGCGGATGCTCAGGGGCGTGGAGGTTGGCGCACCGGTGTCTACCTTCTCGGCTCCCGTCCACAGGATGTCGCAGCGTTGACCAGTGCATGGCGGGCCGTATTTTCCGGCGCGCTTTTGGTGCCGGAACCGGTGCGCACGACGACGCATCCGACGATCGCCCAGCTGGCAGCCTGCTGGGGCATGCCGGAGGGGCCGGCGCAACCTGGCCCCAGTGGGTATCAGCACCCCTTTGCTGCACAGACGTTGTTGAGCTCGTCTCAGCTTGCCGGGTACGTGCATCTGCCAGCCTTGGAAACGGCGGGCTTCAGTGTCCGCATCGTCCCGCGGTTTGATGTGTCGTCTCCACCGAGCGCGGGCCCAAGCGTGGCCGATCGGTTCGGTAGTGGAGAGGGACCAGCCGAGTGCTACGGCGTTCACCGTTCCCATCGACTCGTTGACTCGGCACGTGTTCGTCGCGGGTGTGACCGGCTCCGGCAAGAGCAATTCAGTGCTTCACCTGATCCGCCAGGTGGCTGTTGCAGGCGTCCCATTCCTCGTGGTCGAGCCGGCCAAGGCGGAGTACCGAGCGCTGCTGCGCGACCCAATAGTCGGTCCTGCTTTGCGCGTCTTCACTCTTGCCGGGAGACAGTCTCACCCCTACGCCTCAATCCTTCGAGTCCCGACGGAGCTCCATCGAGGGCATGTGGACTTGCTGCGTGCCGTCTTCGAGGGAGCGTTCGGCATGTGGGCACCGCTACCACAAGTGCTGGAGCGCTGCCTGCATGAGGTGTACGAAGACCGTGGCTGGGACTTGCGAACTGACACTAACCACCGCCTAGACGAGCATGCACCCGCCTGGTCGGCCTTTCCTACCCTGAGCGATCTCGCCACGAAGGTTCCCACAGTCACACGCTCGCTGGGATACGACGCAGAAGTCACCGCAAACATCGAAGCCGCGCTGACGACCCGAATCAACAGCCTGCGCCTCGGAGGAAGGGGGCGGCTGCTTGACGTACCACGCTCTCTGCCGATGGCCGAACTGCTTGCAGCACCGACGGTCATAGAACTTGAGTCGATGGGAAGCGATGACGACAAAGACGTTCGTCATGGGTCTTCTGTTGGTTGCGGCTCGCAGAATATCGCCGCGCACAGGGGCAACGCCCCGGACTCACTCACCTGTTCGTCGTCGAGGAAGCACACCGTCTACTGGGGGCCGTACAGCCTGTGCGGAGTGAGAACGTCGCCGATCCGCGAGGCAGCGCAGTCGAGAGTTTCACGAATCTGCTGTCAGAGATCCGCGCCTACGGGCAGGCGTAGTCATCGCCAACCAAGTGCCGACCCGGCTCGCACCTGAGGTCGTTGAAGAACACCCTGCTGAAGCTGGCACATCGGACGGTCGCAGCCGACGATCGTTTCGCCCTGGCCAGCACGATGAGCATGGACCAGGCCCAGTCCGACGCGCTGGTCCCGCTGGCGGTCGGCCGCGCGGCAGCCTTCGGATTCGGGGCAGATGCCCCTGTGTTGGTACAGGTGCCGCCGACGAAGGATGACAAGCTGATCCGGGATACCGATGATGCCGCGGTCCGGAACGCCATGGCGGCCTGGCGCCGTGCCGGGCGCTGGAACGAGCTCTGGTTGGCCAGGCCCTCCTGCGTGGCCGCGTGCATAGGCCACGACGAGGAGTGCACAGCTGCCCGGTCGCTGCTGGACCAACGTCTTGTACGCCGGACGTTCACCCGCATCGTGCTGTCCCTGCTGTCGGACCCAACAAGCCTCGAACGCACCTGGCAAGATCTCGTGCAAATCGTTCGCCCTCACCAGGGACCACGCATTGAGGAGACCGCCCTCTTGCGCTGCCTCGCCGCGCACGCCCCACGATTGGTACGCAGAACGCAGAGGCGCACAGGCAGAGTGGACATACAGTGCCACACTGCAATACGCACATCGGCTGCGGCAAGCCCTTCTCGCACCCGTGACCGGCGCCCTCCGAGATCGATGCCTTTCGCACTTATGCGACTGATCAGCACGCCTGCGGGCCCGCCATATCCGGCGTGCACGGAAGTTTGCCCGGAGCACACATGCCTGTACCGGGGAGCAGCAGCCGATCTCGTGGCCGAGGGACGATATGACGCCTCTTGGGCGGCGGCCGATGCCGCAGACAGAGGTAACAGCAGCCGGGACGCTACGTGGCAAGTGTGCGAGTCCGTGACATTCGAGCTTCTAGAGTATCCACCCGACGACGCATCGGCTGAACAGCGCACTCAGATCGAGGAAAACAGGAGACGTGTAGGGTTGTGCTTCGCCCAACAGATGCTCGCGGCCGATACTTACGAGCTTCCGCGTTCAGTGCGCAGCATTATTGCCGCTCTCCTCCTTACTCGACCCACCAGCGATGGGTAAACCCCACCCAGCCGAAGTTGTCACTCGGGCTCTTCGAAACCGGGCGGTGGACCGGAAAATCCCTGATAGGCGAGCCATGCAAACACTATCAATATTACGGCGAATACGATTACCGCCAGGATAACGGCGGCTTTAGGAACACCCTTGGAACGTACGGTGGCACCGGTGGTGAGGTTTTCCAGCCGGGTCACCCGAAGTGTCCCGGCACGCATCCGCCCACTTGCCCGAACCGAGTCACCGTCACTCACAGAACCCTCGAAGGTAAGACCCCTCATTTCTACGGGGATGAGGGATACCCGGTTTCCAGAGTCGTCGTATCGCTCGATCCGGAAAGTCCAAATCGACTCTGACCCCTGATCTCCACGCGATTCGGATCGCGCCTGAACACCGCGCACTTGACCTTCAGCGTGCCCGCCTCCAATCGAAAAGGAAGGGGGTGGTGGCGGATGTACCGCACGCTTGTTTTCATTCCCACCTCGGCCCTCAGGAGCGGTCCGCCCTTCACCACCATCGCGCACTGGCCGGGGCGGGGGGTTAGGAGGTGGAGGCGGCGACGTGGAGGACCTGTCAGGCGATCTGACGGAATGGCCGCAATAACTGCAGAAGGACGAACTCGGCCCGACTTCCCCGCCGCAATTTGGGCATATCCATGCATTGTTCATGCGAAACACTTCCGTAGTGTCGCCAGGTTGGTTCTCCCCTCTTCCAGGAAACACCCGCAGGGCGCGCGGAGCAAATCGGCGACGACACCTTAAGCGCTGACGGTGACCAGCTCAACATCCTCTCCATTGAGGAAACTGCCCATACGTCAAGGTCGGTCGGTCAGAGGAAGCGCATCGTGAAGCACGAGCACGATGCGGCGATACAGGTCTGTCTACTCCCTGCCCGACACCTGCCGTGGGAGCAGCGACTCTTGGCCCGGCTCGACACAGGTGTGGTCGACTCGCCCCACGCCGCCAGGGTCTCCCCTGAGCAGTATCCCCACACTTGTAGCGTTGCTTCGCGCGAACAGCGCCAGCTATGCCATGGAAGCGGGGTGTTAGTTGTCCCGCCAACAGTTCGCAAAACCGCCGTCTGGCCAGAGGAATAACGGCCTCACAGTTCCCTCTCTGACCAGTCCGCGACTGGAGAAAAGGGCGCGACGCGCGGGCCACTACAGCGCGGCTCTTACCGGCGGCACCCCACTGACCCCCGTGGGTTTAGACCGTGTCCTACATGGTCAGTTTGAGGAGCCGTTTGTAGCAGCAGAGGGCGGCGGCCAGTCCGAGAAAGGCCAGGTAGTTGCGGGGATGGTGCTCGTAGCGATGGGTGAGACGGCGGTAGCCGGTCAGCCAGGACATGATGCGCTCGATGACCCACCTGCTGCGGCCGAGCCGTTCGCTGGAGTCGATGCCCTTGCGGCGATCCAGACGCCGATGCGCTTGCCCCATAACCATCGCCGCAGGTGAGGCACGTCGTACGCCTTGTCAGCATGCAGGCGCTTTGGCTTGGAATCGGCCGCGTGGGATTCGTGTCCCATGTGGAAATGGGACAGCACCGGCTTCAGGGCCTGACTGTCGTGAGTGCTGGCCGCGGAGACTCCGACGCGTAGAGGCAGTCCGTTCGCGTCGGACAGGACGTGCATTTTGGAACCCGGCTTACCCCGGTCCACGGGGCTCGGACCTGTGTGTTCGCCCCCTATTTGGCGCGCACGTGCGCGGAGTCGAGGACCACACGGGACAAGTCGACCAAGTTCCGCTCGTCCAGGAGCTGCAGGACCTTTTGATGCAGCCGTTCCCAGACTCCCGCACGAGACCAGATGGCGAAGCGGCGGTGCACGGTCGACTTCGACGCTCCGAAGCACGGCGGCAGTGCCCGCCAGGCGCAGCCGCTGACCAACACGTAGATGATCGCGGCGAAGACCGCCTCATCATCGATGTTCGCGACCCGCCCCCTCGCGGCCGCGCCCGCGCCGGCGGCAGCAACGGCTTCGCGATCTCCCACAATCCGTCCGGAACGATCCATCCCCACCGCCCACTCCCCATGTCCGGCACAACCGCTAACTGACCATGTAGGACACGGTCTTAGCCCCTGGCAACGTCCCACCTGCACGACGGCAGGCCGTCATCATGCGTCAACCAGCTCCCGAGCCTTCTTCGCCGCCGTCGCTTTCTTCGCGGCCGTCGTCTTGGCCGGAGCCTTCTTCGCCGCCGTCGTCTTCTTCGCGGCCGTCGTCTTGGCCGGAGCCTTCTTCGCCGCCGTCGTCTTCTTCGCGGCCGTCGTCTTGGCCGGAGCCTTCTTCGCCGCCGTCGACTTCTTCGCGGCCGTCGTCTTGGCCGGAGCTTCTTCGCGCCGTCGACTTGGCCAGCGTCGCCCTTTTGGTCGATGCCTGCTCCTTCTTCTGCGAAACCGCAGACAACGGCGCCCTGGCGGCTCGACGTCGAGCCGACGGTCTCGGGGATCTGGCAGATTTACCTGCCACTGAAAGCGGGCGGAGTTCCCGAGCGGCTCGTTCCAGCGCCGCAGCGAGACTATCTACAATCCAATCCCAAAGTTCACCTTCGGATACATCTGATTCGACGATTCGGGAATATCTATCAGAAG
>KE354465.1 GCA_000415505.1 Streptomyces afghaniensis 772
CCGGGTGTAGACCAGGGCGGGGCCCGGGCCGGTGAGGAGGGGCTCGCCGCCGTGCAGCTCGACACGGATCCCGTCGAGACCGTGCGCGCGGACGTGCTCGGCGATGCGGGCGGCGGTGTGCCGCATGGTGTCCTCGGGCGCGCGCGGCGGGCGGTCGCGCCAGCCGGAGTCCTGGCCCCGGTAGAGGTAGCAGTAGGTGCAGTCGAGGTTGCAGCGGCTGTGGACCTTCAGCACGAACTGCCGGAAGGGTGTGGGCCGGTGGGTGGAGGTGTCGAGCAGGACATGCGGCCACGGCGGGTGCGCCGACGGCGGGTGGTGCGCCGTCATGGGGCGTCCTCGTACTGGGCGACGACGGACTCCCCTTCCCGGGCCCGGAGCTCGGCGAGGACGGCCGCGAATACCGGGTGGTCGGTGTGGTCCGGCCGGGGGATGTCGGGCAAGGGTATGTGGGCGTCGTCGACGGGCGCGGTCACTCGTCGGCCGTTTCGGATTCCATGCGGGCAATGCGGGAGCGGAGGTGTTCACGGCGGGCGGAGTCCTGCGTGAGGGGCAGAGCGCGACGGTAGTCGGCCAGGGCCGGGCCCGTCCGTCCGAGCCGCTCGTGGACCTGTCCCCGGGACTGCAGGGCGACGGAGCGGGTCTCGTCGTCACCCGCCTCCCGGGCGTGGTCGGCGGCTTGGGAGAAGCAGTCGGCCGCCTGGTGCAGCCGTGCGAGCACGCCCGTGCGGCTGTGCAGGAACTCCTGGGCGGTCCCGCGGTTGAGCCAGCACTGCCCGAGGAAACCGGGGTCGTCGGATCCCCGGGCCGCCTCGCCGAACAGCCACTCCGCCTCGTACAGGTCGGACAGCACCTCGTGAAGTCCGAAGCGCAGGAAGTGGGCGGTGCCCAGGTGCTGCCTGCGCAGGGGCAGGCGGGGATCGTCCGGGAAGGACGCGTCGACCGCCCGGCGCAGCAGGTCGATGGCCCGGGTGATGTCACCGGGCAGGTCCACGGTGCTCGCCCGTTCGAGCAGGGCCCGCCCGAAGTCGGACAGCACGTCGGGCCGCCGCGGGTCGTCCTCGTCCAGCAGTGGTTCGGCCTCCGACCAGGCGTCGATGGCCCGGTCCAGTTGCAGCTGGTCGCCGGAGCGGTCATAGCGGACGCGGTAGATGTGCGCGGCCCGCTCATGGCAGGCGAACCGCAGGGCCTTGTCGTCACCGGCGGCTTCCAGGGCCGCTTCCACCGCGTACATGAGCGAGCGGCGTTCCCGGCCGTCGTCGCGCGGCGGCTGGTGGATCTCGATGGCGCTCGCCATGTCCAGCCAGATCGTGCAGCGCTCGGTGTCCGGGAGGGCGGTCTCGTCACGCACCGCCGCAAGGAAGTCGTCGGTGGCGCGCAGGGCGGCCTCGGCCGCGCGTCGCTCGTCCGGCGCGGCGGCGGAGGTACGGCCGTGCCCCGCGTACTGGCGTGCCAGGTCGAGCCACAGCCGGCCCCTGGCCGCATACGCCTGTTCGTCCTGGGAGGACTCCAGGGCCACGTCGGCGGCCTCGACGGCCCGGTGCAGATGGGTGACGTACCACTCCTCGGGGCCGGATGCCGGGTAAGGGCCGTCCGGTCCGGCCGCGTCCGCTCCCGAGTCGGCGACGACCCGGCGGAGGTACGTCAGTGCGAGCGCGGTGCCGTGCCGGTGCTCGGCCGTCGTGTCCGGGGCGTGCAGTGCGGAGGTGAGGTCCCGGTCGGCCAGGTACAGCAGCACGGCACGGGCGAAGTCCTCCGCCCGGTGGTCGCCGAGCGCGGCCCCGGCGGCCCACTGCCTGAGGCCGTCGGGGATGCCGTCGAACCCGATGTCCTGCTTGACCAGCTCCATCGCCTGGGCGAGGCAGATACGCCCCCGTACCACCCGTCCCCAGGCGCTGAGGTCCTCGAAGTCGCCGATCGCCTGCCAGGCCTCCCGGAGGTCCTCCCCGACGCCTCGCACCTGCCAACGGGACCACAGCGCGTCGGCCAGCCTCACCGCGGCCACGGCCCGCTCCGGCTCCGCCCCGGCGGCCTCCAGCGCCTGCCGCAGATACCCGACTGCTGCGTCGAGTTCCCTGGTCGAGCCCTCCTGCCGGAACCGCACGAGGGCCTCCCGGCCCCGTGCCAGCAGGTCCCGCACACTCAGCTCCGCGCGTACCGGCACGGCCGGCATCCGCTTGCCGAGGTCCCGCAGCACCTCCGCCGACACCTCGGCGAAGGCCCGCAGCCCGACGGGTTCGCTCTGGTCCGGGGCGACCGCCGTCGTCAGGTCCTCACCAGGGGTGACCGAGCCGCGCAGGAACGCCCCGGCCAGGGCGGGGAAGTTGCGCACGTCGCGCCCGAACCTGCGCTCCACGTAATCGGAGCAGTGCTTGAGCAGCAGGTCGGCGTCGTCCACCGCGAGCCGCGACCGTAGCTCCGAGGCGACTCCGGGCAGGAACTCGTAGCGCACTGCCCACGGGTCGTCCGGGTCCTCCCGGCGTTTGAGCAGGCCACTGAGCAGCACCTCGGCGAGCACGTCAGGGCCGCTTCCCGAGAGCATGGCGTGCTGGACGAGCTGCATGACCGGCAGGTAGAGGGGCACCGCGGACAGGTACACGGCGAGTCGGCGAGCCTCCGAGGAAGCCGGGCGCCAGAACGCACGGACACGGTCCGGGCCGGTCAGCTCCTCAGAGGCCCTGACCGCCGCCCCGGACGCCGGGTGATCGGGGCGCACCCACCCCGCCGCCGTCGCCAGCGACTGCTCGGTGGCGCCGGACACCAGACGTGCCCAGCCCTCCACCGGCTCCCGGCGCGGAGCGAGCACGGGCACGGGCAGCGCGGCATGCTCCGCCCGTCCCTTGTCGGGCCGGAACTCCAGTGCGCCCGCGGGCCCTTCCCGCCGGTGGAGCAGCCCCCGCCGGGCGGGCAGGTGGGTACGCAGCCACAACCGCTGCGGGAGCGGCTGCACGACGGCCACGGGCGCCGCAGCGGCCCATCGGTGCAGCAGTCGTTGCATACGGCCGGAGCGCCACATGGGCCCGGCGCAGTCGCTGAGGACCAGGGTCACGCAGCGCCCGGTCGGATCGCTCAGCTGCTCCGGGGCGTGCAGCGGACCGGAAGGTTCCGGGACGGTGGCCCAACCGGGCAGTCCGCCTTCGGTCTCGTGCAGGTACCGCACGCGCACCTCGCGGAAGGCACCGGCGCGTACGCAGACCTGGCGCAGTTCGTCGAGCGCCTGCTGCCACACCACGGTCGAGGTGGAGACGTCCATCAGGAGCATGAGGCGGGCCTCGCGTCGCCGGTCGGTGCGCAGGACCGGCAGGAGGAACCGGGACTCGGCGGCCCGGTGGGCGGTGGCGTGTTCGTCCAGGACGCGCGGTACGGGGCGGACAGGCGCCCGGTACCTCTGCAGCGGCCGTAAGCCCCGTTGCAGGGCGAGGGGTTCGGGCAGGGCGGGTGCGGCCGGGACGCGGACGGGCTCCATGGGAGCCGCGCCGTCGGCGGCGCCTGCCCCGGGGGCGAACAGCCGGGCCCCGTCGGGCGGCTGCGGTTCGCCGTCCGTGACCGGTGGGCGAGGGGGCGGCAAGGGCGAGCCGGTGTCGCCGTCGGCCGAGGGGAGGTCCCTGCGGGCTCCGTCCGCGGCGGACGGGAGGGCGGCCGTCTCCGCCGGGGCCGGGAGCCAGCGGGCCAGCCACAGCGCGTCCGCGAGTTCCTCCACACCGGGCCCGATACCCGCGTCCCGCATGCGCGCGACCAGCGCCGTGAGCGTGGAGGTCACGTCGCCGGGCGGGGTGTGGGGGGCCTGGTCGGTCATCGGCTATCGCGGCCCCGGTCCAGCGGTTGCATCAGCAGGTCCGAGATCTCCTCGCGCCGGTGGACCTCGCCCCGGGCCGCGTGCTGAGCGAGGAAGATCGCGTTGAGCAGCTGGTCGGTGGGGCGCAGTGCACCGTCCGCCTCGGCCTGCGTGAAGCGGTCGACCAGGTCTCGGTTGTCGTCGTACGAACCCTGTCCGAAGTGCGCCTGGACCAGGGCGGCCAGGCGTTCGTCGCGCGGAGCCTTGAGGTCGAGCGTGATGCAGCGGCGCAGCAGCGGTGCGGGGAACTCGCGCTCGCCGTTGCTGGTCATGAGGACGAACGGGAAGGCCCGGCAGCGGACCTGCCCGCCCGTCACCGCGACACGACGGCCGTCGTCGGTGAGGACGTGGACGACAGGGGTGTGGTCGGCGATCCGCTCCAGCTCGGGGAGGGCGAACCTGCCCTCCTCCAGGACGTTCAGCAGGTCGTTGGGCAGATCGATGTCGCTCTTGTCCAGCTCGTCGATGAGCAGCACGCGAGGCCGGTCGGCGGCGAGCAGCGCGGTGCCGAGCGGGCCGAGCTTGATGTACCGGCCGATGTCCCGGGACGCGTCGTCGCCGGGCAGCTGGGAGTCCTGGAGACGGCCGATGGCGTCGTAGGTGTAGAGCCCGTCGCGCAGTTCGCTGCGGCTGACGATCGGCCATTCCAGGACCCGGCCGAGCTCGAGTTCGTAGGCGATGGCGTGTGCGAGGGTCGACTTGCCCACGCCCGGTTCACCGGTGACCAGGAGCGGTCGCCGCAGGTAAAGGGCGGCGTTGACGAGTTCGAGGGTGCCGGAGTCCTGGATGGGCAGCGGGGCGGCGTCCTCGCCCAGCCTGCGGCGGGTGGAGGAGTCGGGCCCCGGCACCTCGTACGGCACGACCGGGGCGTCGAACCTCCGCCACGCCGGCGGGTCGGGCAGCCGGTCGATGCCGGCCGGATCCGGTTGCCCGGTGCCGCGGTAGACGAACCACTCGCTCATGATGTGCTCCTCGTCGACGGTCGGTGGTCGTCCACGCCCTGGCCGACGGGGGCGTTGTGCACCCACAACGGGCCCCTGAAAATGTACCCACAACGGGCCCACCCCACAGGCGTTTCCGGACGCTCGGCCCACGCGTCCCGTCCGTGCCACGCGTCGCTCACAGCGGCGCGTCCAGGGGTTCCGCGTCCTCGGGAGGCAACGGGCGGCGCGGATCGTCGTACATCAGTGCCAGGGGTTCGGCCCAGGGGCGCTCGACCCGGTGCTCGCTGATCTCCTGGCGCACGTGTCGCAGGCGGTCGGGGAGTTCGGCGAGGGATCCGACGGTGCCGAGCAGTTCCTCCGCCTTGGCGTACAGCGTGTCGCACGTCTCGGGACAGGCGCGCGAGGTGTGTCCGTCGATGTGCCAGAGCGCGACGCCGTGGCCGTTCTCCAGGGCGAGCCGCATGGCGGTGCGCCCGGGGTCGCGTCCCGCCGGGCGGCACATGACGGGGATGCGGTGCGCCTCGGCGTTGCGGTAGCCGCGAGAGCCGGGCACGGCTTCCTCCACGAGCGTGCGCCAGCTGCTGAAACGCCGCAGGCCGGTCATGCTCTGCCAGCGGTCGGCCCAGAGCTTGTCCGGATCTCCCCGGCGCTCGAGGGCGCGCAGGACCACGCGGCGGCGCGCCCCGAGGTGCCCCGTGTCGTTCAGTTCCGCTATGTCGTCGAACCGCCAGCGGTGCACGGCCATGTCGAAGTACTCGGAGGGCAGGGCCACTTCGAGCGGCACGGGCCGGTCCGCGTGGTCCTTGGCCCGCAGCAGCCTGCCCAGGGGCTCCCGCAGGGCCTGGACCAGGTCCTCGGGCCGGAACCCGTGGACGGAGCCGTCGGCCTCGTACAGCAGGGGCTCGCCCTCGCCGTCGTCGAACCAGACCTGCCAGAAGAACCGGGGGGACTGAGCGCCGATCACCGGGTCGAGCAGGACCGCCACGGTGGGGCCCTCGCCCGGGCCGGGGTAGGGGATCACCGTCCGCTCCGCCTTGTCGTCGGGGGCCGGAAGCAGCGCGTCCGGCAGGCCGACCTCCCGGACGAAATCGTGCATGGCCCTGCGGGGCTCCTTGCGCAGCCGCTTTTCGATCCACCGGGTGAGCGCGGCGCAGTCGCCGCCCCTGGTGCGGGTGTACTTCTCGACGCACATCAGGAAGCGCAGGAAGGTGAGCGCCTCGAGCGGCCGGCCTCCTTCGTAGAGCAGTCCGGCACCGTCGCGCCAGGTCAGCAACTCGAGCGTGGTGTCCGGCCACAGGTTGTTGCTTCGCGCCTTCTTCGCCAGCAGTTCGACGGTGGGCGCGTCGGGCGGCGGGGGCAGTTCGGCGAGCAGCCGGAGGGCCTCGCGGCGATCGGCCGGTGTCCAGCACTCGCCGCTGTCGGCCGCCGGGGCGTCCTGCAGGTCGACCCAGTTGTCCCCGGTCGGGGACGTCGGCTCGTCGCCGTGCCAGCGGTCGTGGGCGGCCATGACCGCTCGGTACGTCGCCCCGAAACGGCGCAGCGCCGAGATCGCCACCGCCTTGCCGCCGTCCTGCTGCCTCCGGCGCGATTTGATCAGGCCGACGACGGCTCCGCTGACCGGATCGACCAGCGGACCGCCGGACATTCCACTGGGGAAGTCGATGTCGGGCTTGATGATCAGCCCGTAGGCGTCCTCATGGCCGTTGATCTCGGCGTCCACGATCCGGAAGTGGGTCGCGGGCGGTCCCGGATAGTACCCGCACGCCTTGAGCGCGCCACAGTGACGCACGGCCCGCTCGGGGATCCACACGCACTCGTGCGGGTGCTGTGCGGGATCCCCCGCCAGCCGCACCAGTGCCAGGTCCTCCTCCGGCGGGACGGTGGGCCGACGCGGTTCGGTGAGCAACCACTGCTCCAGGTGGGCCCGGGCGTCGATGCCCTGGCCGCGTACGCGGAAGGTGACCGAGGTGTCCGCCGCGAGGTGTGGACGCAGCACGTGGGCGGCGGTCAGCACCCATCCCGGCGCGACGAAGAAGCCGCTCCCCCACAGAGGTCTGTCGTCGTCTCCGACGGCCAGCAGGTGAACGGTGGCCGCCCGGGCGAGCTCGTACAGGCGGTCGCTGCGTTCGGTCATGCCGGGCGGGGCTCCTCCGCGGGTCCGCGGTCGAGTTGCCAGGTGAGCGTCACCTGCAGGGATGCCTTGGTCTCACCCCTGGCGAGCACGGCGAACGCCACGCCCTCCTTGGCCGTCAGCTCCACGCCGAAGGTGATCGCGGCCTCACTGGGGCGGGCCGCCTTGGCGGCGTCGAGGACGGAGGCGCCGACACCTTTGATCAGATCCTGGAGCTGTTCCACCTTCGCGAGGGCGGCCTCGGTGAAACCGACGTCCTCCTGGTCGTCGTACGCCTCGCCCTCACCGATCCGCGCGGTGATCACCGTGCCGTCCGGCAGCTGGACATCCTGGATGTGGCTCATCTCGTCCCCCGTCGAGTCCCCCGCCGACCGATCGAGCCCGGCCGGCGCCCACGTGCACCAGACGAGGGTCATACCCACGTTGGCCGCCCGTGACCCCACCCGTTCCCGGCCAGGGTCTCGCGGGACCGCACGGCCTACCCTGGAGGGGTTGGCCAAGGGCTTGCCCCTTCCGGATCAGGAGCACGAGTTGTATTTCACCGACCGCGGCATCGAGGAGCTGGAAAAGCGGCGCGGCGAGGAGGAGGTCACCTTCGAGTGGCTCGCCGAGCAGCTTCGGACGTTCGTCGATCTCAACCCCGACTTCGAAGTGCCGGTGGAGCGGCTGGCCACGTGGCTGGCGCGGCTGGACGACGAGGACGAGGAGTAGGACGTTCCCGCGACGGTCAGTCGCGGGGGTGGGTGAGGCCGTAGGCCAGGCTCAGCAAGCCGTGGGCGAGGAACAGGGCCCCCGCCGCGATCAAGCCGCCGTCCCGCCGCCGTATGCCCCGGGCCGTGAGCGGTACGCCCGCCGCCACCTGGGCGAGGGCCAGGGCGCGGGCCCTGGGGCCGCCGGTCCAGGGCATCCAGGGGCCCAGGCGGCTGTGGTCGACGGTGTCGCGTTCCGCGACCGCATCGCGCCAGCCGGGCCATTCGACCGGGAGGCTGTCGGGCTGGAGCGCGGCGGCTTCCCGCAGGCGGTCGGCGGGCTCGCCGGGGGCGAGTTGCTGGGGCAGTGAGACGCCCACGCGCGCGAGGACCGCGAGCAGGCCGCGCAGGCGGGTGCGGGCGTCGGCGGCGGAGTCGGGCTTCGTCAGCCGGTCGAGGGCCTGGAGGTCCAGGACGGGGTCGAGGCCCACGCGCGCGGCGAAGGTGCGCATCGCCTCCTCCTCCCCCGCCGGGAGGCCGCTCGCGAGCCAGACGAATCCGACCGGGCGGCGGAAGCCGGACGCGAGCGTGAAGCCCGCGTGGTCGGCGTCCCACCACAGGGCGAGAACGGGCCAGGGCGCGCCGACGGCCAGGGCCGTGGCCCAGCCGGTGACCACGCGGTCGACGGGCTCGCCGGCGTCCCGCCAGGGCCCGCCCTCGGGGACGAGAACACTCCATTCGTCGCCCGCCCGGGTGAGCTGCATACGCTCCCGCAGCAGGTGGGCGACGGGGGCGACGGCCCCGGGCACCGCGCGGCACAGCAGCAGCGCCCCAGGGGCGGGACCGGTGCGGTCGGCTTCCGTCGGCATGGTCACACGCTAGGGCGAATCACTGCCCTTCGTGCACTTTTGTACGTCTCGACGTCCCCAGAACGAGTGTCTTGACTTTCCATCGCCACGATATATCGTGATTGACGGAAGACGCGATATGGCGCGTCACGTCGGGAGGTCTGCCCATGTCCGAGTGGTCTGTCACGGAGCCGAGGAAACTCTCTTTCGACGAGCCCGTGAGCGAGCTTCACGTACGCCTCGTCAACGGAACGGTGAACGTGGTGAGCACGGACGAAGGTTCCGCCCGCCTGGAAGTCTCCGAGATCGAGGGACCACCCCTGGCCGTGACCCAGCAGGGCGGCACCCTGACGGTGGCCTACGAGGACCTGCCCTGGAAGGGCTTCCTCAAGTGGCTGGACCGCAAGGGCTGGCGCCGCAGCGCGGTGGTGTCCCTGGCCGTCCCGGCCTCCACCCGGGTGGAGGTGGGGGTCGTCGGCGCGGCAGCCGTGATCTCCGGGATCGAGGGACCGACGGCGGTGAAGGGCGTCACGGGCGACACGACCCTCGTGGGCCTCTCCGGCCCGGTCCGCGCCGACACGGTCTCCGGCAATGTGGAGGCCCAGGACGTGACCGGCGACCTCCGGTTCAACTCCGTCTCGGGCGACCTCACCGTGGTCGAGGGCTCCGGCTCCTCCGTGCGGGCCGATTCGGTCAGCGGCTCCATGATCGTCGACCTCGACCCGGAGGGCCCCACGGACGTGCGGCTGACCAGCGTCTCGGGCGAGATCGCGATCCGGCTGCCGTACCCGGCGGATGCGGAGGTCGAGGCCAACACGGCGAGCGGCGCCATCTCCAACGCCTTCGACGGGCTGCGGGTGCACGGCCAGTGGGGCGCCCACAAGATCACGGGCCGTCTGGGCGCGGGCACGGGCAAGCTGCGAGCGACGACGGTCTCCGGCTCGATCGCCCTGCTGCGCCGCCCCTCCAGGGAGGACGAGCCCGACGAACCGTGGGACACCCGGCCCGGCACCGGCAGCTCGCCGGCCGACCCGCAGGACGACCCGCAGGCCGGCTCGGGAGACAATTCCGTCTCCGACCGGGGCGCCGCCGACGCCGGCGTCCCGGCCGACGGCACGACCGACAAGAAGGTGCTCTGACATGCCCCCCGTCTTCGCCCACGGCCGCCTCCGCCTCTACCTGCTGAAGCTGCTGGACGAGGCCCCCCGACACGGCTACGAGGTGATCCGCCTCCTCGAGGAGCGTTTCCAGGGGCTGTACGCACCGTCGGCGGGCACGGTCTACCCGCGCCTTGCCAAGCTGGAGGCCGAGGGCCTGGTCACCCACACCACCGAGGGCGGCCGCAAGGTGTACTCGATCACGGACGCGGGCCGCGCCGAACTGGCCGACCGCAGCGGCGAGCTGGCCGACCTGGAGCTGGAGATCCGGGAGTCCGTCGCGGAACTGGCGGCGGAGATCCGCGCCGACGTGCGCGGGGCCGCCGGCGACCTGCGCCGCGAGATGCGCGCCGCGGCGACCGAGGCCCGCCGCGAGACCGGCACCAGGCCCCGCGGCACGGAGGACGCCCCCTTCGGGGACTTCGGGCAGTACGGCGACAAGGAGGCCTGGCGCGTCGCCAAGGAGGAGATGCGGCGCGCCAGGCAGGAGTGGAAGGAACAGGCGCGCCGCGCCAAGGACGAGAGCCGCCGCGCCCGCGAGGACGCCCAGCGCGCCCGCCGCCAGGCGAAGGAGGCCCAGGAACAGGCCCGCGCCCAGGCCCAGGAGGAGGTGCAGCGCATCGCCCGCCGGGTCCAGGAGCAGGTCCAGGACCACTTCGCCCGCGGCGACTGGCCCACGGGACTGCGCGAGGGCCTGAGCGAACTGGCCAAGGAGGTCGGCGAGTTCGGCAAGGACTACGGCAAGGACTTCGGCTTCGACTGGACCGGCACCGGCAAGCCGGCCTCGCAGCCGACGCCGTCACAGCCCGCCGAGGACTTCCCGGCCTCCTACGAACCCGCCTGGGCCCACGAGGACGCCACGGACTCCACCGGCGACCCCGCCCGCGACCTGGACCGCCTGCTCGACCGCTTCCGGGACGACATCCGCGACGCGGCCCGCGACCACGGCGTCACCCCCGGCCAACTGCGCGACGCCCGCCGCCATCTGTCGACGGCGGCGGCCCACATAGGAGCCCTGCTGCGCACCCCGAAGAAGTAAGCGGTCGGATCCCCGCCTCACCCGGCCTTGGCCTCGCCGCCGCCCCCGTACAGCACCCGCACCAGGGACTCGTACGTGACCCCGTGGTCGGCGAGGACCTCGGCCGGCACGCCGGGACGCATGGTCAGGGCGAGCAGGATGTGCTCGTCCCCGATGTGCCGGTCCCGCTGGGCGAGGGCGACCCGCAAGGAGCGCTCCAGAACGTCCTTGGCCCCGCGCCCGAAGGAGGCCCGCCCCGACCACCACCCCTTGTCCTTCCGGTCACCTGCCATGGCACCGGCCCCGTGCACCTCCTCCACCCGGGCGACGATCTCCTCCACATCGATCCCGAGCCCGGCGAGCGCGTCGGTCTCGGCCTGCGACAGCCCGGCCCGCCGCCGCGCCGCCCCCAGCGCCTGCCGCACGGACTCCCTCCGCTCGGCGAGCCCGAGAGCGGCGAGCGCGAAGGAGCCGCGACTGCCCTCCCGATCGAGCAGCGCGAGCAACAGATGCTCCGGCTCCACGACCTGCCCGCCACCCCCGCCCTCCACATACGCGAACGCGCCCTTGACCACGCTCCGGGCGTCCTTGGTGAACCGCTCGAACATCAATGCCTCCCGTACTTCTTGTGCACGGCCTGCCTGCTCACACCGAGTTCGGTGGCGATCTCCTGCCACGACCAGCCTTGGTTGCGCGCATTGCGCACCTGCACGGCTTCCAGCTGCTCCAGCAGCCTGCGCAGGGCGGCGACGGCCCGCAGGCCGACCCGTGGATCACGGTCGCCCGCACGCTCGGCCAGATCGGTTGCTTCGGTCATGACGTCAACCTACGTTGACAACCCCCTCTCGTCAACCTCGATTGACAAACCAAACGGCCGGCCCGAACCCGGACCGGCCGTCAACGCCTACAACTCAGCAGGCACTACGGATTGGTGAGCACGACCTTCCCGAACTGCTCACCGGACGCCAGCCGTTCGAAGCCCTCCCGCGCACGGTCCATGGGCAGCACCTCGTCGATGACGGGCCGCACTCCGGTGGCGGCACAGAACGCGAGCAGATCCTCCAGTTCGTCCTTGGTGCCCATCGTGGACCCGACGACCTTGAGCTCCAGGAAGAAGATCCGGGTCAGTTCGGCGTGCGAGGGCCGGTCGCCACTGGTGGCACCGGAAATCACCAGCGTGCCGCCGGGCTTCAGCGACTTCACGGAGTGCGACCACGTGGCGGCGCCGACGGTCTCGATCACGGCGTCCACCCGCTGCGGCAGCCGCGCCCCCGACTCCAGAGCCTCCACGGCCCCCAGCTCCACGGCCCGCTTCCGCTTGGCCTCGTCCCGGCTCGTGGCGAAGACCCGGAGCCCGGCCGCCTTCCCCAGCACGATGGCGGCCGTGGCGACACCACCGCCGGCGCCCTGCACGAGCACGGAGTCACCGGGCCGGACGCCCGCGTTGGTGAACAGCATCCGGTACGCGGTCAGCCACGCCGTGGGCAGACAGGCGGCCTCCTCGAAGGAGAGCTCCTTGGGCTTGGGCAGGAGGTTCCAGGTCGGGACGGCGACCTGCTCGGCGAAAGTGCCCTGGTAGCGCTCGGTGAGGATGGAACGGGGTTCCTTCGGACCGACGCCGTGCCCGCTCTGTCCGATCACCGAGTGCAGGACGACCTCGTTGCCGTCCTCGTCGACACCGGCGGCGTCACAGCCGAGGATCATCGGCAGCTTGTCCTCTGCGAGGCCGACGCCGCGCAGGGACCAGAGGTCGTGATGGTTGAGGGAGGCGGCCTTGACTGTGACGGTGCTCCAGCCGGGGCGGGCCTCGGGAGCCGGACGCTCTCCCAACTCCAGGCCGGTCAGTGGCTGGTCGCGGTCGATTCGAGCGGCGTAGACAGCGAACATGACCTTGACGATAGGTTCCGGACCGACCGCACGGAACCACCGACCCCTGTGAGACACACCCTCTTGCCAGGCGCTCGGCACCAATGCTGAGGCGCGGCCAGGGCAACCACGACGCACCCGCACCCGCCGACGGCGAGAAGGGGACGTTTCGGGGGGTGTCCGCCCGCAGCGGTTGGCGCGTCAACGGACGGTCAGTCGGTACGCAACCCCATCGCGCCGTTCCGAGGACGGACACCCCCGGCGCGACCCCGACCCACCACCGGCGAGCAGGCGCAAGCGCGCACCCCCACCACACCCGCGCAGGCCGCCGCAGGCACCCCGCACCACCCGGACAGCCGCACCCAAAGAAGTGACCCCGCCCAATCCCGGACGGGGCCACTCACATCACCGCGCAACGCGCTACCGCGTCACCGCCGAGCCACACCCTCGGCCCGGGCAGCCGCCGCCACCGCAGCCGTCACCGCCGGCGCGACCCGCTCGTCGAACGGCGACGGGATGACGTAGTCGGCCGCGAGGTCGTCCCCGACCACACCCGCCAGCGCCTCCGCGGCGGCCAGCTTCATCCCCTCCGTGATCCGCGACGCCCGCACCTGCAAGGCACCCGCGAAGATCCCCGGAAACGCCAGCACGTTGTTGATCTGGTTCGGGAAGTCCGACCGCCCGGTAGCCACCACGGACGCGTACTTGTGCGCGACCTCGGGGTGCACCTCGGGATTCGGATTCGCCATGGCGAAAACGAACGCCCCCTCGGCCATCGACGCCACCGCGTCCTCCGCCACCGTCCCACCGGACACCCCGATGAACACGTCGGCCCCGGCCAGCGCCGCCTCCAGCGACCCGCTGATGCCCGCCTTGTTCGTGAACCCGGCCAGCTCCCGCTTCACCGGCGTCAGATCGTCCCGGTCCGCCGACACGACACCCTTGCGGTCGGCCACCGCGACATCCCCGATCCCGGCCTCGACCAGCATCTTCGCGATCGCGACACCCGCCGCACCGGCGCCGGAGATGACGGCCCGCAGCTCCCCCAGCGCCCGCTTGCTCAGCCGCGCAGCGTTCCGCAGGGCCGCCAGCGTCACCACCGCCGTACCGTGCTGGTCGTCGTGGAAGACGGGAATGTCCAGGCGCTCCTGGAGCTTCCGCTCGATCTCGAAGCACCGCGGCGCCGAGATGTCCTCCAGATTGACTCCGCCGAACGATGGCGCGAGCCGCACCACCGTCTCGACGATCTCGTCGACGTCCGTGCAGTTCAGCGCGATCGGAACTGCGTCCACGCCGCCGAACTGCTTGAACAGAATCGCCTTGCCCTCCATCACCGGGAGGGAGGCCTCGGGCCCGATGTCACCGAGCCCCAGCACGGCCGTACCGTCCGTCACGACGGCCACGACCGACGACTTCCACGTGTAGTCGTGCACGAGCTCCGGCTGCTCCGCGATCGCGCTGCACACCTTCGCGACGCCGGGCGTGTACGCCAGGGACAGGTCGTCCTTGTCGCGGACCGGCACCGTGGCCTGCACGGCCATCTTGCCGCCGCGGTGGAGCGCGAACGCCGGATCGAAGGAGTCGAGGGGCTCCGCACCGCCCTCGCTGCCCGTATGGTCCGTCGTGCTTTCGCTGCGAGGATTGACGATCTCCGCTGCCACTTCGTTTTACCCCTTAAATCTTCATTGGTTTGAGGGTGGCCACTCCTGGTGAGGCGTGGGCGGGACCGCGTACGGCCGTGGTCGTGCTGTGTACGTGTGACGTACGGGCGCGTACGCGATGGGCGCGCCGCACACGCGCCCTGAGCCCCGGATGAGGGGTGTAAAGAACCTTCTTACCGGACGGACGGCGCCGACGACGAGTCCATAACGCGAAGGTCACACACGGGCGCCCTGACTCTTCGCCCAATATCGGGACAAGGTCTGGACAAACCCTCGACAACCGCTCACGCGTCGGCGAATCCCTCGGGCCCCGTATCGGATTCCCGGGACATACCGAAGATCTTCCTGCCGGAAGGAATGATTCCCGCAGAAGGTCCGGCCGTGATGTACCGGAGTGGTGCGGTTCGGGGATCGCCCGTTATCCGATTTTGACATGGCTGGCCCCCAGAATGGCGCAGTCCGAATGGCAAGATGCCGTAATCACACGAGGTCGCGACACTCGAAGACGTGTGTTCTCGTCGACCCACGGCACTGCCGGCACCGCCGGCAGTCCACGGCACTGCCGAACCCGTCGGCAGTCCAGGCACTGCCGAACCCATCGGCAGCGCTCAGCCCCATCGGCAACTCCACCCATCCGCCGGAGGAACCCACCATGACCGCAAGCTCCACCCGTCGTACGACCGCCGCGCACTCCCGGCTAGCAGCGGTCGGTGCGATCGCGGTCGCAGGCGCGCTGATGCTCACCGGATGCGGTGACCAGACCAAGGACGCCGGGTCGGACAACGCGACGGCCGCTGCCCCGCTCGCCGACAAGCTGCCCCAGTCGATCCGTGACAAGGGCGTCATCAAGGTCGGCTCGGACATCGCGTACGCCCCGGTCGAGTTCAAGGACAGCTCCGGCAAGGTCGTCGGCATCGACCCGGACCTCGCCGCCGCCATGGGCAAGCAGCTCGGTGTCGACTTCCAGTTCGAGAACGGCACCTTCGACACGCTGATCACGGGTCTGCGCTCCAAGCGGTACGACATCGCCATGTCCGCGATGACCGACACCAAGGACCGTCAGGAGGGCATCGACTCCGACACCGGCAAGAAGGTCGGTGAGGGCGTCGACTTCGTCGACTACTTCACCGCCGGTGTCTCGATCTACACCAAGAAGGGCGACGACCAGGGCATCAAGACCTGGTCCGACCTGTGCGGCAAGAAGATCGTGCTGCAGCGCGGCACGGTCTCCGAGGACCTCGCCAAGGCCGAGTCGAAGAAGTGCCCGGCCGGCAAGAAGATCGCCATCGAGCCCTTCGACAACGACCAGCAGGCCCAGACCCGTCTGCGCGCGGGTGGCGCCGACGCCGGCTCGTCCGACTTCCCGGTCGCCGCGTACGCCGTGAAGACCTCCGGTGGCGGCAAGGACTTCCAGCTGGTCGGCGAGCAGGTCGAGGCCGCTCCGTACGGCATCGCGGTCGCCAAGAACCAGACGCAGCTGCGGGACGCCCTCAAGGCCGCGCTGGACGCGCTCATCAAGAACGGTGAGTACGAGAAGATCATGAAGAAGTGGGGCGTCACGGACGGCGCCATCAAGGAAGCCACGATCAACGGCGGCAAGTGACCGCGACGCAGCGGCACTGAAAGGCAACACCCGTGACTGTTGACATCGACAAGACGACGGGCGACACGCCCCCGGCCGGGCCGGAGGCCATCAAGGCCATCCCGGTCCGGCACTACGGGCGGTACATCTCCGCCGTCGTCGCCATCGCCCTGCTGGTCGGGGTCGTCTACGCGTTCTCCCAGGGCAAGATCAACTGGGATGCGATCCCGGACTACTTCTTCGACGACCGGATCCTGGACGGCGTGGGCAAAACGCTCCTGCTGACCGTGCTGTCCATGGTGATCGGCATCGTCGGCGGCGTCGTGCTCGCCGTGATGCGCCTGTCGAAGAACCCGGTGACCTCGTCGATCGCGTGGTTCTACATCTGGTTCTTCCGCGGCACGCCGGTCCTGGTGCAGCTGATCGTCTGGTTCAACCTGGGCCTGGTCTTCGAGTACATCAACCTCGGGCCGTTCTACAAGGACGAGTGGTCGGACTTCATGACCCCGTTCCTGACGGCGCTGCTGGGCCTCGGTCTCAACGAGGCCGCGTACATGGCGGAGATCTGCCGAGCCGGTCTGCTCTCCGTCGACGAGGGCCAGACCGAGGCGTCGCACGCGCTGGGGATGAGCCACGCCAAGACGCTGCGCCGGATCGTCATCCCGCAGGCGATGCGCGTGATCGTGCCGCCGACGGGCAACGAGGTCATCAACATGCTGAAGACGACCTCGCTGGTCTCGGTCGTCCAGTATCCGGAGCTGCTCCGCGCCGCTCAGGACATCGGCCAGACCTCCGGCGCCCCCGCCGAGATGCTGTTCCTGGCGGCGGCCTGGTACCTGCTGATGACGTCGGTCTTCAGCATCGGCCAGTACTACCTGGAGCGGTACTACGCGCGTGGTTCGAGCCGGTCCCTCCCGGCCACCCCGTTCCAGAAGGTCAAGGCCAACCTCCTGTCCCTGTCCAACCGCTCGAAGCCGACGGGAGGCACCGCATGACCGCCATGGTGAAGGCCGAAGGCGTCCACAAGAATTTCGGCCCTCTCGAGGTCCTCAAGGGCATCGACCTGGAGGTGAAGACCGGCGAGGTGTTCTGCCTCATCGGCCCCTCCGGCTCCGGCAAGTCGACCTTCCTCAGGTGCATCAACCACCTGGAGAAGATCAACGCCGGCCGCCTGTACGTGGACGGGGAGCTGGTGGGCTACCGCCAGAAGGGCGACAAGCTCTACGAGCTGAAGGACAGCGAGGTCGCCCTCAAGCGCCGGGACATCGGCATGGTCTTCCAGCGCTTCAACCTGTTCCCGCACATGACGGCCGTGGAGAACGTCATGGAGGCGCCGGTCCAGGTCAAGGGCGTGAGCAGGAGCCAGGCCCGGCAGCGGGCCCTGGAGCTCCTGGACCGGGTCGGCCTGGCCGACAAGGCGGGCAGCTACCCCACGCAGCTCTCCGGCGGCCAGCAGCAGCGCGTCGCCATCGCCCGGGCCCTCGCCATGGACCCGAAGCTGATGCTGTTCGACGAGCCGACGTCGGCGCTCGACCCGGAGCTGGTCGGTGACGTCCTGGACGTCATGCGCGACCTCGCCGAGTCCGGCATGACGATGATCGTCGTCACGCACGAGATGGGCTTCGCCCGCGAGGTGGGCGACAGCCTGGTCTTCATGGACGGCGGCGTGGTGGTCGAATCCGGTCACCCGCGCGAGGTACTGACGAACCCGCAGCACGAGCGGACGAAGTCGTTCCTGTCCAAGGTGCTCTGACGCCGCACACACCGAGGGGGCGGTACGGGAACTCCGTACCGCCCCCTTCGGCGTGCTACTTCAGGGCGAGCAGCAGGGTGTCCGAGGGCGAGCACCACACCGGCCTGACCTCCGCGAACCCCTTCTCGCGCAGCACGCGCGCGTGCCACGCCACCGGCGGCATGTCGCCGTCGGCGTGGTCGCCGTAGATCTCGTAGCGCCGGGCCGTGGGCTCCGCGAGGACCGGGTCCTTGGCGGCGAGCTGCCACCACTGCGACCAGTCGAGGACGCCGTCCCGCTTGGCCTGTTCCATGCGGGCGTGCCGCTGCGCCTGCTCGGCGGCGTTGATCCGGGGAGTCGTCTCGTCGATCATGTGGTCCGCGTTCATGAAGACACCGCCGTCGCGGACCACTCCCGCGACCTGGCCGTAGAGGTCCGCGAGGGGTTCCCGGTGCAGCCAGTGCAGGGCCGTCGCGGTCAGGACGGCGTCGTACGCGTCGTACGGCAGCTGCGCCGGCCAGTCGGGGTCCTTGAGGTCGGCGGTGACGAAGCCGACCCGCTCGTCACCCGCGAAGGTGCCCCGGGCGATGGCGAGGAGGGCCGGGTCGAGGTCGACGCCGGTGCTGGTGGCGTCCGGGAACCGGGCGAGCAGCCGGGCGGTGATGCTGCCCGTGCCGCAGGCGAGGTCGAGCACGCGCGGGGCGGTGCCCACGAGGGCCTCGAGCATGTCGAGCATGATCCGGAAGCGTTCCTCGCGGTCGGGCAGGTACCACTCCTGCTGCCGGTCCCAGCTCTGCTGCCAGGCCTGCCAGTCGGCGGTGGCCGTGGTGATGTCCGCGTCCGTCATCGAGCCCCTCCCTCGTAATACCCTGGAAGCACCGTCAGCTGTTACAAGTGCGCGCTCACGACAATAAAGCCCCTCCGTAAGGACTACAAGTGGAACTGGCCTATTACTCGGACTATGCCGTGCGCCTCGTCAACACGGAGGAACCGGCCCGGGGCAAGGACACCCTGACGTCGGTCGAGGCGGTCCGCGAGCTGTTCGGCGTCAACCAGTCGGCGGCCCGCCGCGCCGCCGACGCGGACGTCACGCGCTTCCGCTCGGTGCGGGCCCGGTTGCGCGCGGTCTTCGAGGCGGCCGACACGGGCGACGAGACGCTCGCCGTGGACCTGCTGAACTCCCTGCTGCTGGAGTTCCCGGTGAGTCCGCAGATTTCCGGGCACGACTTCCGCGACGACGACGGCCGTCCCCTGTGGCACATGCACCTGGCGGACCACCCGTCCAACGCGACCGCGGGCTACGCGGCGATCGCGGCGATGGGCCTGGCGTTCCACCTGACCGAGTACGGCGTGGACCGGCTCGGCCTGTGCGAGGCCCCGCCCTGCCGCAACGCCTACCTGGACACCTCCACCAACCGCTCCCGGCGCTACTGCTCCGACCGCTGCGCCACCCGCGCCAACGTCGCGGCCTACCGCGCCCGCAAACGCCTCGAAGCGGCCCGGCCCGACCTGCCCGAGAGCACGGGCCTGGCCGCTGACAGCACCCAGCCCAGCAGCGCCCAGGGCGAACGCAGGCCGGGCCTGCGCGGCCGGTAGCGGAACCGGACCCGGCCCAGCACCAGCTCGTCCGGCACGACGCCGTAGTCGGTGCTGTCGCCGCCGGCGTACGCGTTGTCCCCGAGCACCCACCAGCCGTTCTCGCGCCGCTGGGCGACCCGCTTGACGACCAGCAGGTCCTGCTGGAAGGGATGCCGCAGCACGATGACGTCACCGGGCTTGATCCGGGCTCCGTAGTGCACCAGGAGCCGGTCCCCGTGGTACAGCGTGGGCACCATGGACGGACCGGTCACCTCGGCCACCCCGAAGGGCGCCGGCCTCCCCCGCTCGGACTCCTGCGACAGCTCCGGCATCACCCGGCACCTCCCCGGTTCTTCGTCCACCAGTCTCAGTCTCACCCCGGACTTTTGTCCTAAGCCCATGGGGGCACTCGCGAAAACCGCTCCCCCACGGAGTAATGTCCCCTGTGAGAAGACGATCACGAGGAAGGAATGCTCCATGCTTTCCCGCCTGTTTGCCCCCAAGGTCAAGGTCAGCGCACACTGCGACCTTCCCTGCGGTGTGTACGACCCTGCCCAGGCCCGCATCGAGGCGGAGTCGGTGAAGGCCATCCAGGAGAAGATGGCCAGCAACGACGACCCGCACTTCCAGGCGCGTGCCACCACCATCAAGGAGCAGCGCGCGGAGCTCGCGAAGCACCACGTGTCCGTGCTGTGGAGCGACTACTTCAAGCCGCCGCACTTCGAGAAGTACCCCGAGCTGCACCAGCTGGTCAACGACACCCTCAAGGCCCTCTCGGCCGCCAAGGGTTCGACCGACCCGGCGACCGGCCAGAAGGCGCTGGACTACATCGCCCAGATCGACAAGATCTTCTGGGAGACCAAGAAGGCCTGAAGTCCGGGCAGACGAAGGGGCCCGCGGGAGAACCGGCCGGGCCCCTTCGTCATGGGCGCGGTCGTCGCCGTCAGTGGAACTGCGGGACGATCAGAAAGATCCCGTACGCCACCACGGCCGCGCAGGCGAGGAAGCACAGCGTCGCCTGGGTGACGCCCAGGGCGGAGGTGCGGCCGTGCTGTTCGCGGGCGCCCTCCAGCTGTGCGAGGCCGAGGACGCCGAGGGCGAAGACGACGACCACGGCTACGGTGACGCCGATGCTCACCGCGGTGACCTGGCCGAGCGCGGTCCAGTCCAGTTGCATGCCGACTCCCCTTCGTTCAGGCGGCCGTGCCGACCTTGGCGGGCGGCTCGGTGCGGATCGTGACCTTGTGCGCGTCGTTGACGTTGTGCGCGTGCACCGGGTTGCGGCGGGAGACGACCACGATGCCCGCGGCGAGGGCCGCGCCGACCAGGGCGACGACCGCCGTACCGAGGTCGCCGCCGCTCTGCACCACGCTCGCGGCCAGGCCGCCGACCAGCGCGGCGGCGGGCAGCGTGATCAGCCACGCGACCGCCATGCGGCCCGCGACGCCCCAGCGGACCTCCGCGAGCCTGCGGCCGAGGCCCGCGCCGAGGATGCTGCCCGAGGCGACCTGGGTGGTGGACAGGGCGAAACCGAGGTGCGCGGACGTCAGGATGACGGCGGTGGATGCGGTCTCGGCGGCGAAGCCCTGCGGCGACTGGATCTCGGTGAGGCCCTTGCCCATGGTGCGGATGATGCGCCAGCCGCCGAGATACGTGCCGAGGCCGATGGCGAGGCCCGCGGACGCGATCACCCACAGCGGCGGTCCGGCCTGGTGGCCGAGCGCGCCGGCCGAGATCAGGGTGAGGGTGATGACGCCCATCGTCTTCTGCGCGTCGTTCGTGCCGTGGGCGAGGGAGACCAGCGAGGCCGAGGCGATCTGACCGATCCGGAAGCCCTTGGTCACGGTGTCCTTGCGGGCGCGGTCGGTGAGCCGGTAGGCGAGGTACGTGGCCAGCAGCGCGGCGAGACCGGCCACGACCGGCGAGGCCACCGCCGGCACCAGCACCTTCTCGACGACCTTGCCGAAGTTGACGCCGTGGCTGCCCGCCCCGACCCACACGGCCCCGATCAGCCCGCCGAACAGTGCGTGCGAGGAACTCGACGGCAGTCCGACCAGCCAGGTCAGCAGGTTCCACAGGATCGCCCCGACCAGGCCCGCGAAGATCATGCCGGGGGTGACGAGGGTGTCGTCGACGATGCCGCCCGAGATGGTCTTGGCGACCTCGGTGGACAGAAAGGCACCGACCACGTTGAGGACACCGCTGATCAGGACCGCCGTACGGGGAGCGAGTGCGCCGGTGGCGATGGACGTGGCCATCGCGTTCGCCGTGTCGTGAAATCCGTTGGTGAAGTCGAAGGCGAGCGCCGTCACGATGACGACCGCCACGAGGAACGTGATGTGGTCCATTCCTGAATGCAAACAAGTGCAGGCCAATAGGCGGGGAACGGCGAGGCAAAGGCTGGTCAAGGTTCACGCGGGTGGCGGTGACGTCGCCCTTGTACGATCGCGCCCATGAGGATCGGCTGGACGTTCGCCTTCATCGACCGCCCGCGCGAGGCGTTCGACACCGCCTGCGCGTTCTGGACGGCGGTCACGGACACCCGGCTTTCCGAACTGCGGGGAGAACAGGCGGAGTTCGTCACGCTGGTCCCGCCCGACGCCGACGCCTACCTGAAGGCACAGGCGGTGCGCTCGGGGGTCGGCGGTGCGCATCTCGACTTCTGTGTGGACGACGTAAGGGAGTTCACCGGCTCGGCGACGCGGCTCGGCGCGAGCGTGGTGGCCGACCTCGGGTCGCTCGTCGTGCTGCGGTCGCCCGGCGGGCAGTTGTTCTGCGCGGACCCTTGGCGCGGGCAATCGTCGCGGCCGGGAGTGGTGCGGGGCAGCCGTCTCGACCAGGTGTGCGTGGACGTGCCGCCGTCCGCCTACGACGCCGAAGTCGCCTTCTGGAGCGGGCTGCTGGCCGACTGGACGTCACGGCCCGGTTCCCTCCCTGAGTTCCACGTGGTCGAGCCGCCGCCGGGCCTGCCGGTACGCCTGCTCCTGCAACGCCTCGACGAGGAACGCCCGGCCTCCGCCCACCTCGACCTCGCCTGCGCGGACGTCGAGGCGACCCGGGCGCGGCACGAGGAGCTCGGGGCGGTGTTCGTGGCCCGCTTCTCGGGCTGGACGGTGATGCGCGACCCGGCGGGCGGCACGTACTGCCTGACGACCCGGGATCCGCAGACGGGCGGACTGCGCGTCTGATCCGCTTCGGCGTACGCGCACAGGACGGCCCCGCCGTCCTCGGACGTCGGTCCATGTTTCACCCGCTAGTCGAGCAACCGCGCCGCCCGCGCCTGGAGATAACGCTGTTCGGGGAGGCTGAGAGTCTGCGCGGCCGCCGACTCGTAAGCGGCACGAGCGGCTTCGGGCTCCCCCGCGCGCTCCAGGAGGTGAGCTCGTACGGCCTCCAAGCGGTGGCCCTTCGACTCGTCTGCGAGAGCATCCAGGGCGGCCAGACCTGCCTGCGGGCCGTGGACCATGGCGACGGCGACCGCGCGGTTGAGGCGTTCGACCGGGCCGGGGACCAGGCGGACGAGGACGTCGTACAGGCCCAGGATCTCGGCCCAGTCCGTCGCCTCGGGCGAGGGCGCCTCGTCGTGGACGGCGGCGATCGCGGCACGCAGCTGGTACGGCCCGGGCCGGCCCCGGGACAGCGCCCCGGTGACCAGCGCGACGCCCTCCCCGATCGCGGCCTTGTCCCACCGGTCACGGTCCTGCTCGTCGAGGGGGACCAACTCGCCGTGCGGTCCGCTGCGCGCCTCGCGGCGGGCGTCGGTGAGCAGCATCAACGCGAGCAGGCCGGCCACCTCGCAGTCGTCGGGAAGCAGCCGGTGCACCGTGCGGGTCAGGCGTACGGCCTCGCCCGCGAGGTCCCGGCGCTGGAGCGCGGCCCCGGAGGTGGCCGTGTAGCCCTCGTTGAAGATGAGGTAGAGGGTCTGGAGGACGGACGGCAGCCGCTGTTGCCAGCGCTCCGGGCGGCCGAAGCGCACGCCCCGCACCTTCTGCTTGGCCCGGCTGATGCGCTGCGCCATCGTCGCCTCCGGGACCAGATACGCGCGGGCGATCTCCGCCGTGGTCAGGCCGCCGACGGCGCGCAGCGTGAGCGCGATCTGGGCGGGCGGCGTCAGGTCCGGATGGCAGCACAGGAAGAGCAGCGAGAGGGTGTCGTCCTCGCGGGAGCCCGCTCCCCGGGCGGCGGGGCGGTGAAGGCGTCACGGGGCGCGAGAGCCGCCGCCCGCTCCTCGCGCTGCCGCCGGGCCTCCTCGCTGCGCAGGGCGTCGGTCAGCCGCCGCGAGGCGACCTTGATCAGCCAGCCGCGCGGATTGCCGGGCACACCCGCCGAGGGCCACTGCCCTGCCGCCGCGAGCAGCGCCTCCTGTACGGCGTCCTCGGCGGCGTCGAAGTGCCCGTACCGCCTGACCAGCGCACCGAGGACCTGCGGCGCGTCACGGCGCAGCAGGTCCTCGATCTCGGGTGTGCTCCTCACCGGCGCGCCCGTCGGCGTATCCAGGCCCTCAGATGTCCCCGGAGCCGTCCATGATCGGACGGATCACGACCGGGTAGTCGGGGGCGCCGGCCGGCTGGGGGCACCGGGCGACGCGCTCGGCGATCTCGGTGACCCGCTCCAGGCTCTCGCACTCCAGGACCCAGTAGCCGGCCAGCAGCTCCTTGGTCTCGCTGTACGGGCCGTCGGTGATCACCGCCTTGCCGTCGTCACCGAGGGTGACGTGCCGGGTCTGCGCCGGCTCGGCCAGGCCTTGCCCGTCGACGAATTCGCCCGTCTCGGAGAGGTCGTCGTTGATGGCGCCCATGTAGGCGAACATGGCCTGGAGCTCCTCCTCGCTCCACGCCGGGGAGTTCGCCGACGCCCTGCCGCGCATGGCCTCGTAGTCCGCCTGTGTGCCCTGCACCATGACCAGGTACTTCATCAGTCCGCTCCTTCGGCTCTCACCGCCCTGGTGGGCGGCTCTCACTCGGGACGTCGGAGCCGGGCCGGGATTCTCGACACGAGCTCAGGAACTTTCCACGACGGTTTCTCCGGGGGCGTCTTCACGCGGGGTCGTCGCAGGTGGGACGGGGTCCTCGGCGGTCCGGGGCGGTTCGGCGGTCCGGGTGTCCTCGCCGGCCCGATCGCCCTCGGTGTCTTGCGCTTCGTAGACCCCGCACTCGGGGTTGCGACAGGGGCCCGCCACCCACAGGGGAACCCACGCGCCCAGCGTCTTGTGGCGCCGGACGACCGTTTCCACTGGCTGTCCGCAGGTCGGACAGACATGTCCTTCGCTGCCCATGTCCTCAGGGTAGGCCGGTCGGCGGCTCAGCGCTTCCTGCTGTACGTGCGCACCAGCAGCCCGTTGCCGAACGTGCGCACCGACTCGAGCGTGAAGTCCGAGATCGCGAATCCGGAGCCGAACATCGGCATGCCCGTGCCGTACACCAGCGGGTAGGTCTTGATCACGAGCTCGTCGATCTCGTCGCGCAGTTCGCCCGCGAGCTTGGAGCCGCCGCACAGGTAGATGCCGAAATCGCCTTCCTCGGCCTTCAACTCGCGGATCTTTCCGACGAGGTCGTCCGCGATGATCTCGACGTTCGGGTCGGGCGCCTCCTTCAGTGTGCTGGAGGCGACGTACTCGCGCAGGTGGGCATAGGGGCTGGTGATGCCCTCCTTCAGGGCGAGCTCGTAGCTGCCGCGGCCCTGGACGACGGTGTCGAACCGCTTGTTCGGCAGGTCGTCGAAGCCGAGGGCCCGGCGGCCCTGGGTGGCCGCGGTCTCCGGATACTCCGCCTTCAGGAAGGCGAGGAACTCCTCGTCGACGAAGCGGAGCATCGACGTCGCGTCGCCGTCCGGGTCCCCGATGAAGCCGTCGATCGAACAGGCGATGAAGTACGTGAGCTTTCGCAAGCCGGTCTCTTTTCGTAGGCTGCCGGTACAACGACTTCAGTTGTAGTACTCCTGGTGTAGTGGTTGCAAGGGATTATCCGCGAACCGCGGAAAGTGGGAGAAGGGACTCCGCATGGTCAGCAATCCCGGGCGCCGGGCCGCGCTCGTCGACGCCGGTGTCGAGGTGCTCGCGCGCGAGGGAGCGCGCGGGCTGACGTTCCGCGCGGTGGACGCGGAGGCCGGCGTGCCCGTGGGCACGGCCTCCAACTACTTCACGGACCGCGCCGACCTCCTGCGCCAGATCGACACCCGGCTGCACGTACGACTCGCGCCCGACCCCGACGTGGTCGCCGAGCTGATGACCCGCCCCAAGGACCGCTCACTGGTCACGGCCTTCATGCACGACCTCATGGCCCGCGCGACCCGCGACCGCACGGGCTATCTGGCCCTCATGGAACTGCGCCTCGAGGCCACCCGGCGTCCCGAACTGCTCGCCTCCTACACCAAGTCGGTGCGGGGTGACCTGGAGGAGGCCATGGAGTTCCACCGCACGGCCGGCCTGCCCGGCGGCGACGAGTCCGTCGCCGTGCTGTACCTGGCCATGCTCGGCCTGCTCCTGGAGCATCTGACCCTGCCGGGCGTCCTGGAGGGCGTACTGTCCGGGGTGAGCGTGCCGGAGGGGCTGGTGGAGAAGATCGTGGCGGCGGTGCTGCCGGAGGGGTAGGAGCGGGCGGGCCGGACCGACCGGGAGAGGCTGGGGTCCGGTCGGGCCGGGCGTCGGCGGGGAGTCAGGACGCGGTCTCGGAAGTACGGGGCTCGCGCCACATCGGCCACATGGTCGGGCCGCCCTCCGGGAGGTCGAGCACCGGGCCGGCGAGCTCGAAGCCGAGGCGCTCGTACAGCTTGCGGCTGCGGGCGCTGCTCGCTTCCAGGTAGGCGGGCAGTCCCTCACGGTCGCAACGGTCGAGGACCGACTCGATGAGCGCCGTGCCGAGACCCTCGCCCTGGCGGCCAGGGGCGACGCCGATCATCCACAGGTACTCGTGGGCCCGCCCGGAGGGATGGATGGCGGCGGTCAGCCGGGCGATCGCCTCGATGCGTTCGTTGTCCGGGTCGACGGCCTGACGCACCTGGGCCGGGCTGTCGTCCTCGGCGTCGGCGTCATGGTCGTCGGCCGGCATGGACAGCCACAGCGCGCAGGCCGAACCGTCCTCGGTGAGGTCGATGCGCCCGGCCTCGAGCACGATGTCGGTGAATGCGGCCATGAGCCCGGGATGGTTGGCACGACGGTCCTCCGCCCCGGGGAAGACCCAGCCGCTCACGGGGTCGTCCTGGAACGCCTCGTCCAGCAGCCGGACCACCAGCTCCCGGTCCGCCTCGCCCGCCGTCCGGATCGCCACACCCATGTCCCGCCCCTTCGATCGTCCCGACGGGCGTTGATCGTAGGGCGGTTGGGGACGGCCCCGGCCAATGGGGCGGGAGCTTGGCGGGATTTCATCGAACAGTTGCCCAAACCGCCTGTCGCCGCCGGCCATGAGGGGCGGGCCCCGCACACCGTGGGGAAGTGCGGGACCCGCCTGGCCGGAGGCCCGGGGCCGTACGGAGTCAGGAGCCGCACGGCCCCGGCGCTCCGGGGTCCTGCCCTTCGGTCACCCGAAGGTCGGTCAGGTGCCGCCGACGGCCGGTTGCCGCACCGCCGGCCGCTGCCGACGACCGTCGCAGACGGCCGATTTCCGCACCGCCGGCCGTCAGCTGCTGCGCCGTGTCACGAACTCGGCGAGGGCCAGCAGACCGCCCGCCGCCTCCGGGTCCGGCACCGCGCGGGCCAGTTGCTGCATCGCCAGGGCCATCCGGTCGGCCGCCTGGTTCTGTGCCCAGTCACGGCCGCCCGCCCGCTCCACGGTCAGCGCGATGTGATCGAGGTCCTCCTTCTCACTGGGTCGTGCGTACAGTTCGGCGAGTTCCGCGGCCGCCGGCGTGCCGGAGGCGAAGGCCGCCATGACCGGCAAGGACTTCTTGCGGGCGGCCAGGTCCGCGCCGACGGGCTTGCCGGTGCGGCGCGGGTCGCCCCATATGCCGATGACGTCGTCGATGAGCTGGAAGGCGAGCCCGGCCTCCCGGCCGAACGCGTCCAGCGCCGCCACCTCCGCGTCCCCGGCGCCCCCGTACAGCCCGCCGATCGCACAGGCGCACCCCAGCAGTGCGCCCGTCTTGGCCTCCGCCATGGCGAGCACCTCGTCGAGCGAGACCTCGTCGGGGCCGCGTCGCTCCATGGCCGTGTCCGCGTGCTGTCCCGC
>KE354466.1 GCA_000415505.1 Streptomyces afghaniensis 772
GGACGTCGGGCCGGTAGGACAGCCGAACCGCCAGGCTGCGGCCGGGCAGTACGGAGAGGGTCAGCGGGTAGTGGGTGGCGTCACGGCCGGTGAGCTGGGTGACTCGCGAGGCGCCCTTGTCGGCGGGCGCGGGGTAGCTCTCGAACGCCAGCAGGGTGTCGAAGAGATCGCCCGTGCCGGTGGCGCGCCGGATGTCGGCGAGGCCGAGGTATTGATGGGGCAGCAGGCCCGACTGCCGGCTCTGGATGCCGGTGAGCAGATCGGCGACCGAGTCGCCGTCGTCCCAGCGGACGCGCGTGGGGACGGTGTTGATGCAGAAGCCGACCATCGAGGCCACGTTCCGCAGCTCCGGCGGGCGGACCGTCACGGTCTGGCCGAACACGGTGTCGGTGCGGCCGGTCAGCCGGCCCAACAGCACACCCCATGCGCCCTGGACGAGGGTGTTGAGGGTCACGCCGAGCGAGCGAGCCGTCCTCTCGGCGGTGGCGGTCAGCTTCTCGGAGAGCTCGACGACGACTTCGTGCGGCAGGACGGTCGTGGCCGGGGCTCCGGGGACGAGCAAGGTGGGCTCGACCACCCCTGACAGGGTGTCCTGCCAGGCTTCCTCGGCGGCCGTACGGTCCTGCCCGGCGAGCCACGCCAGGTAGTCGCGGTACGGCGGCACGTGCGGCAGGACGGTCGGATGCTCACCCCCGTACAGGGCGGTGAACTCCCGGACGAGCAGCTGCTTGGACCAGCCGTCCAGGAGGATGTGGTGGTTGGTGATCAGCAGCCGGTAGCGGTCCGGGGCCCAGCGGACGAGCAGCTGACGCAGCAGCGGGGGCTTGGCGAGGTCGAAGCGCCGAGCACGCTCCTCGTCGAGCAGCCGCTGCCAGGCCGCCTCCCGCTCCCTCTCCCCGAGTGCCGACACATCGGCCTCGGCCCACGGGAGTACGACGTCCGTCGGCACGATCTGGAGCGGCCGGCCGGCGTCCCGGCGGCGGAAGCACGCCCGCAGGTTCGGGTGCCGGTCGAGGAGGGCCTGCCCGGCGGCTCGTACGGCGGCGGGGTCGACGTCGCCCGTGAGCTCCAGGATCTGCTGGGCGGCGTACACGTCGGGGCTCTGGTCGTCGTCGTAGAGGGCGTGGAAGAGGAGCCCCTCCTGCAACGGCGACAGGGGCAGGATGTCGGCGATTCCGGACCGAGTCACCGTGGGTTACCTCCACTCGCTCGCGAACTCGGCTTCGAGTTCGTCGATCTCTGCTTGGGACAGCGACACCAGTGGCAGATCGGACGGGGTGTGCCCGCCCGCCGACGTGGCGCCGGTCATGGCGGTCAGCGCGTCGCACCACAGGTCGGCGAGGGCGCGCACGTCGTCCTCGGACCAGATACCGGGCGCCCACGACCAGGTGGCCCGGAGCCCTTCGTCGCCGGCCACGGCGGTGATCTCCAGGCCGTGGGCGACGGGGAGGGCGGGGTCGTGGGCGGTGCCGCCCAGGTACGGCAGCGGTTCCGGAGCCGGTGACCAGTCGCCGTCCGCCGTACGCCCCGTACTCGCCGTACGGCCGAGGTAGTTGAAGCCGACCTGCGGAGCCGGGTGGGCGGCGAGTGCCGGACCGGTGGCGGGGTCGAGGTGCCGGAGCAGACCGTGTCCGATGCCGTTGTCCGGAACCACGCGCAACTGCTCCTTCACACTTCGCAGCACCTGCGCGCAGTCGTCCGGGTCGAGCCCGGTGAGGTCCAGCCGCGCCGGGACGACGCTGGTGAACCAGCCCACCGTCCGGGAGAGGTCCACACCCTCGGCCACCTCCTCGCGTCCGTGCCGCTCGATGTCCAGCAGCAGCGCCGGGTGGCCCGTCCACCGGGTGAACGCGAGGGCCAGCCCGGCCAGCAGGACGTCCTCGGGGCCGGCGTGGAAGGCGGCGGGGACGGTGGTGAGGACGGTGTCGGCGACTGCGGCGGGCAGCGTGCGCGTGAGGTGGCGCATCGTGCCGATGACGTCCCGCCCCGGGTCGGGCCGGCGCGCGCCCAGCACCGGGTCGGGGGCCTGGAACATCCGCTGCCAGACGTCCAGCTCGGAGGTCCGCGCCCGGGCCTGCCGTTCCAGCAGCAGCGACCAGTGGCGGAACGACGTGCCGACCGGGGGCAGTTCCTCCCCGCGCCAGGCGGCGGCCAGGTCGGTGCGGAGGATGTGCCAGGAAACGGCGTCGACAGCCAGGTGGTGCACCGTCAGCAGGAGCCGTCCGGGACGGTCGGGTCCGGCGTCGTACCAGACCGCACGTACCAGTGCGCCCGCCTCCGGCCGCAGTTCGGGCAGCTGTCCGAAGTCCGGGACGGTCGTGACGCGTTCCAGAAGGGTGTGCGCGTCGACGGAGCCGGGCGGCGGAATGTGGGCTTCCCAGTCGCCGCTCAGGCGCATCCGCAGTGCGTCATGGTGGTCCAGGATCGTCTGGAGCGCCGTCGCGAGGCGGCTCTCGTCGGCCCCGGCGGGCGTGACCAGCAGCACCGACTGGCTGAACGAGCTGATGGGACCGCCGCGTTCGCGCAGCCGGTGCATCGCCGGAGTGAGCGGCAGCTCACCGACGGCGGCTCCCGCACCGCGGCCACCGGTGCCGGGGCCGGCGGGTCACCACCACCGCCGCGAGGCCTGAGACCGTGCGCTGCTCGAACACATCGCGGGGGGTGAGGCGCAGCCCGGCCGCGAGGGCGCGGCTCACGAGGTGGATGGAGGCGATGCTGTCTCCGCCGAGGTCGAAGAAGCCGTCGTCGACGCCCACACCGTGCCGGTCGAGACCGAGCACCTCGGCGAACAGCTCGCGCAGGGTCTCCTCCTGCGGTGTGCGCGGGGACCGGCTCTCCGTCTCCACGGCGACGGAGGGGGCCGGCAGCGCGGCCCGGTCCAGTTTGCCGTTGGGCGTCATCGGCAGTGCGTCCAGCACCACCAGCGCCTCCGGAACCATGTGGTCGGGAAGATGGCGCGCCGCGTGCGCCCGTACGTCCGCGCCGTCCACCTCGGCCGGCCCCACGAGGTACCCGACCAGCCGTCGTACGCCCGGCCGGTCCTCGCGCACGGCCACCGCGGCCTGCTCGACGTGGTCGTGCGCGGTGAGCACGCCCTCGATCTCGCCGGGCTCGATCCTCAGGCCCCGGATCTTGAGCTGGCCGTCGGCCCGCCCGCGCAACTCCAGCATGCCGTCGGCGCGACGTACGGCCAGGTCGCCGGTGCGGTACATGCGTTCCCCGGGCGGCCCGAAGGGGTCGGCGACGAACCGCTCCGCGGTCAGGCCTGGCCGGTTCCGGTAACCCCGTGCCACTTGGTCGCCGGCCACGTACAACTCGCCTTCGACACCGGCCGGTACGGGGTTCAGCCACGCGTCGAGGACGTACGCCCGGGTGTTCCACATCGGGCGCCCGATGGGCACCGGGCCGGACGGGAGGTCGTCGCCGGGTTCGATGCGGTGGTCGGTGCAACCGACGGTGAGCTCGGTCGGGCCGTAGTGGTTGATCAGCCGTACGCCGGGGTGGTCCCGGCGCCAGGAACGCAGCACCTCCCCGACCAGGGCCTCGCCGCCCAGCATGAACTCCTCGGCGGGCGAGATGTCGTGCGGCAGCGCGGGCAGCAGCGCGAGGTGGCTGGGTGTGGCCTTGAGGAACGTGTAGCCGCCGGACAGCGGCTGCGCGCCCGCCTCGTGGACGGCGGCGATGTGCACTCGTCCGCCCACGGCGAGCGCGCCGTGCAGGGTCGTCACGGTGGCGTCGAACGACATGGTGGCGTGCAGCAGCGAGGCACCGCGCAGGCTCGGATACGCCTCCGCGCAGCGCGCCACGTACGTGGTGAGGTTGCGGTGCTCGACGACGACACCCTTGGGGCGGCCCGTCGTGCCCGAGGTGTAGATCAGGTAGGCCGCATCGGCGGGGCGGGCCTCGGTGAGCTCGATGCCGGGGGCGTCCGCGTCCGGGCTCACGATCGGGCACGCCACGGCGACGGGCGGCTCCTCCCCGGCGATGACGCACACGGGCTCGGCGTCGGACAGCAGATACGCGGTCCGCTCGGCCGGATGCTCCGGGTCGAGCGGCAGATAGGCCGCACCCGCCTTGAGGACCGCCAGCACGGCCACCGCGAGGTCGACGGACCGTGACAGCGCGAAGGCGACGATCCGGCCCGGCCCGGCGCCGTGCGAGGTCAGTGCCCGGGCCAACCGGTCCGTACGCGCGTCGAGTTGCCCGTAGGTCAGGTTCGTACGGGCATCCGTCACGGCCACCGCGTCCGGCGTCTCGGCCGCCCGCGCCTGGAACATCCGGTGGAATGCCGTCACCGGCACCTCACGAGCGGTGTCGTTGAACTCGACGAGCAGGCGCCGCCGTTCGGTCTCGCCGAGGATGTCGAGCGCGCCGATCGGCCGGTCGGGCTCGTCCACGGCGGCCCGCAGCAGTCGCTCCAGCCGGGCGGCCAGCTCCTCGGCCGTCTGCCGGTCGAAGAGGTCCGCGCTGTACTGGAGGATGCCCTCGATGCCGTCCGGGAAGCCGTCGCGGGTGCGGTGCTCGCCGAGGTTGAACGTCAGGTCGATCTTGGTGGCACCGGTCTCCACGGTCAGCGCGCCGGTCGTGAGGCCCGGCAGGTCGAGCCGGGGTTCCGCGCCGCCGGGGCGGAAGGCGAGCATCACCTGGAACAGCGGGTGCCGGGCGAGCGAGCGCGGCGGGTTGAGGGCCTCGACCAGCTGCTCGAACGGCAGGTCCTGGTGGGCGTAGGCCGCGAGGTCGGTCTCCCGGACCCGGCCGAGGAGGTCCCGGAAGGTGGGGGCGCCGGAGGTGTCGGTGCGCAGGACGAGCGTGTTGAGGAAGCAGCCGATCAGGTCATCGAGCACCTCGTCGGCGCGGCCCGCGACCGGTGTGCCGAGCGGGATGTCGGTGCCCGCGCCCAGCCGGGTGAGCAGCGCGGCGAGGCCAGCCTGTACGGCCATGAACACCGTCGTGCCGGTCTCGCCCGCCAGCTCGCGCAGCCGCCCGTGCAGCGCCGCGTCCAGCCGTACGGGGATGTCGCCGCCCTGGTGCGTGGCGCGGGTGGGGCGGGGGCGATCGGCGGGCAGGGCGAGTTCGACGGGCAGTCCGGCCAGGGCCTGCTTCCAGTACGCGAGCTGACGATCCATCAGCTCGTCGTCGGCCAGCAGCTCCCACTGCCGGACGCCGAAGGCGGCGTACTGCACCGGAAGCGGCGCCCACTGTGGGTCCCGTCCCTCCAGCCGCGCCCGGTACGCCGTGGCCAGATCACGGACGAGGGGCTCCAGGGACCAGCCGTCCGCCGCTATGTGGTGCAGCACCAGCAGCAGGACGTGGTCCTCGGGACCCAGGGCCAGGAGGTGAGCGCGGAACGGGGCGTCCTCGGTGAGCAGGAACTCGTGGCGCGCCAGCTCAGCGAGGCGGTCCGGAAGTTCGGTCTCCGTGACGCTCTCGGCGTGCAGCCGTGGCCGGGCCCGCGCCGGGTCGAGGAGCAGCTGGCGCGGTGTGCCGTCGGCGTCCGGGTAGACCGTGCGCAGGATCTCGTGCCGGGTGACGACGTCGGCCAGGGCGGCGCGCAGAGCGTCCGGATCGAGCGCGGCGCCTGTCAGCCGTACGGCGAGCGGGATGTGGTACGCCGCACCGGACCCCTCCAGCCGGTCGAGGAACCACAGCCGCCGTTGCGCGGACGACAGCGGAGCCTCGTCGACGACGGTACCCGGCGTGAACGGCCGGGAGGCGGGCCGTACGACGGTGTCCGTGCCGATCAGGCCGGCCAGGGCCGCCGGAGTGGACGCCCCGAACAGGTCCCGCAGTGTCAGGTCCGCACCCAGCGTGTCGCGGATCCGGCCGATCAGGCGCAGGGCGAGCAGGGAATGGCCGCCGAGGGCGAAGAAGCTGTCGTCCGGACCGGTGGCGGGCAGGCCCAGGACCTCTGCGAAGAGGCCGCACAGTGCCTCCTCCCGCGGGGTGCGCGGGGCGCGGCTGCCGCTGCGCACCGACGGAACCGGCAGGGCGGCGCGGTCCAGCTTGCCGTTGGGGGTCAGGGGCAGTCCGTCCAGCCGTACGACCGCGGAGGGCACCATGTAGTCGGGCAGGCGGCCGGTGAGGTGGGCGCGCAGGGCGTCCGGGTGCGGTGCCGTGCCCTCGACGGGAACCGCGTACGCGACCAGACGGCGGTCGCCGGGACGGTCCTCACGGACGAGCGCGACCGCCTGGGCGACCTCCGGGTGCGCGGTAAGGGCCGCCTCGATCTCGCCGGGCTCTATACGGAACCCGCGCAGCTTGACCTGGCCGTCGGTCCGCCCGTGGAACTCCAACTCGCCGTCCTCGGCCAACCGCACACGGTCCCCGGTGCGGTACATCCGGCTGCCCGGCGGGCCGTACGGGTCCGCGGTGAAGCGTTCGGCGGTGGCGTCGGGGCGGCCGAGGTAGCCGCGGGCGACACCGGGCCCGGCCACGTGCAACTCGCCGACCGTGCCCGGTGGGACCGGTCGCAGGGCGCTGTCGAGCACGTAGGCGCGCATGCCGTCGAGCGGGCGGCCGATGGGCAGTGCGTCGGGCACCGAGGCCGTGTCGGGGCAGGGGCGGCAGGTGGCGAAGGTGGTGGTCTCGGTCGGGCCGTAGCCGTTGGTGACCGTCAGACCCGGGCAGGCCGCGAGGACCTGGCGAACCGCGGACGCGGGGACGGCCTCGCCACCTGCCCACACCTGGCGCAGCCCGGCGAAACAGCCGGGGTCCTCCTCGGCGGCCAGCCGGAACAGCCCTGCCGTCAGCCACAGCGCCGTCAGCCCGTGCCGTGAGGTGAGGCGGGCGACCGCGGCGGCGTTCACCTCCTCGTCCGCCGGTGCGAGCACGGCCGTGCCGCCGCCCAGGAGCGGCACCCACATCTCGTACGTGGACGCGTCGAACGCGGTCGGCGAGTGGACCAGGACCCGTGCGTGCGCGCCACCGCCGAACGCCGAGTCGGCGGCGAGGGCGGTGATGTCCCGGTGGGTGACGGCGACACCCTTGGGCGTGCCGGTGGAACCGGATGTGTAGCTGACGTATGCCAGCCGGTCCGGGTGCAGCGGCACGTCGGGGTCGGTGTCGGGCTCGGCGGCGAGGGACGGGTCGGTCGCCCCCACCACGCGGAGACCGTCGTACGTGCCGTCCGTGTCGCTCGCGTCGCCGGTGGTCAGCAGGACCTCCGCGCCCGTCTCGTCGAGGATCCGCGCGGTGCGCGCGGCCGGGGCGCGCGGGTCGAGACCGACGTAGGCGCCACCCGCCTTGAGGACGGCCAGCAGAGCCACGATCAGGTCGTCGGAGCGGCGCATCAGGACGGCGACCCGGTCCTCGGGGCGGACTCCGAGCCGGAGCAGGCGGTGGGCGAGCCGGTTGGCGCGGGCGCTCACGTCACGGCAGGTGGTCTCACGGTCGCCGTGGACGACGGCCGTGGCGCCGGGTTCGGCGGCCGAGCGCGCCGCGAAGACGCCGGGGACGGTACGGCTGCTCCCTGTGGCGGGAACCGGCCCGTCGAGCCGGGCCCCCTCTCCGGGCGCCACCAGCTCCACCCGGCCCACCACCGTGCCGGGGCCTACCGCCGCCGCCGCGAACCGCTCCACGAAGCGGAGCAGACGCTGGTGGTGGGCGGTCAGCCCGGCGTCCGTGAAGTGCTCGGGGCTCGCGTCCAGGTCGACCCGGATGCCCTTGCCGTCCGAGCGGTCGTAGACATTGACGGCGAGGTCCTCGACCGGCCCCGTGGACAGGTTGTGGCGGGTGGTCGGATGCCCTGCGAAACGCAACTCGGGCCCGAAGGCCATGATGTTGACGACCGGGCCGAAGAAGCGGCGCCCGTCCTGCGGCCAGTCCAGCGCGCGGCGCAGGTCCTCGCCCCGGAAGCGCTGGTGGGCCAGCAGTTCGCGGGTGGCGCGGGCGGCCTGCCGCACGAGGTCGACGGCGGGGGTGTCGGGGCGTACGGACAGCCGCAGCGGGAGCACGTTGGACGCCATGCCGGGGGTGGTGAGCTCGGTGTGGCTCTCGCGGCCGGTGACGGCGAGGCCGAGGACGACGTCCCGGGCGCCGGTGAGCCGGTGCAGACAGGCGGCGGTCGCCGCGAGGACGACCCGCGACCAGCGGGTGCCGGCGCGTTCGGCGGCCAAGTGCACGAGGTCGCCCGCCGGTCCGGGCAGGTGGCCGGTGCGGCGCAGGAAGCGGTCGGCGACGTGCGGTGGGCGGCCGGCCAGGCTCACCGGGTCGGGCCGGTCGGCGAGGGCACGCGTCCAGTACGCGCGGTCCTGTTCGTGCCGTTCGCCCGCGCGGTAGGCGCCGTCGGCGGCGACCAGCGGGGCCAGGGGAGCGGGCGGCGGGGTGTGCGGGGTGCTCTCGGCGAGCGCGGTGTAGGCGTCGGCCACCCGCTGGGCGATCAGTGAGCAGCTGAAGCCGTCGACGGCGATGTGGTGGTAGGCCTGGTACCAGATCCAGTGGTCGTCCGCGAGCCGCAGCAGCGTGTACCGGAACAGCGGTCCACGGCCGAGGTCGAAGGGCGTGGCGAAGTCGGCCGCCATCCACTCCCGCGCGGCCTCGGCTCCGGCGGCGTCGACGACGGGCATGGTCCAGCCGGGACCGCTCCCACCGGGCTCGGCGTCGACGAGCAGGCGTACGCCGTCGTCGTCGGACGCGAACCGGGACCGCAGCGTCTCGGTCGCGTCCACCACCTGCCGTACGGCCGCGCGGAGCAGCATCGGATCGACGGGGCCGTGGATCTCGGTGTACTCGCCGACGTTGTAGGCGCCGCCGGCTCCGTCGAGCCGCTGGCCGAACCACATCGAGCGCTGGGCGGCGGACGGCGTGAGTGTGCGTGGCACGGTCATCGGCCGGCTCCCGACGTGGTGGTGGACAGCTGCCGCCCCACCTGCTCGGCGACCGTCTGCGGGCCCTCGCCCCCGGGGGACCAGACGGCGCGCAGCCAGGGCTCGGCGGGAACGAGCGCGAGGTCGTCCGCCCGGCGGGCCCGGCCGCCGCCGGTGACGTTGAGGAGGATCAGCTCGTCGCGGCCGACGCGCCCGGCCCCTACGGCGTCGGCGAGCGCGGCCAGCGCGACACCGGCACCGGGCTCGATGTCTATGCCCTCGATCTCCTCGAACAGGGCCATGGCGGCGAGAGCGGCTTCGTTGTCCACGCACAGGATCTCCCCGCCGCTCTCGACCAGCACCTCGCGCACACCGCCCCGGAGGCTGAACGGAGGGCGGCGATTGGTCAGTTCGCGGGCCAGCGGCTCGTGCTCACGGTCGGCGGGGGCCCGCCCGCCCGAGCGCCAGGCCTCGTACAGCGGGGCGAAGGGCGTGTTCTGACACATCAGCAGACGCGGCAGAGGCTCGTCGCCCGAGCGGATGCGGCGTGCCGCCTCATGGGCGCCGATGGCTCCCGTACCGCTGCCGACGGCCTGGACGTACGTCTGGGGAAGGCCTCCGATCGCCTCGGCAGCGGCGAGCATCACGGTGCCCAGACCGTCGCGGCGGGCGACGTTGCGGGAGCCGCCCTCGGCCTGGTGGCCGGGCAGCCGGGCCAGCAGATCGGCGCAGGAGATGGCGTCGCTGTAGGTGGCGTCGCCGTCGAGGACGACGATACGGACGCAGGGGTCGAGCGGGCCGGCGAAGCGCATGCCGTCCAGGGCGGGAGCGGGCACGACGATGAGGCAGGGCATCTGGTGACGGGTGGCGGCCCAGGCGAACGCGGCGGCGGTGTTGCCGGCCGAAGGGATCACGAGGACGGGCGGGGCAGCCGGCAGACGGCCGAGGACCGTGTACGCCTCCAGGTCCTTGAACGTGCACGTCGGCAACTGCGCCCCGCGCTCCGGCCAGTACCCGTTGAACGCGACCCACAGTCGGGTCAGGCCGAGACGTCGGCCGAGCTCCCTCGCGCGGTACACGACAGGGCCGGGTACGCCGGGGAACGTCCGCGCCACGGGCAGCAGTCGGGCGTGACGGAAGAGCCCGGTGCCGCTGTGCTCCGCGGGGCCGTCGTACTCGGTGCGCAGAAACGCCGGTTCATGCCGGCGGGAGCAGTCGAGGATGAGGCCGTCGTCCTCGTACCGGGCTCCGCAGGAGGAGCACACGATCGTGTAGTGCCGATTTCCCGGGCGTACTTGGGGGTGTACTCGGGACATTTTCCATTGCCTTCCGCAGAGCCAGGCTTCGGGGTCAATTCCAGCCGGGGCACTGCGAATTCGAGGCGACTCGGGTATTGCCGTTGCCCTAACGCCCAGTTGACATTCTGCTCATTCACATGACTAGGTCTATACCAATGGAGTGTTCAGTTCCGCTTCATCTGTCCTTCTCGGGAAGGTAGTTGAGCTTGCATGAGCCCTGGGCAACGATCCGTGGCGCACATGTCGCGACGAAGGAACGGCGGGGAAATGGGCGAGAAGTCGACACATGAAGTCGTGACGGAGCGGGCAGATCCTTCACCTTCGCCATGGCTACCTTCCCATGTTCCGGTCAGCTTTTTCCCAATGAATGGAAAAGTCGGGGGCGGTAATCCTTCCGGGGAATACAAGGAGCCCGTGCCCGATGAACTTCTCGCCGCATACCGGAAGATGGTCGTCGGGCGCCGCTTCGACGTGCAGGCGACCGCGCTGGCCCGTCAGGGCAGGCTCGCTGTCCACCCGTCCAGCCTCGGCCAGGAGGCCTGCCAGGTCGGCGCCGCGCTCGCCCTGCGCGACACCGACTGGCTGTTCCCCACGTACCGCGACTGCACCGCCCTGATCAGCCGTGGCATCGACCCCGTCGAGGCGCTGACCCTGATGCGCGGCGACGCCCACTGCGGCTACGACCCGGTACGGCACCGCACCGCGCCCCAGTGCACCCCGCTGGCCACCCACGCCGTCCACGCCACCGGCCTCGCCCACGGCGAGCGCCTCAAGGGCACGGACACGGTTGCCCTCGCCCTCCTCGGCGACGGCGCCACGAGCGAGGGAGACTTCCACGAGGCCCTCAACCTCGCGGGCGTCCTGCGGGCACCGGTGGTCTTCCTCGTGCAGAACAACCGGTACGCCCTCTCCGTGCCGCTCGCCGACCAGACGGCGGCACCGAGCCTGGCGTACAAGGGCGTCGGCCACGGCGTCCGCTCCGAGCAGGTGGACGGCAATGACGCGGCGGCCGTACTCGCCGTCCTGACCACCGCCGTCGAGGACGCGCGGGCGGGCGGCGGCCCCTGGCTGGTCGAGGCGCACACCTACCGCATGGGTCCGCACACCAGCGCCGACGATCCGTCCCGCTACCGTCCGGCCGAGGAGGCCGGGCACTGGCGAGGGCGCGACCCGATCGACCGACTGGAGGCCCGGCTGCGCGACCGCGGCCTGCTCACCGAGGACGACATCACCACCACGGCGGCCGAGGCCGAGGAGTACGCGGCCGGCCTGCGCACCCGCCTCGCCGAGGACCCCGCCCTGGACCCGCTCGCTCTCCTCGACCATGTGTTCAGCGCCCCGACCCCACAACTGACCGAGCAACGGGCCGCCTTGCGCGCCGAGTTGGAAGGACGCTGACATGACGGTGACGACTCGGGCGGCGGCCGCGGCCACCACGATGGCGACGGCCACCACGATGGCGAAGGCCCTGAACTCCGCCCTGCGGGACGCGCTCGACGCGGACGAACGGGTCGTCGTCTTCGGTGAGGACGTCGGCCGGCTCGGCGGAGTCTTCCGGATCACAGACGGGCTCGCGGACACCTTCGGCGAACGGCGCTGCTTCGACACCCCGGCCTGCGAGGCGGGCATCGCGGGTCTCGCGGTCGGTATGGCGATGGCCGGGTTCCGGCCCGTCGTGGAGATGCAGTTCGACGCGTTCGCCTACCCGGCGTTCGAGCAGATCACCTCCCACATCGCCAAGCTCCGCAACCGCACTCGCGGCGCCCTCGCCCTCCCTCTCGTCATACGCGTCCCCTACGGTGGCGGAATCGGCGGAGTCGAGCACCACAGCGATTCCAGCGAGGCGTACTACGCGCACACGGCGGGCCTGAAGGTCGTCACGCCAGCGACGGTGGCCGACGCGTACTCACTCCTGCGGGAGGCCATCGACGACCCGGACCCTGTGGTCTTCCTGGAACCCAAGCGCCATTACTGGACGAAGGACGACGTCCGGCTACCGTCACGCACCGAGCCGTTCGGCACCGCGGCGGTCCGCCGCCCCGGCACCGCCGCCACGCTCGTCGCGTACGGCCCGTCGGTCGCCGTCGCCCTGGAGGCCGCCCGGGAGGCGGCGACCGAGGGCATGGACATCGAGGTACTGGACCTGCGCACCCTCGTCCCGCTCGACGACCACGCCCTCACCGAGTCGGTACGGCGCACCGGCCGCTGCCTGGTCGTGCACGAGGCACAGAGCTTCGCCGGGGTCGGCGCAGAGATCGCCGCACGGGTCCAGGAGCGCTGCTTCGACGCTCTGGAGGCCCCCGTGCTGCGCGTCACGGGCCTCGACATCCCGTACCCGCCACCGCTGCTGGAGAGCGCGCATCTGCCGGGCGTTGGGCGGGTGCTGGACGGGTTGCGGCGACTGCTGCCCGACGGCGGACAGCCGGGCGTGGGTGTACGGCGGGTGTTTCCGGTACCCGTCGGCGGGGCGGGCACCGACGGCCGGACCGTGCGAACCTTCCGACTCCCGGACCTGGGTGAAGGGCTGGCGGAGGCCGAGGTACTGGAATGGACGGTCGCCGTGGGCGATCACGTCACCCACGACCAGACCGTGGCCGAGGTCGAGACGGCCAAGTCCGTCGTCACGCTGCCCAGCCCGTTCGCCGGGACGGTGACCGCCCTGCACTGCGCCGCCGGAGAGATCGTCAAGGTCGGGGCGCGACTGATGTCGGTGGCGCAGGCTTCCGGGGAGGGCGGGGCGAGTGCCGACTCGTCTCCGGAGGCAGGCTCGGGTGCGGGCACATCTCCCGGGACCGGGTCGGGGGCGGTGCTCACGGGGTACGGAACCGGAGCGCGCAGCGGCCACGTGGCGAACGAGGCCGGCCCCTCGGAGAACGGTGAGCTCGGCACCTCTCATCAGCCAGGCATACGCATCCCCCTCGACGCAGCCGCCGAGAAGTTCCACCGCGCCCACCGCGACACACCCGCCGTCACCATCTGGGCGGACGCGGATGCCACGGGCCTGCTCGCCGCCCGTGACACCCATGGCACGGGTCTGCTTCCCCTGCTGGCCCGCGCATGCCTCTCCGGGCTCGCCGCCTTCCCCGAACTGAACGCCCGGGTGGACACCGGCCGGGCGGAGATCGTCCGGCTGCCCCACGTGCACCTCGGCTTCGCCGCTCAGACCGGTCAAGGCCTGGTCGTTCCCGTCGTACGGGACGCCGACCGGCTGCCGCTCCACGCTCTCGCCGCCGAACTGCGCCGCCTCACCGACTGCGCCCGGCGGGACGCGGTCCCCGCCGGCCACCTCACCGGCGGCACCTTCACCCTCAACAACTACGGCCCCCTCGGGGTCGACGGTGCCACCCCGATCCTCAACCACCCCCAGACGGCGATGCTCGGCTTCGGCCGCCTCGTCGACCGTCCCTGGGCCGTGGACGGCCGCGTGGAGGTACGCAAGGTCGCTCACCTGTCTCTGACCTTCGACCACCGCGTCTGCGACGGCGGCACCGCGGCCGGATTCCTGCGCCATGTGATCGCGCGCATCACCGCCGCCGAACAAGCCAATGGAGGCGAAGACGTCCCAGCTCCATGAACTCACTGTTGCCGCAGCACGACTCGATCCCTGACGAGGGCTCGGTACCAGTCGCGTGCCGGCGCCGATGCGGTTCCCAGCTTTGACGGTGCGGCCGTCATGGCGTCGGTCGGTGCGGCCGCGGCCCGAACCTGACCTCGGCTTCGGGGGCGAGGCCGAGCTGCGGGCCGGTGAGCCGTTCGGGCGCCGTGATGAGGATGTTGTAGTGGTTCGGGAAATGGCAGGCGTCGAATCCCAGGACCGTTCCCACCAATCTCCCGCCGGCCCAGACCTCGTCGCCCCGGTCGATGACGCCGGCGCAGCCGATCTCGACGAAGCCCAGGAATCCGACCCGGTCGATGCGGGCGCCGGCGGCGGTCTTTGTGTGGTCCGTGGTCACCAGCTCGTGCACCTCCCCATGTCGGACACACCGGCTCGCGAACCCCTCCAGGGTCATCCCCCGGTCGTCACGCCGGTGGATGAGGACCTTCACCAGCCGTCCGTACACGGCGCGCTTGGCACCGTCCTCTCCGGGTGTCACGGGTGGCGTACCTCCTGTCGGGGGTGGGGGCGAGCGGGGCCTTCGCAGGCGTACGTGGCGGCCACCAGCTCCAGGGCGGCCAGACCGTCGGGGCAGTTCGGGCGGCGGCCGGACAGGACGTCGGTGAAGTCACGTAGTACGCCCACGTATTCGTGCCAGAGGGACCCTTTGAACTCCGGATGGCCCGCGAGCATGTCGGCCTGGTCGACGGTCCCGTCGGCGAGCCGCACCTCGACCGTCTTGCGTTCGCCGGGCCGGGACCAGTCGAGCACCACCCGGGCCGCCGCGCCGGACGGGGCGGTCAGCAACACTCGCGCCTGCCGGTCGACGCCGCGCGCGTCGCGGTGCACGGTGGCCTCGGTCACCCGTACGTCTCCGAGGAACAGGCGAACCAGATCGAACGCGTTGGGCCCGTTGTCGGCGACGCAGCCGCCCCCGCAGCGCTCCGGGTCGAGATACCAGCGGTCCCTACCCGCGTGTTCCTCGATCGTCTCCTCGTAGCGCACCGTCAGCGACACGATCGGGGCGCCGGAGGCGATGCGCCGGCGGAGCGCGTCGACCTCCCTGTTGTAACGGCGGTGGAAGGAGGTGAACAGCACGGTGCCGTTCTGCCGGGAGAGTCGCGCGAGTTGGCGGCCGTCGTACGCATGCGTGGCGAGCGGCTTCTCCACGCACACCGCGCGTCCGGCTGCCAGCGCGTCCCTGCACACCGGATAGTGCAGGTCGTTGGGCACGTTGACCACCACGGCGTCCAGGTCCGCGGCCCGCAGCAGCTCGCGGTGGTCGCGGAAGCGCGGCACGTGCGCCGGTGCGGCGGCGAGCCGGCTCTCGTCGGGGTCGCAGACCGCCACCAGCCGCGCGCACGCGGCGCTTTCGAACGCGGCCAGGTAGAAGCGGGAGATGACACCGAGGCCGATGAGACCGATGCGGGGGAGTGTCATGCCGGGCTCCCCGCCTCTGTGGGCGGGACGGGTTCCGGGAAGCCGAGACCGCTGTTCCGGGCCAGATCGAGCATCTCCCGGTGCAGGGCCGGCTCCAGCGGGACGCCGTGAGCGCGCCGTTCGCGCGAGCGGGCGTCCTCCGGCCAGCCGGGATAGCTCACCGGTTCGTCCGCCCGGACCGGCGGGCAGCCGAGGAGGGCGCCGAAGAGGGCGGCCGCGTCGCTGCGGAACTCGGCCTCGGGCCTGAGGCGCCCGGGGGCGACGGCCAGCAGGAAACAGCCGATGTCGTCGTCCGGGCCGGCCGGCTCCGCCGCCTCCTCCCGCGGCCCGATCCCGGCACCGGGGACGAGTGCGGACAGTACCTCGACCAGCAGACCGAGCCCGAAGCCCTTGTAGCCGCCGGTGTCCGGGTCACCGCCGAGCCAGCGCAGGTGCGCCTGGCCGCGGTCGAAGGCGGCCGGATCGGTCACCGGCCCGCCGTCGTCGTCCTGGAGCCAGCCCGCGGGCACGCTCTGCCCGGCGCGTGCGGCGGCCCGGACCCTCCCGGTGGGGGCGACCGTGGTGGCCATGTCCAGGACGAACGGCGGCCGGTCGCCGGCCGGGGCGGCCAGCGCGAGCGGGTTCGTGCCCAGCATGGGGGAGCGTCCGCCGACCGGACGGACGATCCGCTGCCGGCCGCAGTTGGCGGTGACCAGGCCCACCATGTGGTGCCGGACCGCGCGCAGGGCGTGGTGGCCCGCGCAGCCGAAGTGGGTGGCTCCCCGCACCGAGACCATGCCGACCCCGTACCGGCGGGCGCGCTCGACCGCCAGGTCCATCGCCTCGGTGGCGGCCCACAGACCGAGCGCCCGGCGGGCGTCGAGGAGCACCGAGGCACCGCGGTCGGTGACGATGCGCGGCTCCGCGCGCGGGTCGCAGCGGCCCGAGTCGAGCAGGGGCAGATACAGCCGGGTGAGGTTGGTGATGCCGTGGCTGGTGAAGCCCGTCAGGTCGCCGTGGCACAGCGCGTCGGCGGCGGTCCCCGCGCGGTCCTCGGGCAGTCCCCTGGCTCGGAAGACCTGTGTCACGAACGCGAGGAGGCCCGGGTAAGGCACCCGGACGGCGGCGTCGCCGGTGGTGCCGGGGGCCTGGGGCGGGACGGCGCACGGTCCGGAACGGGGCTGCGCGGCAGCCTGGGCGGTCGCGTCCGCGGAGGCTGTGGAGATGGGGGAAACGGTAGAGGTCATCGAGGAGAGATCCTGTCCGCGGCCGCGCCGGGCACGGCAGCTGAGTGAGCGTCGGATGGTTCGTCGGCGCCTTCGCCGGGCGGCCCGTGGCGGACCCTGGCGATGAGAACGCGGGCGATCTCGTCGGCGTAGCGGTCCAGGGCGTCCAGGTCGACGTACTCACCGGGGGCGTGCGCGTGGTTGGTGTCCAGGCCGCCGGGGCCGAAGACCGCCGTGTAGCTGTCGGGTACGTCCGCCATCCAGATCGCGTCGCAGGTGAAGGCCGGTTCCTCGTCGGGCCAGCGCGTCAGGCCCGCGTGTCGTTCCAGCAGTTCCTCGGCCCACGGCGCGCGGCCTCGGCCGTCCAGCGCGGGCAGGCCGCGTTTGTACCAGTGCAGGGAGGTGATCCGTGTCGCGTCGGAGGCCGTCCTGGCCAGGTCAGGGGTGCCGGTGGCCCCGCAGGTGAAGTCGGCGAGTGCTTCGCGCAGGGCCTGCTCCAGCGCGGCCTCGGCGGCCCGGCCGGCCGGCCGGGATCCGTAGGAGAGGTTGAGCAGCAGGCGGCCGGTGCCGTAGACCCGGTTGTGCCGTTCGCCGGTGTGCAGGCCGGCCACGCACACCCTGCCGTCGCCGATCCGCGGCGGCAGGGCCCGGGCGAGGTAGTGGCCGATGTGCCCGAGCAGCACGGTCGCGTTGTGACCGGCTTCGGGGCGGTCGTCCACGGCGTCCTCGCCCGCGACGCGGACCAGGGCCGTCATGGAGGCCGTCGAACGGGGCAGGAAGCGGTGCCCGGTGGGTTCGCAGAACAGGTTCAGCCCGCCGGTGAACCCGTCCTCCACCAGCGGCCTGGTGCCGAACGTGCCCATGGCACCGCCTTCTTCCCCGGCCACTGCCTGGACGAGCACACCGACCCGGCTGCCCAGGGCCGGCTCGGCGGCGCGAGCGGCCCGGATCCCGGCGAGCAGGGCGACGGCGGGGCCCTTGGCGTCGACCGCTCCACGGCCGGTGAAACGCCGGCCGTCGAAGCCGGCCGGCCACCAGCCGGCCACCGTGTCCAGGTGGACGTTGAACATCACCGTGTCCTGCCGCGGGAGTTCGGGGCCGAGGCGCAGCACCAGACTGGGCTGCGAGGCCAGGAACGTCTCGTCGCGCGCCGCCTCCCGGACCGTGAGCGGCACGTCGTCCCTGCGCAGCACCGCAGGATCCGGCGGGGCGTGGCGCAGCACCTTCAGACCGAGGGTCGCGGCGGCGGCCGCAAAGGCCCGGCCGGCCTCCCACAGGCGCACGGGGGGACCATCGGTGCCGGTCTCCAGGGGTCCGGCCGTGGGAGTGCCGAGCAGATCGAGCAGCAGGTCGTGATCGGCTGGTGTCAGCCGGGCGGGCGGCGACAGCGCCGCGGGGGGCGAGTGGGCGGCGGATCCGGCCGGGGGAGCAGGCCGGGCCGGAACGTCAACCATGCCGACCCCCACCGGCGGGAACCCGGTCGGAGAGGAATTCCTGCCGCACGAGCCGCGCCAGGCACCGCCCGTAGCGGACGAACTCCGCCACGCCGTCGGCGGCGGTGGTGTCCTGGCCCTGGTGCGGTTGCAGACGGGTGTGCGGTTCGATGGACCAGGCCCCGGTGTAACCGTGGTCGGCCAGGGCCCTGAGGCAGGAGCGCACAGCGGACTCCCCGGCGCCCGGCAGTGTGTACGTGACCTGACCGTCCGGCCCGGTCCGCGCGTCCTTGACGTGCACGTGGGCGACGTGGTCGATGATCTCGTCCAGCAGCGCGCGGGCGTCGTAGCCGTACGGCACTCCGTTGCCGGTGTCGAACAGCAGCCGCAGCGCGGGACCGCCGGCGCGGTCGAGGAGCTCCCGCATCCGGTCGGCCCGGGTGCCGGCCCAACCACTGCAGTTCTCGTGCAGCAGCACCAGGCCCTCCTGCTCGGCCAGCCGGACCAACCGGGCCATCCGGTCCAGCGCCCGCCTGCCCCACTCCTCTTCGTCCAGGCCGTTGTTGGGGTAGGACATCACCCGGACGAACCGGGTGCCCAGGGTGGCGCAGCGCCGGGCCAGTCGCCGCAGCTCCCGGACATCGTCCTCGAAGCGCCCGGTGATCGGGCGGCTCCAGTCGGCGATCCGGGAATCGACGCAGACGACGTCGAGACCGGCTGCCGCGATCCGGTCGGCCAGGCCGGCGAAGGCACGGTCGTCGAGGTCGGCGACCGCGACGCCGTCGACGGTGCGCAACTCGATCGCCGTCCAGCCGAGCCGGCGCAGTGCGTCCAGTTGCCCGGTGAGATCCGCCGCGGCCTCGTCCCCGATGCCCGCGAACCGGATACCGGGAGCCGTCCGCCCGCTCGGGGCGTTCTCGGTCGCGCCGCACCGGGAGTCCTCAGCGCCCGCTCCGGAAAGGTCAACGTCCATACGACAGTGCCTCCTTGTGGGGGTGCGTGCCGCCGGCGGGAGACAGGTCCGCCAGCCGTTTGGCCTCGTCGAGCAGCTCGACCGTCCGCACGTGCAGGCCAAGGTCACCGGCACCGGCTCCGTCGCCGCCCTCGGCGTAGCCGCGATAGGCGTGGGTCAGACATGCCGTGAGGGAGTCGTCGCGGAAGACCTCGCGGGTGGTGTGGCCGTCACGTGTGATCTCCAACTGTGCGAAGTCGTCGTCCTGGCCGACCGCGTAGTGCCCGACGACGCTTCCGTCCGCCATGCCGAGGACGATCCGCCGCTGACGCACCGGGGCGGACAGGTCGGACAGCACCGCGCTGCGGATCCCGCCCGTGTGCAGCAGTTCGAGGTGTGCACCGCCCATGTTGGGCACCGTCGTCGTTCCCACCCGCAGGTCGGCGCAGCGCGCGCCGCTCAACTGCGCGTCGCCCAGCAGGCGCAGGAGGAGACCCACCGCGTGCGGCGCCTCCACGTCGAAGGCGGAGGTGTGACTGCCGGTGCTCAGGGTGCGCCGGAACCGGGGCTTGTGCTGGGTGACGGACACGGAACGAACGGCGCCGAGCCTCCGGCTGCCCACCAGCTGGACGAGACGCCGGGTCAGCGTGCTGTGCAGCCAGGGCGCCACCACGGCCAGGCGCAGCTCCTGTTCCCGCGCGAGCCGCAGGACGCGCCGCAGCGTCTCCAGGTCACCGGCCAGCGGCTTCTCCATGAGGATCCGCGAGAACCCGAGCGCGGCCACCTCGCGGAGCACCTCGGCGCGCACGGCGGGGGAGTGCACAGATGAACGACGGTCCGCGCCGGGTCGAGAAGATCGCGCGCCCGGCGCAGGGAATCGGCGATCAGCAGATCCTGCCGCTCGGCACGGGCGGTGTCACCCGGATCCACTCCCACGATGGGGTGGTCGGCGAAGGTGCCGGGGACTTGGGAGCGGGCGCGCGACAGCACCGGCACATGCAGCCCCAGTCCCGAGCGGCCCAGGCCGACGATCAACGTGTACAGCAAGGCTCGACCCCTTTTTCCGCGCGGCCTTTCCGGAATTCGCACACCGGTATGATTTCGCGTGCGAATGCGACGTGAAGTGCACCGGGTGCAGGCCGGCGAATGGAATCGAAATTCTTCTGCATACCCACCCCTTCCGTCCCTGAAACGCGTGGCAGTCCTCATGGAATGCGCGAAGAAGGATTGGTCACGGCCTCAGCGGATCGTATCCGATAGTGGCGTGCCGTGTGAGGGGACGCCATTTTCGAGTCCCCGGGGAGTATGGCTGAAATTCACGGCGGAGGTGGCTGTGGCGTCCGGCCGGACCGACCGATGCGGCTCAGGCTGGCGACTCCGGCTTCCAGGCCGAACCCGTGGACGAAAACAATCGGCCGTGACCCGGTGGCCGACGAGCAGAAAAAATGTTCCTGCGCTCTTTGCGCGGCACTTCACTCCGTTGACAGGCCCGGAAGGCTGCGAGTACCCATGTATCTAGCAGCGAGGCTGAATCACCCTTGCGGAATCCGAAAAGTCACTTTTTCGGATTCCCGCTTTTTCGGGGTGCGAGACAGGCGGATCTCTCCGCAGCTTTTCGACGACGAGGAGTCAGATGTCCGACAAGACTGCCCAGGCCGAGCGGCTCCGGCAGCGCTTCGCGCTGTACGACACCGACGGGGACGGGCGTATCGAGCGCGGCGACCTGGAGGCGGAGGCCCGGCGCATCGTCGAGGCCTTCGGCGAGCAGGAGAACTCCCCCAAGGCGCAGGCGCTGCTGGATGCGTACCCGAAGATGTGGGACTACATGATGGAGCAGGCCGGCGTCGACGCCGGTGAGGCCCTGACGGTCGAGCAGTTCGTCGAGATCGCCGACGCCCAGATGCTGAGCAAGGGAGCCGTCGGCTTCAGCACCGTGCTCCGGCCCAGCATCCGCGCGATGGTCGACCTGTGCGACATCGACGGCGACGGGCAGGTCGATCCACAGGAGTTCCGGAAGTGGCTCGGGGCCATCGGCGGTGACCAGATCGACGCGGACGCGGCGTTCCGCCAGGTGGACACCGACGGAAACGGGCGGCTGTCCGTCGACGAACTCGTAGCCGCTGTGGGCAAGTACCACGCGGGTGAGCTCGACGCCCCGCTTCTGGGTGTCTGACGCGCGGACCCACGGCAGGGCCCGCTGCGAAGGAGGGTCGCCCGCAGCGGGCCCCCGTTCGCCGACACTGATGAGCCCCGCGGGCGCCAAGGACGGGCTCAGGTCCGCCGAGGCCCGTGGAACCGGCCGACGGGGCGTGTCCGCGGGGCCGGCGCCGGAAACCGGGGGCCTCCTGATGCGCGCCGCACTGGTGCTGCTGTCCCTGGGGCAGGGGGTGCCCGGCGCATGGGCTCTGTTCGCGCCCCGATCGTTCCACGACGCGTTTCCTCTCCCGGCTTTCGCGTGGCTGACCAAATTCCCCCCGTACAACGAACACCTCGTGCGTGACCTCGGTGCTCTGTCACTCGGTCTGACGACGGTCCTGCTGTGGGCCGCTGTTCGTCCCGAGCGGTCTCTGGTGCGGGCGGCGGCCTTCGGGTGCCTCGCCTTCACGGTTCCGCACCTGGTGTTCCACGTGACGCATCTCGGGCGCTTCGAGACCGTGGACGTCGTCGGGCAACTCATCTCCCAGGTCGCCCCGATCGTCGTGGCGGGAATGGTCATTTTTCTGTGTCGGCGAAGTAGTGGTGCCGGCATATGAATACCGCTTTTCTTCTCACTCTTAAGAGTGGGTTGGAGAGGCTGCTTCAGGTAAGTATCTGAAGCGCACGTCCCGAAAAGGAAAACGAAAGGAAGAAGCGTGAGCACTTCCGTACCGGAGCAGCGACTGCGTCGCCGTTTCGACATGTGGGACAAGAACGGCGACGGCACCATCGATCGCAGTGACTGGGAAGGCGAGGCAAAGCGCATTCTGCTCTCGTTCGGGGAAAGCGAGAATTCTCCGAAGGGCCGGGCTCTCACCGACGCCTACCTCGGCATGTGGGATCACCTCGCGGGGCAGGCGGGGGTCGGTGGCGACGGCGCCCTGGACTTCGACAAGTTCAAGGCCGTGGCGGCGGAGGAGGTGCTCGACCGCGGGCAGGACGGCTTCGACCAGGTGCTGCGTCCGACGATCAGTGCGATCGCCGACCTGTGCGACACCGATGGTGACGGCCAGGTCAGCCCTCAGGAATTCCAGCGCTGGATCGTGGCCATCGGCAGTAACGAGACCACGGCGAGCACGGCGTTCAAGCTGATCGACACCGACGGCGACGGTCAGCTGTCCGTCGACGAGCTGATCGCGGCCGTACACCGCTACCACTCCGGCGAGCTGGAGTTCTCCCTGCTCTGACCCGTCCGGACCACCGGTCCCCGCGTCCGGCGCTCCCCGGCCCACGAGGAGCGCCGGCGTGACCCCCTGGCCGGCCGTCCGATCCGCCGCGGCGCCACGAAAGGAACCATGTCCAGCGCATCCCCCGGACCGAGGAACGGCAGGCGCGGCCGGGCGACCGGTACCGCGGACGACCCCTCGGTACAGGTGCCCTTCTTCACCCAGGCCCGGACCTTCGAAGCGCTCTGGCCGGAGATCCGGTCCCGGCTCACCGAAGTCTTCGACGACGGCAAGTTCTCGCACGGCCGTCAGGTCGCCCGGTTCGAGGAGGCACTGGCCCGGTGGACCGGCGCACGCCACGCGGTCGGCGTGAACAGCGGCACCGACGCCCTGGTGCTGTTGCTGCGCGCCTGCGGCCTGCGGCCCGGCGACGAAGTCGTCGTCCCCGCCTTCACGTTCGTGGCCTCGGCCTCCTCCGTCGTACTGGCCGGCGGCCGCCCGGTCTTCGCCGACATCGACCCCGTCACCTACACGATCGACCCCAAGTCCGTGGCCGCCGCCGTCACTCCACGCACCCGCGTGATCATGCCCGTCCACCTGTTCTGCCAGATGGCCGACATGGACGCGCTGCTCGACGTCGCGCACCACCACCGGCTGACCGTGGTGGAGGACAGCGCCGAGGCCGTCGGCATGCGGTGGAACGGCGTCCATGCCGGGCTGCTCGGAGCCGGTGGCGTGCTCTCGTTCTTCCCCACCAAGACTCTGGGGGCCATCGGCGATGCCGGGGCGATCCTCACCGACGACCCCGAACTCGCCGAGACCGCGGCGGCGTTGCGCCACCACGGGCGCTTCGGCCGGACCCTGGCCCACTTCCCGGGCATCAGCAACGAGACCGCCGTCAACGGCGTCAACAGCAAGATGGACGACATCCAGGCGGCCGTCCTCCTCGCCAAACTGACCCGGCTGCACGAGGACATCGCGCGCAGGGCCCGCCTCGTCGCCGCCTACACCGAACGGCTGGCAGGCACGCCCGGCGTCCTCCGGCTGCCCACCGTGGTGCCCCGCACCGCGCGGACCGACCCCGTCTTCTACGTCTACCTCGTCGAGGTCGAGCGGCGCGACGAACTGGCCCGGTACCTGGCCGGGCACGGCGTGGGCACCGAGACGTACTATCCGGCTCCGCTGCACCTCCAGGAGTGCTTCGCCCATCTGGGGTACCGGCGCGGCGACTTCCCCCATGCCGAGAGGGCCTGTGAGCGCACCATCGCCCTCCCGCTCTACCCCGACATGGGCCTCGACGACGTCGACACGGTGTGCGACCTCGTCCGCCGCTTCACGACGAGGAGGCAGGCGTGACGGTTCCCTTCTTTGCTCCGGACCTCTTCGAGGACGACCGAGAGCTGTTCATGGACCTCGTCCACGACATCGGCACCGCACCGGAGCAGAGGTTCCTGCTCGGCGAGCACACCGCCCGCTTCGAGGAGGCCCTGCGCGACTCGCTCGGCGCCGCCGACGCCGTGGCCTGCTCCAGCGGCACCTCCGCGCTGACCCTCGTCCTGCACGCCATGGGCGTCGGACCCGGCGACGAGGTCGTCGTGCCGGCCTACGGCTGTGCTCCGCTGGCCAATACCGTGGCAGGGCTGGGGGCGACACCGGTGTTCGCGGACATCGACCCGTGGACGATGGTGGCCGATCCGGACGAGGTGGAACGGGCGATCACCGACCGGACCAGGGCGATCATGCCCGCGCACATGTTCTCGGTGATGGCTGACATGCCCCGCATGCGAGAGATCGCCCGGCGTCGCGAAGTGCGCCTCGTCGAGGACTCGGCGGTCGCCCAGGGCGGTGTCCTCGACGGCCGCCCCGCCGGGACCTGGGGCGAGGCCGGAGTGTTCTCCTTCGTCCAGGTCAAGACCTTCGGGACAGCCGGCGAGGGCGGCGCCGTCGTCACCATGGATCCCGAACTCGCCCGTACGGTCAGGTCGTTGCGCAACCACGGGCAGAGTGAGCGGTTCGTCTACCCGCGCACCGGCTACAACAGCCGGTTCGACGAAGTGCTCGCCGCCTTCCAGCTCCACCGGCTCCCCCGCCTCCCCGAGCTGCTGGAGCGCCGGGCCCGCATCGCCGACCACTACACCGAACGCTTCACGCCGCTCGGCAAGCGTGGTGTGCTGCCCCCTCCGCCAGGCCGCAACGGCCGCTGCTTCTACGTGTACTCGCTGCTCGTCGAGGAGCGGGACGAACTGCAGCGGTATCTGGCCGACCGGGGCATCGAGAGCCACGTCTACTACCCGCTCCCGCTGCCGCACCAGGCTGCTTTCACCCGGTTCGCACCCGCGGACCGGAGCTGGCCGCACGCGGAGAGCGCCGCCCGACGCCAACTGGCCATCCCGGTCCACCCCCGCCTCACCGACGCCCAGGTGGAGCACATCGCGGACACGGTCTGCGCCTACGCCGGGCTGAGCGGCAGCCGCTGACCGAACACACTCGAAGGAGCGGAGCAGATGACGACCCGCACCGAAGCCGGACCGTTCCCGTCGGGAACGGCACGTCCCGAGAGCAAGCTGCGCAGCTATGCCCGGCTGGGCAAACTCGATGTCTACGACTACTACCCGAGCGTCGCCGTGGCACTGTCCGCGGTGCTGCTGCCCGTCTCCGGTCTGCGACCCACGACGATCGTGACGCTCACCCTGTTCCTCTTCGGCGCGGTCTGCGTCGTCGTGGCGATGGTCGCCCTCGACGACGTGACCGGATATCGCGACGGCAGCGACGCCGCGAACTACGGTCCGGACGACCCGCTGCGCAACAAGCTGCGCAAGCCGCTGGTGGCGGGGACCCTGACCCTGCGCGAAGCGCTCGGTTTCGCGTGGGCCACCGCCGCTGCCGGCGCCGTCCTGTGGGCCGCCGCCGTCGCGATCGCACCGCACCCGCCCACCTGGACCGTGGTGCTGGTCGTGGTCCTGTTCGTGGTCTCCGTCCAGTACTCCTACGGGCTGAAGATCAGCTACCACGGCTTCCAGGAGATCTTCCTCGCCGGGCTGGGCGCGGCCCTGGTGATGGGCGCGTACGGGCTCGCGGCCGGCCACTTCTCCGGGTTCGTGCTGGTGCAAGGGGTGCTCTTCGGTTTCGGACCGCTGCTGTTCGGCGTGTACTCCAACACCAACGACATCCCCGGGGACCGGGCCGTCGGGCGTCGCACCGTGGCGTGCCTGGTGTCACCCAAGGGCAACGCCCTCTTCATCGGGTCGCTCTGCGCGGCGGAGTTCCTGACCGGCGCCGTCGCCTCCGCCACCGGGATCGCCCCGTGGTGGTTCGTGTTCCTGATGCTGCCCGTCACCGCGCTGCGCGTGCGGCAGTTCCTCACCGGCTTCCGCCAGGGGGACATCATGCGGGCCCGCAAGCTCGGGTTCCCCGCACACCGCGCCGGCACCGTGCTGCTGATCACGGCGAACCTGATCGTCGGCGCGGGGGCCACCGGATGAGCCCTGATCTCGACGTGGCCGTGGTCGGCGCGGGCATGGCGGGACTGACCACCGCGCACGAACTGCGGCGCGCGGGCCTCGAGGTACGGGTCTACGAGCAGCACGAGCACGTCGGCGGCAGGATGCGCGGCTTCCGGCACGACGGATACACCATCGACGAGGGTGCCGAACAGATCTCGGAGCAGGGCTACCGCGCGACCTGGGAACTGCTGTCGCGGCTGGGCGTGCCCCGCGGAGACGTGCCACGTATCGGCAAGTCGGTCGGTGTGTGGCGCGGCGGACGGGCCCACCCCGGAGTCGCGGACCCCTCCGCGGTGCTCACCGGTGCCGGGCTCTCGCCCCGGGCCCGGCTCGATCTCGCCCGGATCCTGGCCTGGACGGGTTCGCACCGCCGGGAGTTCGACGCCGACCACCCCGAACGGACCCCGGCCGGACACCTGACGGTCAGGGAGTTCGCGCGCCGGTACCACAGGGACGTGCACGACTACCTGTTGCAGCCGGTCGCCGGAAGCTTCTTCGGCTGGGACACGGCGCGCTCCGCCGTCGCACCGATGCTCAGCCTCCTCCAGGAGGTGGGTCCGGCCACCGGCTGGCGGACGTACCGCGACGGCATGGACCTGCTCGCGCGGCGACTGGCCGAGGGACTCGACGTGGTCACCGGCCGTCAGGTGCACGAGGTCGTCACCGAGGAAGGCCGCGTGCGGCTGCGCGTCGGGAACGACAGCGTCACGGCGCGCTCGGCGGTCCTCTGCGTGCCCGCCCCGGTCGCGGCGCGCCTGCATGTCAACGCCCCGCCGACGAGTTGTCGTTCCTGTCGGCCTGCACCTTCACCCCCACGCTCAAGGTCAGCTGCCTGCTGGACCGGCCGCTCGCACCCCCGTCCCGCAAGCCCCTGTACGTCCTGCTGACACCGGACGCGGAGGACGACGTGCTCTCCGCGATCATCGTGGACCACGCCAAACACCCGGACCGGGCGCCCGCCGGCAAGGGACTGCTGACCCTGATGGCCGACGCCCGCAGCATCCCCGAACTGCTGACCGCGCCCGAGCGGCAGACGGCCGAGCGGCTCGTGCGGGCGGCCACCCGGTATGTCCCCGGCCTGGAGAAGAGCGCCGGGCGCCACTTCGTGCACGCCTTCACCCATGGCCTGCCGGAGGCCACTCCCGACGCCCTGCGCCGACGCGGGCCGTTCATGGGGCGTGCCGTACGGCCGGTCGAGTACGCCGGGGACTGGGTGATGCTGCGGCCGGCCAGCGAAGGCGCCGTGCGCTCGGGCGCGCTTGCCGCCTCTCGCGTCCTCAGCCGGCTGCGGCCCCCGCGGTCGGCCGGACGGACCCGCCCCGCCTCCCGCCCGACCGAGGAGAACGTCTCGTGAAACCGCACGACATGGGCGTCCTGCTCGACGAGTGCGCCGAGCAACAGCTCGGCACGCGCGTCCACCTGGACCGGCCGTTCGACATCGACGCGGGCGCCCGGACCCACCACACGCTCCCGCAACTCGCCACGCTCGTACGGGAAGCGGCCGGCTGGCTGGCCGCCGCCGGGGCCGGTCCCGGCGACCGGGTGGCGATCGTCAAGGACAACCACTGGGACTACGACCTGCTGGCCTGCGCCGCCGTACGCGTCGGCGCCGTCCCCGCGCAGCTGTCCGCGCACCTGTCCGGGGAGGTGCTGGGCACGCTGCTGGCCAGGCTCGGCCCCGCCCTGCTCGTCACGACGGCACACGTGCTGGAACGCGGCCGGAAGGAGGGCACCGACCTGGCCTCGACCGCTCGGGCCACCCTGGTGCTGGACGGCGCCGTGCCGGGGACGCTGGGCATGGACGACGTACGCGGACACACCGCTCCCGGGCCGCACCGCCGCCACGACGACGAGCCGCTGGTGATCCACCACACGTCGGGCACCACCGGTGTGCCCAAGCTGGTGGTGCACTCCACCCGCACGATCATCGGGAAGCTGGCGCGGTTCGAGAGCGTGCGGTTGCCGCGGATCGGCCTGCGACGCACGGACGTCCTCGCCAACGCGAGCGCCTTCGCCCACGGCAGGACGTTCTGCTGGACGGCGAGCGCGCTGTGCATGGGCCCTGCCGCGATCTCGATCATCACCACGCAGGACCCGAACCTCGCCGACCCCGTGCTGCGCGCCCGTCCGCCGACCGTCCTGGAGGCGCTGCCCGCCTCGTTCGTGCGCTTCCAGCCGCTGACCGAAGGACTGGACAATCCGTTCCGGCGCGTCCGCATGGTCATCAGCACGTACGACGCCGTGCATCCCCCCACCGTCCGTGCCTACCTCGGCGCGAGCCGGCACAAGAGGCCCGTGTGGCTGGAGGGATGGGGGCAGACCGAGACGGGACCGCTGACCTTCCGCTTCCACACCCGGCAATCCGTCCGCCGGGCGTCGGGCGGGGCCGGAACCAGGAACCTCGGACGTCCGGTGCCCGTCAAGACACGGCTGCGGGTGGTCGACCCCGACACCTTCCGGCCCCTGCCGTCGGGGCAGGCGGGTCTGGTGCTGGCCAGGACCGCCGCCTGTGCCCTGGGCTACGTCGGAGAGGAGGAGCGCTGGTCGGCCAAGCGCCACGGTGGCTGGTGGAACACCGGCGACATCGGCGCGCGCAACCGCGACGGCAGCTTCGAGCTCCTCGACCGGGAGGTGGACCGCACCCCGCAGCTCAGCTGCCTGCGCACCGAGGACCTCCTTCAGGCCCGGCTGCCGAACGCCCTGGAGTGCGTCGTCCTCGCAGAGCCCGGCCGGGATCCGCTGCCCGTCGTGGTCACCGCCGACGGCCGTGTGGACCCGGCCCGCTGGAAGGAAGCGGTGCGTGACCTGCCGCCGCTGCGCGAACCGGTCGCCCTCACCTGGGACCAGGTGCCGCGCACCGGCACCGGCAAGGTGCGGCGCCGGGAACTGCTGCACCGCCTGACCGGACGTACCGGCACCTACGGCTCCGGCCGGTGGACCTGACACCGGGACAAGGGGGAGACGACATGCGCGACAGCCAGGGCCGGGCCCCGGGCTACGCCTTCGACAACGACAGCCTGCACAGCGACGAACTGCACCGCTGCCTCACCGAGGCCTACGACGCCATGACCTTCGCACGGCTCGCCGAGACCGGCGTCACCACCGGCTGGCGGTGCCTGGATGTCGGCTCCGGGAGCGGCAGCGTGGCCCGGTGGCTCGCCGAACGCGTCGCCCCCACCGGCGAGGTCACGGCCACCGACGTCAAGCCGCACCACCTCCAGGAAGGGCCGTGCCTGACCGCGGTCGAGCACGACGTGGTGAGCGATCCGCTCCCCGAGGCGGCTTTCGACCTCGTCGTCGCCCGTCTCGTCCTCCAGCACCTGCCCGAGCGGCTCGCCGTCCTCGGCAAACTGGTGCGCGCCCTCAAGCCCGGAGGGTGGCTGCACATCGAGGAGTTCGACGCCTCCTACGAACCGCCTCTGCTCACCCCGGACGAGGCCTCCGCGCGGCTCTACACGGCCTTCCTCGACGCCAAGTGCGCCGTCCTGCGGGCCCGTGGCGGAGACCCCCACTGGGCCCGGAACGCGCCGGCCGCCATGCGCGCCGCGGGGCTCGTCGACATCGACCCGCGACCCCGCATCGAACTGCGCACCCCGGGGTCGCCGGGCCTGCGCATGCAGCTCAACCACACGTACCACCTGCGGGACGAACTCCTGGCCGCGGGCCTGACCGAGGCGCAGCTGACGGACGTACGGGCGCTGATGCGGGACCCGTCGTTCTGCGCCGCGTCCAGCGTCGTCTACTCGGTACACGGCCGGCGCCCGCAGGCGGACGAGACGGACGACGGCCCGCGGCCGCTACCGGAGGACGCCCGATGACGCTCTGCGTGCCGCGCGCCGGAGACCCGGCCACGGCCACGGCGCCGGTGGCCGTCGGGGTCGCGGCACACCTCCTCGACCTGGTGGGCGACCCGGCCACCGCCACCGTCGGCTGGGAGATCGACTGGCAGGGCCCGCTCTCCGTCCCCTTGGCCGATGAGCGGGCCGTCCAGGCGGCCTGCGGGATCATGCACGTCCACGGCCGGGCGGCCGGACGCCCGGCCCCGCTCGCCGTCGACTACGCCTCCACGGTGGCGGGCCTCCTGGCGGCCCAGGGAGTCTGCGCGGCACTCCTCGCGCGGGCCGGCGGCGCCGACGTGACGCAGGTGCGGACGTCGGTCGGTCAGGCCGCGCTGCTGGCCCTCGCCCAGTACCTCGCGGCGGCGACCGCGGACGGCGACGACCCGGCGGAGGGCCTGCCGTCACGCGCCGGCTCGGGGGAGGAGCCCGCGCCTGCCGGCTGCTCCTTCGTCTCCGCCGACGGCGTGCGCTTCGAACTCGAAGCCCTCGACGCCGGGCGATGGCTGGACTTCTGGCGTTTGCTCGGGGCGGACCGGGCCGACACCGGACGCGGATGGCGGTCGTTCCAGCAGCGGTTCGCCACCGCCACCTGCATGCTGCCTCCCGCGCTGTCCGCGACCGTGCGGCAAGCCTCGTTCACGACCGTCCGATCGGCGGCGGACCGGTCGGGCGCCACCGTGCTGCCCGTACGGCAAGATCCCCTCCCACCCACGGTGGCGCCGCCGTGGACCCTTACACCGTTTCCGGAGCCGGGCGGCACCACGACCGCCAGGGCGTGCAGGGCTGCGGCGCCCCTGGCGGGACTGCGGGTCGTCGAGTCGGCACGACGGGTCCAGGGGCCCATGGCCGGCCACGTCCTGCGGCTCCTGGGCGCCGACGTCGTACGGATCGAACCGCCCGGCGGTGACCCGATGCGCGGCATCCCCCCGACGGCGGGCACGACGTCGGCCCGCTTCAGCGCCCTCAACGCCGGCAAAGCCGTCGCGGAGATCGACTTCACCACGGACGCGGGACGGCGGGCCGTCCGCGCACTCGTGTCCGAGGCCGACGTCTTCCTGCACAACTGGGCGCCGGGCAAGGCGGCCCGGCTCGGGCTGGACGCCGAGGACCTGCGTACGGCGCGCCCCGGGCTGGTGTACGCGTGGGCATCCGGCTGGGGCGACGCCCTGGGGCCGCAACCACCCGTGGGGACCGACTACCTGGTCCAGGCGCACAGCGGCCTCGCCGCCGCCGTGCGGCCCGCGGACGAGCCGCCTGCGCCCTCCCTGATGACGCTCACCGACGTCCTCGGCGGACTGACCTGCGCGCAAGGCGTACTGGCGGCACTGCTGGCACGGCGTCGTACCGGAAGGGGCGTTCGCGTGGACTCCTCCCTGTACTCCGCCGCCGCCCTCGTTCCCCGCGGGCGGAGACGGCCCGAAGCGCTGGACCGCCCGCTGCGCACACGGGACGGGTACATCTGGCTCGGACCGCAGGCCCGGGAGCGGCCGGAGCTCCTCGCGCGAGCGCTCGGCCTCGGCGCCTCGGCGGGCGCGGACGCGATCGCCTCCCGCGCCCGGGTGCGGCCCACCGCCGACTGGCTGCCCGGGCTGGCGGCAGCGGGCGTGGCCGCCACGCCGGTGTGCACCAGCCTCGCGGACCTGGCCCGCGACCCACGGTTCGCTCCGGCGCTGACCGTCGGGGAGTACGCGGCACCCCTCGCACCCTGGGAGTTCTCATGAGGGCCGGATGGACATCCAACGCCGGCGTCGAGATCCGTGACCTGGTGCCGGCCTCGGTGCGGCGCGCCTGGTCCGAAGCGGGCCGGTGCCCCGACCGTGACCTGTACACGCTGTTCTCCGGGCACGTACGGCGTCACCCCGGCCGGACCGCCGTCATCGACTCGGCGGGCACAGTGGACTACGCCGAACTCGACGCCCGGGTACGGCACATCGCGGCCCGGCTCGCCGAACGCGGCCTGGGCGAACGGGACATCATCGCCGTACGGATGCCGAACGGGCGCGACGCGGTGGCCGCGGAACTCGCGGTCGCCGCGATCGGAGCGGTGGCACTGCCCTATCCGCCGGGGCCCGGCAGCCGGGGGCCGGCGAGCCTGCTCGCCCGCGCCCGTGCCCGCGCGGTCATCGTCGCCGATTTCTCCGACGCGGTCACACACGCTCACCTCCGCCACCTCGAGACGGTGTTCACCTTCGGGGAAGGCCATCGGACGGCGCAGTCACTCGTGGCGCCGGCGCTGCGGCCCTTCGTTCCGCGCCCCGTCGACCCCGAGGCGCCCGCCCGGATTCTGGTCTCCTCCGGCTCGGAGGCCGAACCCAAGATGGTCGCCTACTCCCACAACGCGATGGCCGGCGGCCGCGCCGCCTACGTACGCGCCCTGCACGCCGGGGACGGCCCGATGCGCAACCTCGTGCTCGTCCCGCTGGCCTCCTCCTTCGGCTCCTGCGGCACATCCGTCACCCTCGCCGCCCTCGGCGGAACGCTGCTGGTGCAGGCGTCCTTCGACCCGGCCGCGGCCCTCCGCATGATCGTCGAGCACCGTCCCACGCACGTCTTCGGCGTGCCCACGATGCTGCACCGCATCGCCGAACAACCCCCCACACCCGGCGAGGACTTCACCGGCCTCCAGGCCGTCGTGTCCAGCGGAGCGGCTCTCCCGGAAGCCACCGCCGAGGCGTGCCGCGCCCGGTTCGGCCGCCGTGTCATCACCGTCTACGGATCGTCCGACGGCGTGAACTGCCACACCGCCGCCACCGGGCTCCGGCCCGAGGCGGGCACCGGACGTCCCGACCCGGCCGTGGCGCGGATCCGCATCACCGACGACACCGGTGCACCCCTGCCGGCCGGACAGCCCGGTGAGATCTGCGCCAGAGGCCCCATGACACCCCTGTGCTACGTCGCCGACCCCGGCCTGGACGCCCGGTACCGCACTGCGACCGGCTGGGTGCGCACCGGTGACCGCGGGTTCCTGGACGAACACGGCAGGCTCCACGTACTGGGCCGCATCAAGCAGATCGTCGTGCGAGGCGGCTACAACATCAGCCCGGCGGAGGTGGAACGCGAACTCGCCGCGCATACCGCCGTGGCCGAGGTGGCCTGCGTCGGTGTGCCCGACCCGGAACTGGGGGAGCGCCTGTGCGCCTGCATCCGAGAGAGGCCGGGCGCGCCCGTGCCCGACCTGAGCGAACTCGCTGTCTTCCTGGAGTCCCAGCGCGGCCTCGAACGCCGCAAGCTCCCCGAACTCCTGCTGCGCGTCGTGGAGATGCCCCTCGGGCCCACCGGAAAGATCTGCCGCAGCACCCTCGCGCTCCTGGCCGCCCGCGCGACCTCCGCCGGCCGCTGACCGCCCACAATCAGGGAGCGACATGAACAGCGTTGCCGTCATCGGACTCGGATACACCGGCCTCCCCCTGGCCCGCGAGGCGTGCCGCGCCGGTATGCGTGTCACAGGGATCGATGAGAACCCGTCCGTCACCGCATCCCTGAACTCGGGCCGCTCACACGTCCCCGACGTCACCGATGCCGACCTCGCCGCCATGCTGGACGACGGTTTCCGGGCCTCCGTCGACGAGAGTCCGCTGGCGGAGGCCTCGGTCGCCGTGATCTGCGTGCCCACACCACTGGACGACACGGGCGGACCCGATCTCTCCCATGTGCGGCGCGCCGCCTCCGCTCTCGGGGACCGTCTGAAACCCGGCACCCTCGTCGTCCTGGAGTCCACGTCCTTCCCGGGCACCACGGACGACGTCGTCCGTGACATCGTGGAGCAGGCCTCCGGACTCAGTGCCGGAACGGACTTCTCCCTCGCCTTCTCACCCGAGCGCATCGACCCGGGCAACCAGACCTTCGGTGTGCGCAACACCCCGCGCGTCGTGGGTGGCTGCACCCGAAGGTGCACGACGGTCGCGGCCGACTTCTTCCGGCGCTTGTGCGACCGAGTCGTGGAGGCAGGCTCCGCACGCGAGGCCGAACTGGCGAAACTCCTGGAGAACACCTACCGCAACGTGAACATCGCCCTGGTCAACGAACTCGCCGTCGCCGCCCGGGCGCTGGGAGTCGATGTGTGGGAGGCTCTGGACTGCGCGCGTACGAAACCATTCGGTTTCCAGGAGTTCCGGCCGGGACCGGGGGTGGGTGGGCACTGCATCCCGGTCGATCCCGTCTATCTCACGCACTGGGCGCGCACCGGCGGGACCCCGCTGCGGCTGGTCGAGCTCTCGCAGGAGGTCAATGCCGGGATGCCGGCGCATGTCGTGCGGCGTGCCGAGCACTTGCTGAAGGAGCGGGGAACCGCCCTGGGGGAGGCGCGGGTGCTGCTCGTCGGAGTGACCTACAAGCGCAACAGCACGGATCTGCGGGCCACCCCGGCCGCCGCGATCGTCCGGCTGATGCGGCAGAGCGGCACCGACGTCACGTATCACGACCCGTTCGTGGACGCCTGGTCGCCGGACGGCGAACCGGTGCAGCGGTCCGTCGACGCACTGGCCGCCGCCAAGGACGCCGACCTCACGATTCTGGTGCAGGACCACGACGCCGTTCCGCTCGACCGGTTGCCCGAGTACGCCCGACTGCTGCTGGACACCCGGGGCCGGCTGCGCGGCACCCGCGCCCATCAGCTCTGACACGGCCCTACAACTCGGGTACCACACACCACTGTTGTGTCATTCCAAGGGTGGAGAGGAGGTACAGCCCGGCGAGGGATCCGCATGCGCGCCCGGTTCCTGAAAGATCCTTCCTGTCCGAACACGCGACCGGAAGGATCGAATCGTGCGCAGACGACGTCTCGCGCCCCTGTTGGCCGTGAGTGTCACGGCGACGCTGGCTCCCGTATTGGCCACCTCGACGGCCACCGCCGCTCCCGCCACCCCGTCGACCGCCTCCTTATCCGCTGCCGAAGGCGGCGCGCTGGACCGGTACGTGAAGCAGAAGCCGCGGTGGAAGCGGTGCGAAGCCGACTCCCCGGCGGAGTTCCAGTGCGCCACGATCAAGGCCCCGCTGGACTACCGGGTTCCCGGGGGCAAGCGGATCGAGTTGGCCATATCCCGGATCAGGAGCACCGCGCCCGGCAAGCGGCACGGTGTCCTGTTCTCCAACCCCGGCGGCCCCGGGGGACAGGGGCTCTACATGCCGCTCGACCTGCAGGAGCTGCTCCCCGAGTCCGCACGGCGGAAGTACGACCTGATCGGCTTCGACCCACGCGGTGTGGGACGGAGCAACCCGGTCTCCTGCGACCTGGAGCCGGAGGAGGAGAACTGGCTGCGGCCGTACAAGGAGGAGACGTTCGCCAAGGACGTCTCCTGGGCACGCGTCGTCGCGGACAAGTGCCGGGACAAGGCGGGCGACACGCTCGCGCACATCACCACGCGCAACACCGCGCGCGACATGGACCTGCTCCGGGCGATCCTCGGTGAGAAGAAGATCTCGTACCTGGGCTACTCGTACGGCACCTACCTGGGCGCCGTTTACACCCAGCTCTTCCCGGGGCGGGCAGACCGGTTCGTGCTGGACAGCGCGGTCGATCCGGCGCGCGCCTGGCGAGGGATGATCCAGTGGTGGGCGGAGGGCGCCGAACCCGCGTTCGACCGGTGGACCGAGTGGGCCGCCGACCGTTCGGAGAAGTACGGCCTCGGCGGCACCCCGAAGGAGGTCGACCGGACGTTCTGGGACCTGGTCGCGCAGGCCGACGAGAAGCCCATCGAGGTAGACGGGCAGCCGACCACCGGTGATGACATCCGCAGCGGTATGCGCAGGGCGGTCTTCAGCCCGGAGTACGCCACCGAGGTGGTCGTGGAACTGATGAAGGCCGCGACCGGCCGGCCCGCCTCCGCGGAGAAGCTCGCGGCGTTCACTGGGCCCGGGCGGACCGGGACATCACGCGCCGCCGATGCCGCCGAGGTGCCGGCCGACAACATGACGGCGAGCTTCTGGGCCGTGGTCTGCGGCGACAACTCGGCCGCCTGGTCCCGCGATCCCGAGAGCTACCGGCGGGACGCCATCGAGGACAAGGGCCGTTACCCGCTCTACGGTGACTTCGCCTCCAGCATCAAGCCCTGTGCGTTCTGGGACAGGTCCGTGGAACGGGCCACCAAGGTGAACAACAAGGTCGGCTCCCTGGTCGTCCAGAACGAGTGGGACTCGCAGACCCCGCTGCCCAGCGGTCAGGCCCTGCACGCCGACCTGAAGGGCTCGAAGATGGTCACCGTCCTCGGCGGCGAGGGCCATGGCGTCTATCCGAGCGGCAACGCATGCACGGACGGCACGGTCACGACCTACCTGCTCACCGGCAGGCTGCCGGGGAAGGACGTGACCTGTGAGGCGACGGCCGACTCGAACGCGGAGGCACGGAAGAACCAGAAGCAGGACGTGCTGCCAGGATCTCCGCTCCCGGAGCGTGCACCGGACCGTTTCTGAGCCCGGTCGCACGGCCCATCGCCGCATGACCCACGGCCGCATGACCCACGGCCGCACGACCCATTGAAGGCGGGGCGGGGCCTCCTGGCGGGGTCCCCCTCGTGCGACGGTCCGGCCTGTCGCAGGCCGCCGAAGCGCGGCATCGGCGGGCGGGGACGCGGCGCAGGACGTAGCCGGGTGGATACCTCTACCGCGCGATGAGCCGCTGTTCGAGGTCGCGCAGGTCCTTGCGGAGGGAGGAGCGCACCTGGCGGGCCAGGAGCGGCGAGGCCAGCCGGTAGAAGCCGCCTCCGCCGCCCCGGACGCGAATGCGGGCGCACGTGCCCCGGGCGTCCGGCTCGAAGGCGTACGTGACGTGCATGGGCATCGGGCCGGCCACGGAGATCATGTCCAGCAGGTGGGGCGGTTCGTACGCGGCCACCCGCAGGACGTAGTCGATGCGCCGGCCGAGGAAGAAGGCCGTCCGGGTGATCTCGGCGTCCACTCCGAACCCGCCCGCGTCCGCCTCCCGGGTCAGCTCCGCGGTGCGGATGCCCTGCGTCCACTCGGCGTCAGGGCGCCAGTCCATGGCGTACTCGGCCACCTGTTCGGGCGGGAGCGGGATCACGCGCTCCACGGACACGTCGATCGTCATGGCGCTGCCGCCCTTGTCCTCGACTGGCTGGATCCGGGGGTTGCAGCGACAGTGTTAACACATCTTGCGAGATGTTTTCCGTCCGGCGCCTGGCACGGCTGCGCTCCCGGCAGTGAGTACGCGTACTCAGTCACCCCCGCGCACCTACCGATTCGCACGGCCGGCCGCCATGAGAAGGTCCCTCCATGTCCACCTCAACGCCCGTCGGCCGTGGCCCACTTGCCGCTGTCGCCCTGGTTCTCGTCGCCGCGCTCTCCGCATGCGGTGACCTGCACGCCTCGGGCTCGACGGCCCGGGCCGCCACTCCCGGCGCGTCCGAGGGCGCCGCCTCGCCGTACGTGGAGCCGGGGGCCGGTGACGGGGCCCCGCACGACAACGAGAACAACGCGTACCGCCGCTCGCGCGAGATGTCCCCCGCCCACGCGAAGGACGCCGAGCGGGAGGCCGGCCGCATCAGGCCGGTGCTCGAGCGGCTGTGGGAGCAGCGGAAGTGGGACCCCGCGACGGTGCGGGCGGCCCTGCTGCGGCTCGGATACGAGGAGGAGCGCGTCACGAAGGACGGAAAGCTGCTCGGCGGGACGCTCACCGTCAGCGAGATGCCCTCGCGCTGGAAGGACGACGGTTACGTGACGCCCGAGGGGACACGGGTGGCGCTGCGCGTGCACCGCGACGCCTGCGTCACGGCGTTCCTGCAGAAGTCGAACTTCGACGTACGGACCAACGGGCCGTACCTGGAGACCGGTTGCTTCGAGCCGCCCTACGGCCACTGACCAGGGCGTCGCATCGCACCGGGTCCCGGGGCCGTCTCCTCAGGGGCGAGGAGACGGCCTCCGGCCCGCGCCGTCGTTCAGAGCACCTCGGCCCGCCCCGTCGTGTCGTCGAGGAACCCGCCCGACTGGTGCTGCCACAGCTTCGCGTAGGCGCCGTCGATCGCGAGCAACTCCTGGTGCGTGCCCTGCTCGACGATCCGTCCGCGGTCGAGGACGACGAGCTGGTCCATGGAGGCGACCGTGCTCAGCCGGTGCGCCACGACCAGCGCGGTCCGCCCGTCCATGAGCCGCCACAGCGCCTCCTGCACGAGGAGTTCGCTCTCCGAGTCCAGCGCGCTGGTCGCCTCGTCGAGCAGCAGGATCGGCGCGTCGCGCAGGATCGCCCGGGCGAGAGCGACGCGCTGGCGCTGACCGCCGGACAGCTTGATGCCGCGCTCGCCCACCATGGTGTCGAAGCCGTCCGGCAGCGCGTCGGCGAACTCCGTGACGTGGGCCGCCTCGGCCGCGCGGCGGATCTCGGCCTCGGTGGCGTCCGGCCGGGCGAACGCGATGTTGTCCCGCAGGGTGCGGTGGAACATCGCCGGGTCCTGCGGCACGTACGCGATCTGGCCGCGCAGGTCGGCCTGGCGCAGCCGGCTGATGTCCTGACCGCCGACGAGGATGCGGCCGCCGTCGATGTCCGTCATCCGCAGCAGCAGCCGGGTCAGGGAGGTCTTGCCGCCGCCCGACCGGCCGACCAGGCCGATCCTCGCCCCGCTCGGCACGTCCAGGTCGAGGCCCTCGAACAGCCGCCTGCCGCCCCGGTGCGCGAAGGTCACCTTCTCGAAGCGGATACCGGCGGACCGGGGCCGCAGCGGCTCCGGCGACGGCGGGTCGAGCACGGTGGGAGGCGTCAGGAGCAGCTCGGTGAACTGCGCGGCCTCCGTCATCGAGCTCTCCAGCCGGCGGTAGATCTGGTTGAACTCGAACATGATCCGGGTCGCGTTGCTGTAGTAGGTGAAGGCGACCACGATCGCCTCCACGCCGTTCCCGCCCCCGGCGAGCGTGACCGCGAGCAACAGCCCCATCGCGTTGGTCAGCACCGACATCGGCGCCACCAGCGTGTCGATGCGGAGGTTGCCGTAGTCCCACGACCGCAGCGTGAGCCGGCGCGAGGTGGCGACCCGGGAACGGTGCTCGGCGGCCTCGCGTTCCTCCGCGGCGAACGCCCGCACCGTGTCCATGTTCATCAGGCTGTCGGCGACGTGGCCCGACACCCGGGCGATCGCCTCCTCACGCAGGTCGACCAGCGCCTGACGGCGCCGGATGAGAGGCACGACCAGTACCCCGGTCAGCGCGATCATCACCAGCAGTCCGACCACGAGCAGGGGTTCGTAGCGCCACAGCACCACCGCCCCGAACGCCAGCGGCACGAAGCTGCCCACGATCTGGAACGTCAGCGTGTCCACGAACTGCTCGAAACGCGAGGCGAAGCTCAGGACGCGCTTGGTCAGCGAACCGGCGAAGTTGTCGTGGAAGAACGCGGCGTCCTTGGCGAACAGCTCGTCCATCCCGATCACGTACAAGTGCTCGATGCCCAGGGCGTCGAGGCGGTTGAGGCAGTGCAGGGCGACGCGCCACAGTGCCTCCGCGAACAGCAGGACCCCGGCGAAGCCGAGGACGTACGGCAGTGTCGAGTCGACCGTGACGTCCCTGTCGTCGGCGATGTCGCCGACGAGCTTGGCGACGATCAGCGGCGCGACGTAGTTGATTCCGATGTTGCCCAGCGCCATGAGCAGCATCGCGGGTGCCGTCAGCCGGCGCAGCCGGGCCAACTCCCGTCCGTAGTAACGAAGTGCGAGAAGCACCGAGCGTTTGCCCGGCTGAACCCTGCGCGTTCCAGGCGTTTCCATCCCACCCCTGTGTCGTTCTGTGGCCGCCCGCCACGCGCTGGTGCGGGCAGGGGCCATCGCCGCAACGGATGTGTGGAGATTCGGGTCGAGTCCGGAAGTGTCCCGCGATAGTGCCCGCGGCGTCCAAGTGTTTTCCGGCCCGGCGGTGGTGCGCAGGGAGCGCCAAGAGGCACGGTCGGCGGACTCGGGGCGGTACGGGGCGGTGGTGCGGGGCCGGCCGGGCGGTTCAGGACGTGAGTGCGCGGGGGTGTCGGTAAGGCCACCCCCGCATCGGGTGTCCAGGCCCAGGGACGGGCCGTGCCGGGGGCGGCAGCATGTGTGTCGTCGGCGACCGGCCGACGAGCGATCCGCCACCGGACTTCGGGGGGACCCCCCATGAACGAGACCTTCGCCAGGCGCCTGACGGGCCTCGCCGGCATCGCCGCCGCGGCCGCCCTCATCATCGAGGTACCGCTGTACTTCGTCTACTCCGGTCCGCCGCCGGACGCGAACGTCCTCAGCAGGCTGCTGCTCGCGATCTTCTCGCTGGCGTTCCTGATCGTGTTCGTGACGGCCTTCCGCGAGCTGGTCAAGCGGGTGAACCCGGCCTACGACTGGGTGGGTTCGCTGGCGTTCGCCGTCGGGCTGGTCTACGTGGCGGTCACCCTGGTCTCCAGCGGGCTGGAGGCCGGCGCGGTCATCGCCGCCGACCGTGCGATCGATCCGACCATCGCGGTCAGCGGCACCTACGTCCTGTACGGGACGATCGGCAAGGTGCTGATGGCTCTGTTCCTGACCGTGGTGGGCTTCGGCATCTCCCGCACGAACCTGCTGCCGCGCTGGACCGGCCGCTCCGCCTACGTCCTGGCCGGGGTCAATCTGGCCTTCGTGCCGTCCTTGTTCTTCGGCAACGACCCGGCGGACTTCTACGCGGCGAACGGCTGGGGCACCACCGCGTCGCTGGGCGCGATCCTCAGCTACTGGCTGCTCGCGCTGGGCATCACGACGTACCGCAGTGCCACTGCGCGGGCCGGTCTCCCCGCTCAGCCCAGGTAGACCGGCACCGTCGAGGCCAGATCGCCCAGTTCAGCCCGCTCCGCCTCGGTCGGCGCCCGCCGTCCTGTGCCCACCAGCAGCGCGTCCGCGTCGGAGAACGACGGGGGGAACGCGCTCCCGGCGATCCGCTCCAGCATCTCGCGGGACCGGGCGAGCCCCTCCGCGGGCGGCGGCGCGGCGTCCGGGAGGTGGGCGATCAGGTCGAGATGGTGCAGCGTCCACTCCATGACGTACGTGGAGAGGTAGTCGCCCACGGTGAGAACCTCGTCGCGGGTGCCGACCCGGAGACCGGGGTCGGCGAGCTCCGCCGCGCGGCCCGCGGCGGAGCCGACGTCGTCCAGGTGGAACTTGAGCAGGTGCGGTTCCCCGTACGCGGCGGCCAGCCGGACGGTCAGCGCGTCGAGCGGGTCGTCTCCGGTCGGCGGCGTGTCGGAGACCTCCCAGTAGGTCAGCGCGTCACGGGTCGGTTCCCCGTCGGCGGGGGTGGCGAGGGTGATCAGGACGTCCTGCGCGTCGATGACCAGATGGCACACCAGGTCCCGCACCAGCCAGCCGGTACAGCCGGACGGCCGGGCGAAGTCCTCGTCGGCCAGCTCGGCGACCGCCGCGCGCAACGCCGTCCAGGAGCTTGAGAAGAGATCCACACCGGCAACGTAGGCCGTGCCCCGCGGGCGGACAAGCGGATTGCGGACGGCAGGACCGCACGAGCGGCAGCGCCGTCGAGCACGACTGTTGACGCCGACCCGGCCGCCGCGCCACGGTGAGTGACGTGGCAAGCGCGGTGCATCACCGAAGCCTGACATCCGAAGGTGGTGAGCATGGCCATCATGGAGAGGCCCGAAACGCCGGCCGCGACGGCCGCGGACGTGGAGCGCCTCGTCTCGCCGGTCAACTCGCACACCGAGTGGGATCCGCTGGAGGAGATCATCGTCGGGCGTCTCGAGGGCGCGACGATCCCTTCGGACCACCCGGTGGTGAGCTGCAACGTGCCGCCCTGGGCCGGGCGGCTGCAGGGACTCGCCGCCGGCTTCCGGTACCCGCGCGTGCTCGTCGAGCAGGCGCAGCAGGAGATCGACGGGTTCGTCGCCCTGCTGGAGTCCCTCGGCGTCACGGTCAGGCGGCCGGACGTGGTCGACCACCGGCGCCGCTTCGCCACCCCCGACTGGTCCTCCCGGGGCTTCTGCAACACCTGTCCGCGGGACAGCATGCTCGTGATCGGCGACGAGATCATCGAAACTCCGATGGCCTGGCCGTGCCGGTACTTCGAGACCCACTCCTACCGCCCGCTCCTCAAGGACTACTTCCGCCGCGGCGCGCGCTGGACGGCGGCACCCAGGCCGCAGCTCACGGACGAACTGTTCGATCCGGACTTCCAGGTGCCGAAGGACGGCGAGCCCATGCGGTACATCCTCACCGAGTTCGAGCCGGTCTTCGACGCGGCGGACTTCGTCCGGGCCGGGCGGGACCTTTTCGTCACGCGCAGCAACGTCACCAACCGGATGGGCATCGACTGGCTGCGCCGCCATCTCGGGCAGGGGTACCGCATCCACGAGATCGAGAGCCGCTGCCGTACGCCCATGCACATCGACACGACCTTCGTCCTCCTCGCGCCCGGAAAGGTGCTGGTCAACCCGGAGTACGTCGACGTCGACCGGCTGCCCGGCATCCTGAGCTCCTGGGACGTCCTGGTCGCCCCCGAGCCCGACCCGATCGACGAGACGCTGCTCAAGGTCACGTCGATGTGCGGCCAGTGGCTCAGCATGAACGTGCTCATGATCGACGAACGGCGGGTGATCGCGGAGCGGCACCACACCGGCATGCTGCGCGCCCTGGAGAAGTGGGGTTTCGAGCCGATCCCGTGCGACCTGCTGCACTACGCGCCGTTCGGCGGCTCGTTCCACTGCGCGACGCTCGACGTCCGGCGCCGCGGCTCACTCGAGTCCTACTTCGACTGACCGAGGCCTCCGGGCGCCCCTCAGACTCCAGGCGCGCCCAGCCGTCCGGCCGCGAGGGCGGCGAGTTCCGTGGGCGTTCGCGGCCCCGGCTCCGTGCCCGTCAGCCACCCCTGCGCGCGGAGGAGTTCCGCCGCGGCGGCTCCCCACGGCAGCCGCAGGCCCGCCTCTTGGAGGAGGTCGGGGCGGGCCAGTGCCACGGGAGCGGGCCCGGTGCGGACTCCGGACGGGGTGAGGAGCGCCGCGTCGTCGGCCCAGCGCAGGGCGAGGTCGACGTCGTGGGTGGCCATCACCACCGTGGTGCCGGCCGCACGGAGTCCGTCGAGCGTGCTGAGGAGCCGTTCCTGGCCGTCGGGGTCGAGCCCGGCCGTCGGCTCGTCGAGGATGAGGACACGGGGGCGCATGGCGACCGCGCCCGCGATGGCGGTGCGTTTGCGCTGCCCGTAGGAGAGCAGATGGGTGGGCCGGTCGGCCAGGGCGGTGATGTCCAGGGCGGCGAGCGCCTCCGCCACCCGCGCCCGCACCTCCGTGTCGTCCAGGCCGAGGTTCAGCGGCCCGAACGACACGTCCTGCTCGACGGACGCCGCGAAGAGCTGGTCGTCCGGGTCCTGCACCACCAGCTGGACGGTCGTCCGCAGCCGGGTCAGGCCCTTGCGGTCGTACGTCACCGGCTGCCCGTCGACCGTCAGCCGGCCCTCGTGGGGCCGCAGTCCGCCGCTGAGGAGCCGCATCAGCGTGGTCTTGCCGCTGCCGTTGCGGCCGAGCAGCGCGAGCGCGCGACCCTCGCGGATCCCGAAGTCGAGGCCGCTGAGCACGGCCGGGCCGTCCTCGTAGGCGAAGGACGCGCCCCGCAGGGCGACGAGGGCGGGCTCGCTCATGTCAGCGGCCTTTCCAGTACGAAGGTGAGGACGGCCAGCGCCGCGAGGAGTACGCAACTGGCCGTCGTGAAGCGGACGGAGACACGGGCCTCGGGCACCAGGACGCGCAGGGTGCCGTCGTAGCCGCGCCCGGCGAGACCGGCCTGGAGGCGGACCGCCCGGTCGAAGGCCCGGACGAACGCGGTGGCGCCGAGACCGCCCAGGGAACGCCAGGCGGCGGCCCGCGTGGTGTGCCCGAGCCGGGCCGCCTGCGCGTCACGGACCCGGCGCACGGAGTCCAGCAGCAGGAAGCTCATCCGGTACGTCACGAGCGCCACGTCGACGACCGGCGCGGGCACCCCGGCCCGGACCAGCCGCGGCAACAGGTCGGACATGGGCGTGGTGAACGCGAACAGCAGCACCCCCAGGGATGCCGCCGAGGTGCGCAGCAGCAACTCCCCGGCCCGGACCGGCCCGTCACCGGCGAGGGAGACGAAGCCGCCCGGCCCGCCGACCTGCACGAGCAGCGTCAGCGCGCCGGTCACGCAGAAACCCAGCGGCACCCGGTAGGCCCGCCACAGCCGGCGCCAGGGCACGCCCGCCGGACCCAGCAGCACCACCAGGGCGGTCAGCAGCACCAGAGCCGCGCCCGGCCAGGGCGGCAGCGAGATCGCCAGCAGGGTCAGACCCAGCCCGAGCACGGCCTTGTCCACGGGATGGCGGCGGCGCCAGCGACTGCTGTGCGCCGCCGCGTCGATCGGCAGCACGCGGCTCAGGCCCCTTCGGCCGTGGACTCCTCGGCGGCGCCCCCGGCCGCACGGCTCTCGGAGTCCCGCTCCCGCGCCCGCTGCTCACCCTGCCGCCTGCCCCGGCGCAGGCCGAAGTAGTAGGCGAGGACACCGGAGCCGAGGGCCGCCTGGAGGGAGAACAGCGCCGACTCGATCTCACCGGACGGCGGTTCGTACAGGGGTGAGAACCAGGGCTTGTAGTCCGGCTCGATCTCGGTGATCGCCGTCTCCGCCTCGCCGTCGGCGCCCGTGAACGGCTCCTTCTTGTGGTCGCCGAGGCCGAGCGCGAGCGGCAGCACGGCGAGCGCGGCCACGGCGAGCAGCAGCAGAAGGTTGATCTTCGTGTTCCTGCTCATCGGGCCACCGCCTCGGTCTCGCTCCGGGACTCCTTCTCGGCCAGGAACACACCCAGCCGGGTCAGTTCGCCCTTGCTGGACTGCACCAGCAGCCGCATCACGAGCACCGTCAGCAGTCCCTCGCTCACCGCGAGCGGGATCTGGGTGACGGCGAAGATGGAGCCGAACTTGCCGAGCGCGCCCAGGAACCCGCTGCCCGGGTCGGGGAACGCGAGCGCCAGCTGCACGCTGGTGACGCAGTAGGTGGACAGGTCGGCGACGAACGCGGCGCAGAACACGGCGACCATCAGCGGCACGCCGTAGCGGCGCAGCAGTCGGTACACCGCGTAACCGGCCCAGGGCCCGACGATCGCCATGGAGAAGATGTTGGCGCCGAGCGTCGTCAGACCGCCGTGCGCGAGCAGCAGCGCCTGGAAGAGCAGGGTGATGGTGCCCAGCACCGCCATGACGGGCGGCCGGAACAGGATGGCGCCCAGGCCCGTGCCGGTGGGGTGGGAGCAGCTGCCGGTGACGGACGGCAGTTTCAGGGCGGACAGGACGAACGTGAAGGCGCCTGAGGCGCCGAGGAGCAGGGTGCTCTCGGGGTGCTCGCGCACCTCACGGGTGAGCGACCGGACCCCGTGGAGGACGAACGGCGCAGACGCGACGCCCCAGGCGACCGCGTGCGCCGGAGGCAGGAAACCCTCGGCAATGTGCATGGCTCAGCAGACCCTCTCCAGCACCTCGTGGATGGTTGACGCGCCTTGGCCGGTCTCCTGGCTCACGGGTCCCACCGCCCGTACTCCGCCTTCCCGGGTCCGTGAGGACCCAGTGGCTGCCCGCTAGGGCTGGAGCCGGACTTCCCGATCACAGTGGCGAGGGCCGCACCGGCATCACACCGGATTTCCCGTTCACCAAGGCGTGGTGACAGTAATGCCGAGATAAGGGCCATGACAAGCCAGCCGAGGGGGCGCGCGGAGGGGCGCGTGAGGGGGCGACCGCTCACACACCGGCGCAGGACGGCTCAGTCGTCACCCTCGTCGTCCTCGTCCTCCCCGTTCCCCCAGGACCGCGGAGCCTGCTCCTGCTTGGGCTTGTCCGTCTTCTCCGGCGGGCTGCTGTTCGTCTCCTGCGCCGGGCTCTCGGAGGCGGTCGTCGCTTCGGCCGGGGTCGGGGAATCGGGTGCCGTGGCGGAGGGGGTGACATCGGCCACTGCGCCGGCGGTCGGAGTCGTGGCGGCCGCCGGGGCGGAGGCCAGGGGGTCGGCGGAGGCGGCGGAGCCGCCGGGCGAGGGGGCGGCCGGGCTGCTCGCGGACGGGGACGCGTCGGGTTCTGTGCCCTCCGTCGCGGTGTTGTCGGGCGAGAACCACAGCATGCCGGCGAGCATCGCGGCGAGGAAGACGGCCGCCGCGGCCACCACCGCTGCCGTTCTCCGGTGGTCGCCGAGACCGCCTCGGGGCGCGGCGCGACGGGAACGCCCGCCGCGGGCGGTACGAGACCCCGTGGGCAGCGCGTACGTGGCCGGGGCGCCGGTGTCGGCTGCCGCGTACGGTCTCGGCCCGGCGGACGGCACCGGGGACGCAGCCTCCGGCAGCGGCTCGGGCAGCCCTCGCCAGGCGCCGCCGGCGAACCACTCGGCCGCCTGCTGCGCCGTGGGCCGGTCCTCGGGCTGCTTGGCGAGCAGGGCGAGGAGGTAGCTCTCGAAGGCGGGCGGCAGACCGGCGACACCGAGTTCCCGGGGAGGTACGGGGGCGTTGTCGAGATGCTGGTGGAGGAGCGCGACGGCGGTGTCGGCCTGGAACGGGGGGCGGCCGCTCAGGAGCTGGTAGAGCACGCACCCCAGGGAGTACATGTCGGAGGCGGGACCGGCGGGCCGGCCCAGGGCCCGTTCGGGCGCGAGGTAGAGGCCGGTGCCGACGATCTGGCCGGTGGCGGTGAGCGCGGCGCCCGGGTCGTCGAGGAAGCGCGCGATGCCGAAGTCGCCGATCTTCAGTGTGCCGCCCGCGTCCAGCAGGAGGTTGGCGGGTTTGACGTCCCGGTGCACGATGCCCTGCTGGTGCGCGGCGGCGAGTCCCGCGGCGGCCTGCGCGGCGAGTTGCGCCACGCGCTCAGCGGGGAGCGCGCCGGAGACGGACAGCACCCGGGCGAGGCTGTCGCCCTCGACCAGCTCCATCACCAGGTACAGCCGGTTGTCGTACTCGCCGAAGTCCAGCACCCCTACCAGGTTGGGGTGGTTGAGACGCCCGGCCGTCTGGGCCTCCAGGCGGAACCGGGAGGCCGCCGTGGCGTCGGTGTCCTGGGGCAGCAGCAGCTTGACGGCCACCGCTCTGGCGAGTGTCTCGTCGTACGCACGCCAGACCTCTCCCATTCCGCCGCGCCCGATCTCAACGTCCAGCCGGTAGCGGCCCGCTAGCAGCACTCGTCCTCGTCCTATGCTCGTGGGAAGGTCCTCGCCGCAGGCCGCAACTCCCCGCGTCGGAGCGGGGGTTGGTGGGGGGTGCCGCAGCCGACCCAGGATACTGGCGCCGCGTGACCACAGTTCCCCGGTGCGGTGTCGTGGGACGGTACGGTCCCGGAAATCGGGGAGCGGAGGACCGTCCCGCCGGGGTGAAGCTGCGGCGCGCGGGGTTGCCACGGCTGTGGCTGCCACGCCTTTCCCCGCTGCCGGCGGGCGCCGGATCGGGCCGCCGCGCGCCTGCCTCCCGCGTCTGCGCGGTCGTCGGGCGCGTGCCGTCGGGCCGTCGCGTGCTCC
>KE354467.1 GCA_000415505.1 Streptomyces afghaniensis 772
TCTGCCCCACGGTGAGCAGTACGACGAAGCCCGCGGCCGGCAGCAGCCCGGCGGTACCGGTCCAGCCGGCGGGGCGCGCCGCGGCGACCACCGCGAAGCCGGACGCGATCAGCAGCAGCCCGGCGGTCATGGAGCGGCGCAGGCCGAGCCGGTCGCCCGCCCAGCGGGTCACCGGCAGCTGTGCGCACACCACCAGCACCGAGGACAGGGCGAACAGCCAGGACAGCGGCGCCTGGGAGCCCGCCGCGCGCTGCACCTCGTCCGGCAGGGCCAGATACAGCTGGTTGTAGGCGAGAAGGTACGTGCCGTACGCGCAGCACAGGGCCAGGAAGCGGCGGTTGCGCAGCAGCAGGCGCGCCCCGCCCCCTCCCGGACGCGTACCCTGCCGGGGATGTGCTGCGGCATCAGCCACACGTGCCCGGCGAGGACGAGCACGAACACCGCGGCACCCGCGAGGCACGCGGTGCGGAAGTCGACGGCGAGCAGCAGCGCGCCGAGCAGCGGTCCGACGAAGGCCCCGGCCTGGCCTGCCACGCTGAACAGGCCCAGGAGACGGGTGCGTGAGCCGTGGCCTTCCTCCTCCCAGACCACCGCCTGGCGGGCCACCTCGGACTCCACGGCGGGGGAGAACAGCGCCGCGGCGAAGCCGATCACCAGCACGGCGCCGATCACCGTCCAGCTCGCCTCCGCGTACCCGAGCCACGCGAACCCGGCGATCCGCAGTACGCAGCCGGCCAGCACGACCGGGCGTACGCCGTAGCGGTCGACGAGCGAGCCGCCGACCACGAACAGGCCCTGCTGGCTGAAAGTGCGCAGGCCGAGGACGAAGCCGACCAGCCAGCCCGCCATGCCGATCGCGGTGCCGAGGTGCTCGGCGAGGAACGGCAGCACGGCGTAGAAGCCGATGTTGAAGGCGAGCTGGGTCACGATCAGCAGCCGCAGCAGCGGGGACAGGTCCTGCCAGAGTCTCCAGGTGCTCTCGCGCGCGGCCTTGGGCGTCGCGCCGCCGGGTGTCTCGTCGCCGGACGTCGGGGCGGCCCGGCGGGCCAGGACGCGGGATATGAGGCCTGTCATCGTTCTTCTCTCGGTGAGAGGGGAGCGGGGGTCAGGAGGGTGTCGCCGTGGTTCGGCCGCTGCCGCGGTGCGGGCACGACCCGGTCGCCGGACGGCCTCGCAGGGCGGTCGGCCCGCCCACGCCGCCGGGGCAGTCGTACGCCGCCGGCGGCCGTCACGGCGAGCGCACCCAGCAGGGCGAGTACGGCGGCCGGGAAGAGGACGGCCCACGGAGCGCGTTCGGCGTACGGCTGGTTCTCGGCGAGCAGCAGGCCCCATTCGGGGGACGGCGGCTGCGCGCCCAGGCCGAGGAAGCCGAGCGCGGCGAGGCTCAGTGCGACGCCGGGCAGCCGGAGCAGGGCATGCCGGGCCACCGGCGGCAGTACGGCGGGCAGCAGTTCGTGCCGGAGCAGGTACCAACGCCCGGCGCCCAGCGCACGGGTGGCAGCCAGGTGGGTGGTCGCCCGCTCCTGACGCAGCAGGGAGGACGTGTGGGCGGCCAGTGGGGACCAGGCCACGACGCCGACGGCCAGGGCGGGCGCCCAGGGGCCGCTGCCCGTGACGCCGGCGACGAGGAGCCCGGCCAGGACGGGCGGTACGGCACTGACGGTGTCGGCCAGCGGCCCGGACAGCCGCGGCAGCAGCCCCAGCAGCAACCCGGCCACGAGGGCGGCGGCACTCACCGCGAGCGCCGTGCCGAGGGTGTTCAGCGCTCCGTCGGCGACGCGGGCGAGGACGTCCCGGCCCAGCGCGTCCGTCCCGAACGGGTGTGCGGGAGAGGGGGGTTGCAGCCGGGCGAGGGTGTCCAGGGCGAGCGCGTCGCGCGGCAGGCCGAGGCCGATGACCGCGGCGAGCAGTGCCCCGTACAACAGGGGCAGGGCGCGGGGCGCGGGCGGGGCCGGCCGGTGCAGGGAGGACAGGGCGCTGTCGCGCAGCGCGGGCCCGATCAGCAGCCGGGCCGTGACCCGGGCGATGACGCCGGCGGTGGCCGCGAGTAGGACGAGGGCGAGCGTGCCGGTCTGCAGGACGGGCAGGTCCTGGGCGAGCGCGGCCTGCAGGGTGAGCCGGCCCAGGCCGGGGATGTCGAAGATCTGCTCGACGGCGACCGAGCCGCCGGTCAGACCGACCACGAACAGGCCCAGGTTGGGCAGCAGCCCGGGCACACAGCGGCGCACCGCCCGCCGCGCCAGGGACTTCGGCGGGACACCGCGGGCCGCGGCGGCCAGCGCCCAGGGTTCGGCGAACGCGCCGGGCAGCAGGTCGTCCAGCATCCGCCCGAGGACCGCGCCGGCCGGCAGGCCGAGGGCCAGCGAGGGCAGCACCATCCACTGCGGCCCGTACCAGCCCAGGGCCGGCAGCCAGCCCAGCTGCACGCCGAGCACCGAGGCGAGCACCGAGGCGACGAGGAACTCGGGCAGCGCGGCCAGCACCGCGGTCGCCGTGCCGCCGGCCCCGCGCGTGCCGAGCCGGCCCCGCGAGCCGAGCCGGAGTGTACGGGCGCACACGGCCGTCACCGTGACCGCGGCGACGACGAGGGCGCCGGACATCAGGAGCAACGACACGCCGAGCGCCTGCGCGACGGAGGGCAGCACCTGGGCGCCGGAGACCCACGACGTGCCCGCGTCCCCGTGCAGCAGCCCGCCCAGCCAGCGGCCGAGCAGCACCAACGGGCCGTCGTCGAGCCCGAGTTCGTCGCGGATGGCGCGCAGCGTCCCGGGGGCCGGGTCGCGGTCGGCCGAGCGGGCCTTCAGCACGGTCAGCGCCGGGTCGGTGCGCGACAGCCACGGCAGCAGGCCGATCGCGCCCACCAGGCCGGCCGTGAGCACGACCCGCCACAGCAGCGTCGGGCCGCCGCCGCGCACGACAACGCGCAGGGCGGCCAGGCTCTTGGTCAGGGGTGACATCGAGGGGTTCACCGTCGTCCCCGCGCCGCTCAGGCGAAGGGGATCTCGAAGTGCACCACGCCGCTGCCCCCGCCGGGCACGTCCTCCCGCTCGTCGCACACCACCTTGCCCAGCGTCCGCCACAGGCCCATCGCACCGGGCGAGTGCGGATACGTGTGCAGATACACCGACCGGTAACCACCGTCGGCCCGCGCGAAGTCCAGCAGGCCCTCCACCAGCCGCCGGGCCAGACCCCGCCGCCGGTACTCGGGGCGCACGTACACCCGCCGGAGCTGTGCGGTCTCGCCCGAGGGGAACCGCTCGGCCAGCCAGCGCGGGTTCGGCGGATGCGCCGGGCCGCGCGCGTCCAGGGCCGCCGTGGCCGCCACCGTCCCGTCCCGCTCGTCCACGGCGACCAGGAGCGTGTGCCGCGGCGGTACGACGTAGAAGGACGAGGGGTCGATGATGTCGGTGTGCCACCCTGGCACGTATCCCGTCCCGAAGTCGCGGTACACCGCGTCGAGCATCACCACCCGGGCCCCGTCGAGGTCCTCCGCCGCGGCTTGCCTGATGGTGATGTCGTGCATTTGCACATCATATGCAAGAAGCTGCTCCGGCTCGCCAGGGGGTGTCCACCGGGCTCAGCTCCCGGACGGGGTGAGCACCACGAAGTCCGCGTTCGCCGGGTCGACGCAGACGGCCAGCCGGCCGACGCCCTCCGCGTCCTCGGGCCCCATCTGCACGCTGCCGCCGTTCTCGGTGGCCTTGGCCACCGCGGCGTCGCAGTCCTCCACGGCGAAGACCGGGTGCCAGTACGGCCGGCCGTTCGTCAGCGACAGGTTCTCCTTGCCCATCTCCATGAGGCCGCCGTGCATGCGCTCCTCGGGCAGTCCCGCGGGGGTGATGAGCGTGTACGTACCCCCGCCTCCCGGCAGCTCCATGTCGCTGAACTGCCAGCCGAACAGGCCGCCGTAGAACTCCTTCGCGGCCGCCGCGTCGCTCGTCATCAGCTCGGTCCACGACAGCGAGCCCGGCTGGTCGACCAGGTCGACGCCCTTGGTCGTCCCCGGCTGCCAGACGGCGAACTGGCCGCCCAGCGGGTCGCTGTACTGCGCCATCCGGCCCCAGTCGTCGAGGTCCATCGGCGCCACCCGGACGGTGCCGCCCGCCTGCTGGACGGCCTCGGTGGTGGCGTCCGCGTCGGGGACGCTGAAGTAGAGCATCCAGGCCGAGCGCGCTCCCTCCTCCGTGAGCTTGCCGAGGCCGGCGACGATCTTGCCGTCCTTCCGGAACATGCCGCCTTCGAAGTCCTCGCTCCCGCCCATGGACTCGTAGTCCCACCCGAGCACGGCGCCGTAGAAGGCCGCGGCGGCCCGCACGTCCGGAGTGCCGAGGTCGAGCCAGCAGGGGGAACCGGGGGCGAACTCCGTGGTGATCATGGCGATGCATCCCTTCCGCAGATTCGGTGTCCCCAGCGTGGCACCGGGCACTGACAACCGCCCGTCGGCCGGACCCCGGTCGGCGGATCCCCGGCCGTCCGCCCCTGGTGGGTGGTACGGCCGTGGAATCATCGGGGGCATCGCCCGGTCGGGTGATCGCGGAATCCTGTGCGGTGAGGTGGTGGGCGGCGTGGTGACCGGCTGGGAGTGGGACGACACGTTGTTCTCGGGGACCGCCGCCTACTACGAGCGGGGGCGGCTGCCGTACGCCGCGGGGCTGGCGGACGCGCTCGCCGAGGCGCTGCGGCCCGACGGGGAGGGGCGCCTCGTCGACGTCGGCTGCGGGCCCGGGACCATCGCCCTGAGCCTCGCGCATCTGTTCGGCGAGGTCGTCGGCGTGGACCCCGACCGCGGGATGATCGCCGAAGCCGGACGCCGGGCCGCGGACCGGGGAGTGGGGGAGAAGACCCGTTGGGTGCGGGCCCGCGCCGAGGACCTCCCGGCGGGGCTCGGCACGTTCGCCGTCGCCGCCTTCGCGCAGTCCTTCCACTGGATGGACCGCGACCTCGTCGCGGCGACCGTGAGGGACATGCTCCAGCCGGGCGGGGCCCTGGTGCACATCTCGGACCTGAAGACGGAACACCTCCCCCTGGACGGCCTGCCGCACCCGGCGGTCCCCTACGCGGCCGTGGACGACCTGGTCAAGCGGTACCTGGGTCCCGTGCGGCGAGCGGGCCGCGGAGTCCTGGCGCAGGGCACACCGGGCGGCGAGGCCGAGGTGTTCGCCCGGGCGGGATTCTCCGGTCCCCGGCGTCTGGTCGTACCCGGCGGGCAGGTGCTGGAGCGGACCTTCGACGATGTCGTCGCCTGGGTGTTCTCGATGTCGTTCTCGGCGCCGCATCTGTTCGAAGGGCGCCGGGACGACTTCGAAGGGGACCTGCGCCGGCTGCTGCGGCAGGCCTCTCCGGCGGGGCGGTTCTCCGAACGCGGCCCGAGCACGGAGGTCTTCGTATGGAGGAAGGACTCCTGCGGGCACTGACCGCCACCGCGCCGGGACGGCGTCAGTGCACCGACATGCCGCCGTCGACGAAGACCGCCTGCCCGGTGATGTAGGCGGACGCGGGGCTCGCCAGGAAGACCGCCGCTCCCGCGAAGTCCTCGGCCAGTCCGTTCCGCCCGATCAGCGTGCGTTCGGCGAGGGCGGCCACCTTCTCCGGATCCGACGACAGCCGCGCGTTGAGCGGTGTCATGACGAATCCCGGCACCAGCACGTTGCACGTGACGCCGCGCGGCGACCACGCCTCGGCCTGGGACCGCGCCAGCGATTCCAGGCCGCCCTTGGAGGCACCGTAGGCACCGCTCTGGACGAACGCCCGGTGCGCCTGCTGCGAGCTGATGTGCAGGATCCGCCCGTAACCGCGCTCCGCCATGCCGGGCCCGAAACGCTGGCCCAGCAGGAAGGGCGCGTCCAGGTTGACGGCCATCGTGACGTCCCAGACGTCCTCGGTGAGTTCGTCCATGGGCGGACGCACGTTGATTCCGGCGCTGTTGACGAGGATGTCGGGTTCCCCGAACGCCTCGACGGCTCGCTCGGCGGCCGTCCGCACACCTTCGCGCGTGCTCAGGTCCGCGCTGACCCACGCGGCGCGGCAGCCCTCGGCCGTCAGCTCCTCGACCGCCGCGGTCAGTCCGGCCTCGCCGCGGGCCACGACGACCACGCTCGCCCCGGCGCGCGCGAGGGCACCGGTGATGGCACGCCCGATGCCCGAACTGCCGCCCGTGACCACCGCGGTCCGGCCGTGCAGGGAGAACAACTCGGAGAGATAAGCCTGTGTGGCCGGCGTGGCTGCTGTCGTCATGCCGAGCACTCTAGATCGCCCTCACTCCCGGCCCGATGGACGACCGTCTGATGCACGGACAGTGGTCCGGATCACATGGCGTGGATTGAGTACCCGGCACGGACGACGTCCGTACCCCTGGGTGACGGAGCGGGGCCGGGTGCGAGGATGAGGCGCCATGACAGCTGGGCGGTGTGCTCGCACGATACGGGCCGCGGTGTTCGCGGCCGTCTGTGTCGTGCTCGCCGCCCTGGGGCACGTCATGATGTCCGGCGACCACGTGCCGCTCCGGACGCTGTTGGCCGGCTGGGCCGTGACGGGCGTGGCGGGCTGGTGCCTGGCGGGCCGCGAGCGCGGACTCCGGCTGGTCGTCGCCGTCGCGGTAGCCGTCCAGACGGCCCTGCACTCGGCGTTCTCGCTCGCCCCGGCGGCGCCGGACTCCATGGACATGGGATCCGCGGAGTCCATGCCCATGCCCATGCACATGTCCGCGTCCATGTCCGCGCACATGGGGCACGCGGGACACACCCCCGACGGTGACTCGTCCCTCGGCATGCTCGCCGCCCACCTGCTCGCCGCCCTGCTGTGCGGCCTGTGGCTGGGGCACGGGGAGCGGGCCGTCTTCCGTCTCCTGCGTGCCGTGGGCGGCCGGTTGGCCGCGCCGCTGCGGCTCCTGTTCGCGCTGCCCGCACCGCCGCCCCGCCCGTGCGCGCACGGCGGTGGTCCTCGGACCGGGCGCCGCGCCTCCTCCTGCTCGTCCACGCGATCACCTCTCGAGGGCCACCCGGTGGGGCCGCTGCCGTCTGACGGCAGCCGGTAGGTCCCGGGGCGCCCCTGCGCGCCCCGGTGCCGTACGGGTACGGCCCATCGGGTACGGCCCGTCCCTCACTCACCGGACCGCGCAGCCCCGCGCGCACGCCCGGCATCACGTACGCCCGCGTGCTCGCCCGCCCGTGGTCCCGGATTCCCGAGAAGGACATCAGGTGATCACTCCTGCCCTGCCCCTTTCGCACGAGAGAAGAGAACCGCCGGCGTCGGCCGATGAGTCGATAACCGCCTGGGCGCTGGCCGCCCGGGGCGGTGACCCTGCCGCCGTCGACCGTTTCGTGCGTGCCCTTCACCGAGACGTCATCCGCTACGTCGCCCATCTGTGCGCCGATCCGCAGGCCGTGGACGATCTGGCGCAGGACACGTTCCTGCGGGCGCTCGGCAGCCTGCACCGGTTCGAGGGCCGTTCCTCGGCACGTACCTGGCTGCTGGCGATCGCCCGGCGTGCGGTGGCCGACAGCCTCCGGAACACCGCCGTACGCCCCCGCCCGGCCGACCTGTCCGACTGGGAGCCGGCGGTCGAGCTCGCCCAGCCGCGCGGCCTGCCCGGCTTCGACGACGGCGTGGCGCTGCTGGAGCTGCTGGCCTCACTGCCGGACGAGCGGCGCGAGGCGTTCGTGCTCACGCAGCTGCTAGGCCTGCCGTACGCGGAGGCCGCCGAGCTGAGCGACTGTCCGGTCGGCACCGTCCGCTCCCGCGTGGCCCGCGCCCGGGCGACGCTGATGGCCCTGCTCGCCGAGGCGGAGCAACCGCCACCGGTCGCGTCACCGGCCCTGGCCGTGGCCTGACGCGTCCCGGCCCGCGGCGTCCGCCGGCTCCAACCCGCGCCCGCCCGATCCAACCCGCGCCCGCCGGACCCGTCCGGCGGGCGCGGGCCCGCGTGCGAGCGGTTCAGGGGCCGGGGTGCCGGCGGACAGGAAGTGGAACCCGGGCCGGGGATGCATCAGGAAATCGTGGTGCGAGATGTTCCACGCGTATGCACCCGCCAGCGAGAACACCACCCGGTCCCCGGCCCTGAGGTCCGGCACGGGCACCCGGCGGCCAGCAGGTCCTGGCGTGCACAGC
>KE354468.1 GCA_000415505.1 Streptomyces afghaniensis 772
ACACCACCCGGTCCCCGGCCCAGGTCCGGCACGGCGACCCGGCGGGCCAGCAGGTCCTTCGGCGTGCACAGCTGACCGGCGAGGTCACGCGACCGCTCTCGGCCGACGGCCGGGGCCAGGGTGCGGCCAGGCGTTCCACCGGAGGACGGAGCAGGGCTGGTCGTGTCCCTTCGTCGCCGGGGTGCGCAGATGGTGGGTGCCGCCCCGCAGGACGGCGAACTCCTCGCCGTGGCTGTGCTTCACGTCCAGCACCTCCGTGGCGTACCAGCCGCAGTACGCGGTGAGCGCCCGCCCGGGCTCGATCCGCAGCGTCAACCCCGGGTGGGCCTCGGCGAGCCGGGCCAGGCCCTCGCCGTACGCGGCCCAGTCGAAGCGGCGCTCGGGGTCCGCGTAGTCGACGCTCATGCCGCCTCCTACGTTCACCTCCGCGATCGGCACACCGAGTCCTGTGGCCCAGCCGACCACGCCCTCCGCGACCGTCAGCAACTCGGCCGCTTCCAGCCCGCTCACCAGGTGGGCGTGTACGCCGCGCAGCCGGAGCTGTGGGTACGTCCCGTCGGCGAGGGCCCGGAGCACCGGCTCGGCCCGGGCCGGGTCCATGCCGAAGGGCGTCGGCCGCCCGCCCATCGCCAGTGAGCTCCCCGCCAGTGAGCGGTCGGGCACCGGCAGGTTGACGCGTGGCAGCACCGCGACCCGGCGCCGGGGCACGACGCGCCGCGCCAGCTCGGCCAGCACACGCAGTTCGTGTTCGCTCTCGACGTGGAACCGTCCGACGCCCAGCTCCAGCGCGGCCGTCACCTCGTCCGGGGTCTTGCCCGGTCCGCCGAAGGCCAGCGGCCGGCCCGGCACCACCTTGGCGACATGGGCGAGTTCACCGCCCGACGCGACCTCGTAACCGTCGACGCAGGGGTCCAGCGCGGCCAGGATCTCCGGCTCGGGGTTGGCCTTCGCCGCGTAGTACAGCTCGACCCGCCCGGGCAGCGCGGACCGGACCCGGGCGGCGTGCGCGCGCAGCGCCGCCAGGTCGTAGACGTAGGCGGGCAGCCGCGGCGACGGCAGCGAGAGGACTCGATCACGCACCGCCGGCGTCGGGTGGGCCGTGGTCATCGGGAGCTTCTCTTCGCCTCGTGCAGCACGTCCTCGCCCAGCGGCGACGGCAGCCGGACGTAGCCCGCCGCGCGGTCCGCCTTGCGCTCCCAGCGGGTGAGCAGATTGGCCTTGGCGGGCAGCGGCACCCCGCCGAGCAGGCGGCCAGCGGGCGGGCGAGCCGTGCCGCCCGGCGTACGCCCGCAGCGTGTCGCGCACCCGCGCCCACCATCGCCGGCTCCGCCTGCGGATACAGGTCGGCGAGGGCCGCGAGCAACTCGGCGACATGGTTGACCAGCAGGCAGTACACGACCCGGTCCCAGCCGCGCCGCGCGTCGTACGTCAGCGGCCCGGCCACCTCGGGCGGCAGCGCGGCCAGCGTGTCCGCGTGCTGCTCGGGCAGCAGCTTGGTGCCCTCCAGGTCCCGGAAGAGGACCTGGGCGGGCCGTCCGGCGTCGTCGACGCAGAGCAGCACGTTCTGGAGGTGCGGCTCCAGCACCACGCCGTGGTCGAAGTAGGCGGCCAGGACAGGCGGCAGGAGGAGGTCCAGGTACGCCGACCACCAGTCGAGCGCCGCCGCCGCGTCCGCTCCGGCGAGCAGGCGGGAGACATGGGCGGCACTGGTCGGGTACTCGTCGGCGACGGCTGCCGCGAGCAGGGGAGTGGTGCCCGGCGCGAGCCGCCGGGACAGGCCCTCGCGGACGATCACGCCGAAGCCCTCCAGAAGGTCGCGGTCCGGTGCGCCGCCGGGCCCCGGCAGGGCGAGCGTGCGATAGGCGGGCTCGCGGAGCACGGCACTCCCGGGGAAGCGCCCGCCGAGGCCGGACAGCACCGGGGCCAGCGCCCGGGTGAGCGCGACAGCCCCCGACAGTTCGTAACTGCTGTTCTTGCGCAGACAGTTGGTGATCCGCACGTTCAGGCTGAACTTCAGGAACGTGTCCCCGTCGTACAGCGTGCGCACGGACGCGGTGGCTGCGAAGGGCCGCCCACCCGGCCCCAGGTCGAGCACGTCACCACGGTCCAGGGCGGCGCGCAGCAGCGGGTGCTCCCGGAGCGTGCCGTACTGCCAGGGGTGGGCGGGCAGCAGCCGATATCCGTCCGGGACGTCCGCGCGCTGCCGGTCCAGGACGGCCGTCGCCGACGGTTCGGCGCTCTCCTGCGCGATCAGGTGCTCCCGCACGGCGAGGTGCCGCAGCGGGAAGGAGGCGCCCGCTTCGGGCGCGTACGCGGCCCAGGAACGCGGGTCGCCGCTGCGGGCCTTGGGTGTGGGATGAAAACGGTGCCCGAAGAGCAGGGACTGCTCGGAGGCGACGTAGGCGGACCGCGGGTCGTCCGGATCGCACCGGTTCACCGGCCCGGTGGCGAGGGCGGCGGCGACGGCCGCGTGGCTGGAGTCGACCTGCTCCAGGAACTCCTCGTTGCGCACCCCGGTGCGCAGTGACAGCTCGTCGCACGTGTACTCGGCGAGTCGCCGCCAGTCCACGTCCCGCCGTCCGCCGTCCCGCTGCTCGCACACCGGGCCGGTGAACCGGTGCGCGCCGAGCAGCGACGTCCGGCGCAGGGCGACCCGCAGCAGCACCCCGCGGCGGGGCAACCGCAGCAGCAGATGCCCGTCGGCGACGACGGTCTGGCGCTCGGGCCCGGACACCTCGCGCAGCAGGCAGTTGAGCAGGGTGTGCGCCACCACGTCGTCGGCGGTGGGCAGGGAGACCGGGGCGGCGGTGGTGCCGGGCGATTCGGTCTGCGAGTGCATGGCAGGCTCCAGCGGGGGGCGCGAGTTCGATGCGGGCAGGTGGTGAGTGAGGGGGATGAGCGCGGCAGCACCGGTCCGGCTCCCGGTTCTCATGACGTGCTCCGGGAGGACAGCAGGTAGTTGGGGCCTGTGGTGTAGTGCTTGTTGATGTCGGCGGCGCCCGACCGCTGCTTGGTCAGCAGCGTCCCGGCCGTGACCATCGCCTTCACGGGCAGCTCCGGTGCGTCGAGCACCCGGGTGCGCAGGACGTCCCCCGCCTCGCCGCCGAGCCGTGCCACGGCCTCGGCCAGCCGTTCGCGCACCAGCCGAAGCAGCACCGGGAGCGGGGCGCGCCCGTGCCGGGCGAGTCCGAACGCGTAGGCGCCCGCGCACAGATGGACGGTGATGGTGGTGAACAGGTCGGCCACCGGCCGGTCGTCCGTGCCGAGGACCCGCGCGTCGTCGAACTCCCACGCGCCGGGCAGCCGGGCGCGCAGCCGCCGCGCATTGATGCGTGGCCCGTCGTTGTCCTTGAACAGCAGCCGGAGGCTGCCCGGCCGCAGGACAAGAGAGATGTTCTGCTGGTGCGACTCCAGCGCGACGCCGTACCCGAACAGTGTGGTCTGCCAGTCGAACAGCAGCGTCAGGCAGGTGTCGAGCAGCGCCATGGGATCGCCGTCGTGGAAGCGGTCGGCGAGATGGTCGAGGACCAGCCGCCCGTCCGGTGCCTCGGCGAGCAGCGCCGCCATCGGCACGACGACCGAGTCCGCGAGACCGGCCGGGTAGCGGCGGCACAGCACGGCCAGCAGCTCGTGACCCGCGTGGGCGTACGTCGTCTCGTCGGCGTGCAGGATCGTGTCCCGGAAACGCGGCTCGCGGGCGACGATCCGCTGGACCAGCCGCTGCCCGACGGCCCCGTCGACGAGGGTGCCGGGCTTGACGGACCGCTTGTTGCGCAGTCCCAACGAGGAGGTGGCCAGGGGAAGTTTGAGGTGCAGTGCCGGATCCGCCGCCGTCGCCACCGTCCGCATCGACAGGGTCGGAACGACCTCGAGGGCGCCGTGCTCGGCCAGTACCGCTTGACCACGCAGGCCGGTCGCCCGTAACGCCTCGTCGAGCGGAGGGCCGACCGTCAGCGGGTGCACCGGCAGGGCGAGGTGTGTGCGGTCCAGCCTGGGCAGACCGAGGCGCGCCGGCGTGGGCCACGGCTCGGGGAGGGCGCCCGTCACATGGACCGCGTCCCGCGGCACGGCCAGCCAGCGCAGCGGGAACCGCGGATGGAACTCGGGTGCGTAGGACCGTAGTTGCTCCTCGTGCAGTCCCGCGCGGCCGCGCCCGGTCGGATACACCGGATGGTCCAGACGGGCGGCGAGCGCGTCGAAGGCCAGGCCACCGTCGAGGCCCGTCCAGGACGCGGGGTCGGCCCCGTGGCGGGTGGTCGTCTCCGCCGCGATGTCATCGCGCGTCCCGGCGTGCAGCCGCACGGTGGCCAGCGTCTGCCGGCACTCCTCGGCGAAGGCGTCGAAGCCGGCCCGGTCCTCGGGCTCGGCGAGCGCGCGCAGCGCGTCCAGCACGTCGGCGAACGACGTCAGCTCGGTGCCGTCCGACGCGCGGCGCAGGAGCGGCAGCCTGGCGGCGTACGCGCACTGGAAGCCGTCCTCGGTGACGGGCAGCAGCAGTGCGTCGTGCCCGGCGGCGCGCCGCAGCCAGGGCCCGTCCGGGCGGTGGACGAGGGTGCTCCGGGAGCGCAGTCCGACGACGTCCTCGCGCAGCAGAGCGCTCAGCACCCGGGTGAGCAGCCCGGCCGCGCAGGTGTCCGGCGGGGGCGGCAGTACGGTCACGGCCGGATCTCCCAGCGGCAGGTGGCCAGGAAGCCGGCCGCCGCCCGGTCCACGGTCTCCTGGCCGGTGCCGGTGGCCCGCAGGACGCCGAGGTAGTCCCGGTTGGTGCGGTACAGCGCGTGCCGCTCGCCCACGGCCCGCAGGGGACGGTACGTCAGACGCACGCCGTCGACGGTGAGGTCGGTGGCGTCCGGGGCGTCGGTCAGGGTCCCGGGCCGGTCGGCACACGGGTACTGCACGAGGGCGGCGCCGTCGCGGCGGGCGCCCAGCTCGGCCGGGAGCGGTTCGCCCAGGTGGGTGCGGAGCACGAGCTCGAACAGCGGGATGCCGAGGAGCCGGGCGAGCAGCAGGTCGCACTGGTCGCCGATGTTCCGGTAGTTGACCTCGATGATCCGCGCCCTGCCCTCGTGCACCACGAACTCGGTGTGACAGGCGCCGAACCCGGCACCGAGCGCGTCGAGTTGCCCGAGGACCTGGTCCACGACCGGCTCGGGGTGGGCGGGGACGAAGGTGAGGCGTTCCTCGACGAAGTACGGCGGCGGCGACAGCTCGGTGCGGAAGCCGCCCAGGACATGGCGGACCCGGCCGTCGCCCAGGGTCTCCAGCGTGTACAACTCGCCGGGGAGATACTCCTCGACCACCAGAGTGCTGCCGGGACGGCGGTCCAGGATCTCCTCGGCGCGGATCACCAAGTCCTCGGGGCCGTCGACGAGGACCACGTCCTCGCCGGCCACACCCTCGCGGGGCTTGACGACACACGGGTAGGGCGCGTCGAGCGGGGCCGGTTCGGTGAGTTCGGCCGACCAGACGCTGTCCAGCCCGGCGGCGGCCAGCCGGCGGCGCATCTCCGCCTTGTCCTTGCAGCGCAGGGCGGCGCGCCAGTCCTTGCCCGGCAGGCCGAAGTAGGCGGCGGCCAGGGCGGCCTGGGTCTGGAGGTGGTCGCTGTTGGTGAAGACCGCGCCGGGACGGTGACGGGCCGACAGGAGCGCCACGACCGCCCGGAAGTCCCGCACGTCACACTCCAGAACCTCGATGTCCGGGCAGGTTCTGCGGTGTGGGCCGGGCTGGTCGGTGAGAACGGTGACGTCCAGGCCCAGCCGGGCGGCGGCGGGCAGGAAACCCTCGGTGACGGAGTCGGTCGGGTTGAGGGCGAGAAGGTACAGGCGCATGGCGGTCTTCCGGGAGGGGCGGGGGCGGCGGCGGGCCGCTCGACCAAGGCGCGGACGGCGTGCCGCGGCACCCTGTGACATGGACAGCCCTTGATCGGCGGACGTTCATGAGCACGCCGACGATCTTGTACCTTAGGTTAGCCTTGCCTATCCAACCACGGGTTGCAACTGCCCGGAGGAGTGATCGATGCGCACTGTCCTGGAGTCACCGCCGGCCCTCACCTCCGTCCTCGCCGCCGCTTACCGGCGGTTGACCGGCGTCTGTGAGGCACTGGACGTCGAGGTCGCGGACCCCGGGACGGCTGCCCGCCGACACACGCTCTCCGCTGCTGAACTGACGTCTGATCAGCACACTCTCGACGCCTTCGTGGACGCCGAGGCGACACGCATCCGCACGCGCCACGGCCACACCCCGCGCCCCCACGTCGCAGCCTCACGGGCCCTGCACGACTACGCCTGGTCGATCGCCCTGCTGATGAGCGGCGTCTGGTACCTGGAGCGCCGCGTGTCCCGCGTACGCCCCCAGTCGGTGCGCCTGGACCTCGCGGCCGGGACGTACGCGATCACGCCCGAGCCCCGCGTCGCCTGTCTGCCCGGTGACCCCGTCGCCGCGCTGCCCGGGGCGGTGGCCGTCGCGGACGAGGAGGCCCTGCGGGCCGAACTGCGCGCCGCGGTCGCCGACCACATGCGCCCGCTGCTCACCGCCCTCGGCCCCGCCGTACGCCGCGGCCCGCGCGCCCTGTGGGGCCTGGTCGGCGATGATCTCGTCTCCGGGATCTGGTACCTCGGCCGCACCCTCGGCCGCGAGGACGACGCCGTACGCGCCGCCACCGCCCTGCTCCCCGAACCCGTCAGCCCCTACCCGGCCGGAGCGGACTTCCGCCTCCTGGCCGGCACCGACGGCCGCCACCACCCGACCCGCACCCGCACGGGCTGCTGCCTCTACTACGCCATCCGTCCCGACGAGGCCTGCGCCACCTGCCCCCGCACCTGCGACGCGGAACGGCTGCGCAGGCTCGAGTCCTGA
>KE354469.1 GCA_000415505.1 Streptomyces afghaniensis 772
GGTCCTGGAGGTTCTCGCCGACGCCCGGCAGATCGTGTACGACGTCGATGCCGAGGGCGCGCAGTTCCTCGGCGTTGCCGACGCCCCGAGAGCTGGAGCAGTCGCGGGGAGTTGATCGCACCTCCGCACAGGATGATCTCGCGGGCACGCACCCGCTGGGGTCTGCCGCTCCCCCTCCGGTACTCGACGCCGACGGCCCGCTTGCCTTCGAAGAGGACGCGGGTGACCAGGGTGCGCGTCCTGACCGTGAGGTTGGGGCGCTTTCGCACGGGCTTGAGATAGGCCTTTGAGGCCGAGAGGCGGCGGCCGCGGTGGACGTTGCGGTCGAACCGGGCGAAACCTTCCTGCCGGTAGCCGTTCACATCGTCGGTGGGAGCGTGGCCCGCCTCCTCGGTGGCCTTCAGGAAGGCCTCGAAGAGCGGGCCGGCTCCCGGGCCGCGCTCCAGGACGAGAGGGCCGTCGTGACCACGGAACTCGTCGTCCGAGTCGGCGGCGAGACAGTTCTCCATCCGCCGGAAGTACGGCAGGCAGTGCGCGTAGTCCCAGGTCTCCATGCCCGGGTCGGCCGCCCAGCGCTCGTAGTCCATGGGGTTGCCGCGCTGGAAGATCATGCCGTTGATGCTGCTGGAACCGCCCAGCACCTTGCCTCGCGCGTGGTAGACGCGCCGGCCGCCCATGTGGGGCTCCGGTTCGGACTCGTACTTCCAGTCGTAGAACCGGCTGCCGATCGGGTAGGTCAGTGCCGCGGGCATGTGAATGAAGACGTCCCAGGGGTAGTCGGGCCGGCCCGCCTCCAGGACCAGCACCTGGTTGCCCGGGTCCGCGGAGAGCCGGTTGGCCAGCGCACTGCCGGCCGATCCACCACCGACGATGACGAAGTCGTACTGCAAGTCAGCCATGGGGCCTCGTCTCGCTCGCGCCGTTGAGAATGCGCGGCATGCTAGTACTCGTACCGCTATGTGCACCAGGTTGCGAAACACGCAACTTTCAAGAAGTCGGCACAAGGCCGTGACCTGCACCGCTGGCCGCTATGTTTAACGCCCGTATAGTTGCGTTGTGAGCAACTACCATGCAGAGACCGAAACGACAACTGCGCCGACCGGTGGGGTGCAGTCCGTCGACCGCGCCATCACCGTGCTGGAGATCCTGGCGCGGCGAGGCGAGGCGGGAGTCAGCGAGGTGGCCGCCGAGATCGATGTCCACAAGTCGACCGCGTTCCGGCTGCTCGGCGCCCTGGAGGTGCGCGGTCTGGTGGAACAGGCGGGCGAGCGCGGCAAGTACCGCCTCGGCTTCGGCCTCGTGCGGCTCGCCGGCGCGGTCACCGGCCGCATCGACATCACCCAGCAGAGCCGCCCGGTCTGCGAGCGTCTCGCCGAGGAGATCGGTGAGACCGTGAACCTCGCCGTGATGCAGGAGCGCTACGCGATCAACCTGTACCAGGTGCGCGGTCCCGGCGCTGTCACGGCGTTCAACTGGGTCGGCCAGCTGACGCCGTTGCACGCGACCTCCAGCGGCAAGATCCTGCTGGCCCACATGCCGCCGAAGGAGCGTGCCGCGCTGCTGTCGGAGACCGGTCTGAAGAAGCTGACCCCCCGCACCCTGACCGCGAAGACGAAGCTCGAGAAGAACCTCGCCGAGGCGCTGGAGCGCGGTTACTCCTGGACCCTGGAGGAGTTCGAGGTGGGACTGCACGCCATGGCCGCCCCGGTCCGTAACAGGGACGGCGAGGTCATCGCGGCGCTGAGCGCCTCCGGGCCCGCGTACCGGCTCACCGAGGACCGGATGCACGAGCTCGCCCCTGTGCTGGTCAAGGGCGCGGACGAGGTCAGCCACCGCATGGGCTACCTGGGCTGACCTGCTGCGGTCGCCCCACGCCCAGACGTTCCTGGACGAAGGCGTGGAACTCGCCGATGTGGTGCTCGCTGGGCACCAGGACACCGCCCTTGGCGTACAGCCGGGAGCTCATCGCGGGCTGGCAGCGCTCGCACGCGTCGAAGTCCTGCCGGTTGACCCGGTCGAAGAGCTCCACCGACCGGCTGACGTCCTTGCCGCTCTCGACGACGTGCCGGAGGTAGAGCCAGTCGCACTCGACGACGGTGCGGTCCACGGCGACCGGATACATCCGGTGGAAGATCACATGGTCGGGCACGAGGTTGATGAACACCTGCGGCCGGACGGTGATCGCGTAGTAACGGCGGTCCTGGTCCTCGGTGATGCCCGGAATGCGGTCGAGGCCTTCCGAGCCGTCGACGGTGAAGCCCTTGACCTCGGAGCCGAACTCCGCGCCGTGCCCCACGTAGTACTGGGCGGCGTACCCGTCGGCGAACTCGGGGAGCACCTCGGTCAGTTCGGGGTGGATCGTCGCGCAGTGATAGCACTCCATGAAGTTCTCGACGATGAGTTTCCAGTTCGCCCGCACGTCGTAGACGATGCGCCGGCCGACTTCGAGGCTGTCGATGTCGTAGTGCTCGATCGACTCCGTGTCGCCCAGGCGCGCGACCACATCCCCCACGACCTCGTCGAAGGGGGGCGGGTCCGCCGCGAGGCACACCCACACATAGCCGAGCCATTCGCGCGTGGCCACTGCCGCCAGGCCGTACTCGGTGCGGCTGACGTCGGGCATCTTGGTGAGGTTGGGCGCCGCGACGAGTTTGCCCGTCAGGTCGTACGTCCAGGCGTGATAGGGGCACTGGAAGGCACGTTTGACCTCGCCGGTCTCCGCCGTGCAGAGCTTGGCCCCGCGATGCCGGCAGACGTTGAGGAAGGCACGGACGGAGTTGTCCCGCGCCCGGGTGATCAGGACGCTCTCGCGGCCCACCTCGACGGTGCGGAAGGCACCGGGCCCGACGAGGTCGGCGGAGCGCACGGCGCAGAACCACATCGCCTCGAAGATGTGTTCCTGTTCCTGGGCGAAGATCGCGGGATCCGTGTAGGAGGAGCCGGGGAGGGTGGCGATCAGGCTTTCCGGCAGGCCGGTCGGGGGCACGGTGCACTCCTCGAGGAAGCGTGGTGGATCGCCCCGGTCAGGGCGCCTTGGCCGCGAGTTGCTTGCGCCAGCGCGTGAACAGCTTCGGCTGGTTCATCCCGAGCACGGCGACCGGGTGTCCGGCTCGCCGGTAGACGGCGAGGACGTCGCGGTCGTCCGCGGTGCCTTCCTCGATCGTCACGCTGTCGGCGCGGGCCGCGTGGCCTGCGAACTGGATCTTCACGCCGTACTGGTCGGACCAGAAGTACGGCGGGCGGGGTATGCCCGGTTCGCTCTCGCCCCAGGACAGCAGGGCGGCCACGGCCGCGTCGGGGCGTTCCCGGGCGCCGGTCCAGTGCTCGACGCGACGGTGGGTGCCTGCGCGCGGGTCGTACCAGGAGGCGCAGTCACCGACCGCGACCACCCCGGCGAGGCTGGTGCGGCCGTCCGCACCGCACTTGACGCCGTCGTCGAGCTCGATGCCGGAGCCGGTCAGCCAGTCGACGCAGGGGCGGGCCCCCACACCCACGACGACGATGTCGGCGGGGAGGCTGCGGCCGTCCTCCATCAGGACGGCGTCGACACGGGTCTCGCCACTCAGCCCCTTGACGCCCACCCCGCACAACAGGCGTACACCGTGGTCCGCGTGGAGGGCGGAGACGATGCGCCCCATGGCCGCGCCGAGCGGTCCGGCCAGTGGGGTGGGCGCCGCCTCGACGATGGTCACGTCGAGGCCGAGAGCGGAGGCGGTGGAGGCGACCTCGGCACCGATGAAGCCGCCGCCGATCACGACCAGGCGTCCACCCTGTGCCAGTTCGTCCCGCAGGGCGCGGGCGTCGTCCAGGGTGCGCAGGGTGTGCACACCGGCCAGTCCGTCCATGCCGGGCAGGGTCCGGGCGGCGGCGCCGGTGGCGATGACGATGCCGTCGGCCCGCACCTGGCGGCCGTCGGTGAGCCGCACGGCGCGGGGCGCGGTGTCGAGTCCGGCCGCGCGGGCTCCGAGCAGCCATTCCGCTTGCAGGTCTTCGTCGTCCGGCTCCAGTGCGAGCTCGGCTTCGCCGATCCCGCCGGCCAGGAACTCCTTGGACAGGGGCGGCCTGTCGTAGGGGCGGTGGATTTCGTCGCCGATGACGACCAGCCGTCCGTCGTATCCCTGCTTGCGCAAGGAGCGCGCCGCGGACAGACCCGCCAGCGACGCGCCCACCACGGCCACTGTCCTCACGCGACGCCCCCGGCGAGCCGGGCGGCGATGCAGGGGGGCAGGTTCGGGGCTGCCGTGGACAGCCGGACGTAGATCATGCCGTCCTCGACGAAGACCTCGTGCGTGCGCACCGGGAGCTTGGCCGGCGGGGCGTCGACGGCTCCGGTCTTGAGGTTGAACTTCGAGGCGTGCAGCGGGCATTCGACCTCACAGCCCTCCAGCCAGCCGTCGGCGAGCGAGGCGTCCTGGTGGGTGCATGTGTCGTCGATGGCGAAGAGTTCGCCGTCGTCGGTGTGGAACACCGAGACCGGCGGGTCGATGTCGAGCCTGTGGGCCTCGCCTCGGGGCAGATCCACGAGACGGCACGCGGCAATCATCATGACACCTCGGTGCGTATAGCGAAACGGATTGCGGTGAACGCAACGTCAGTTTGAGGGCGCCTTCAAACGCTTGTCAAGGAGTTCGAGGGACACCTGACGGCCTCATTTTCTGTTGCGTGATGCGAAACGCTCTGCGCTATAGGAAACGCAGGTCAGGGGCGGAGCACCTCTCAGAACCGGGGCGCGAGCGCCCCGGTCGGGATGGTGGGGCTGGGTCACCAGCCGCGGGCGACCCACTCCTCCAGGTGCGGTGCTTCTGCCTCGACGGTCGTTGTCCCGCCGTGTCCCGTGTGGACGACCGTGGCGCCCGGGAGGGTCAGCAGCCGGTCACCGATGGAGCCGATGATCGTGCCGAAGTCGCTGTACGAGCGTCCGGTCGCGCCGGGGCCGCCGGCGAACAGGGTGTCACCGCTGAACAGCGCCCCCAGGTCTGGTGCGTACAGACACACGGCACCCGGAGCGTGGCCGGGCGTGTGGAGGACACGCAGGCCGATGCCCGCCACCGTGAGTACGTCACCGTCGGCGAGCGGTCCGTCGGGCCGTCGGCCGGGGTGCGTCATCTTCCACAGCACCTGGTCGTCAGGGTGCAGGAGGATGGGCGCGCCCGTGGCCAGGGCGACGTCCGGCGCGGCGCGCACATGGTCGTCGTGGGCGTGGGTGCACACGATGGCCGACAGCCGACGGTCACCGACGGCCGCCAGGACGGCGTCGGAATCGTGGGCCGCGTCGACGACGACCACCTCGTCGTCGTCACCGATGATCCAGACGTTGTTGTCGACGTCCCAGGTCCCGCCGTCGAGGCTGAAGGTCCCGCTGGTGACGAGGTGCTCGATGCGCGGTGCGCCGGCCATCAGAGCACCACCACCGAGCGCAGCACGTCGCCGCGGTGCATCTTCTCGAACGCCTCCTCCACGTCACCGAGGCCGATGGTCTCGGAGACGAACGCGTCCAGGTCGAAACGGCCTCCCAGATACAGGTCGATGAGGGCCGGGAAGTCGCGCGAGGGCAGGCAGTCGCCGTACCAGCTGGACTTCAGCGAGCCGCCCCGCCCGAAGACGTCGAGCAGGGGCAGCTCCACCTTCATCTCCGGGGTGGGCACGCCGACCAGCACGACCGTGCCCGCCAGGTCGCGGGCGTAGAAGGCCTGCCGGTACGTCTCGGGACGGCCGACCGCCTCCACGACGACATCCGCGCCGAAGCCGCCCGTCAGCTCGCGCACCGCTTCCACGACGTCGCCCTTCGCCCCGTCGACCGTGTGGGTGGCCCCCATGGCCGTGGCCCGGTCCAGCTTGCGCTGGTCGATGTCGACGGCGATGACCTTGCTCGCTCCGGCCAGCCTCGCCCCCGCGACGGCGGCCATCCCGACGCCGCCGCAGCCGATGACGGCGACGGAGTCGCCCCGGCCGACGGCACCGGTGTTCACGGCCGCGCCGAAGCCCGCCATGACGCCGCACCCGAGCAGACCGGCTGCCGCCGCCGGGGCCGCCGGGTCCACCTTGGTGCACTGCCCGGCGGCGACCAGCGTCTTCTCCGCGAACGCGCCGATGCCGAGCGCCGGCGAGAGCGGGGTGCCGTCCAGCAGCGTCATCGGTTGTGCCGCGTTGTGGGTGGCGAAGCAGTACCAGGGCCTGCCCCTGCTGCAGGCCCGGCACTGGCCGCACACCGCACGCCAGTTGAGGATGACGAAGTCACCGGGCTCGACGCCGGTGACTCCCTCCCCGACCGCCTCGACGCGACCTGCCGCCTCGTGCCCCAGCAGGAAGGGGAACTCGTCGTTGATCCCGCCCTCGCGGTAGTGGAGGTCGGTATGACAGACGCCGCAGGCCTCGACCTTGACCAGCGCCTCACCCGGACCGGGGTCGGGGACGACGATCGTTTCGACGGAGACCGGTGCGCCCTTCTTACGGGCGACGACGGCACGAACCTCGTGAGCCATGAGCTGCTCCTCAAGCGGGGATTCTCGCGAGTGCGTTGCCTCATTCGCTACACGCACCGCTATACGCAACCGAGCATCCCGGAGGAGCGCACCGAGGGTCAAGGGCTTGGTTTCAACCGGGCCGACTCGGCCATGGCCGGCGCCCGAGCCGCTGCGCCTGACCGTGTGCGGCCGATCAGATCCAGCCGCACCCGGTCAGGCGGTCATTCGGTCAGGCGGCGACGGGCTGCGGCCCGGCCGCCGGCGCAGCCAGACGGCCAGTGCGGTGCAGGCCGTACAGAGCGGCCGCGCACGCGAGGCCGAGACCGCACAAGCAGATCCACGGCAGCGCGGGCACCCCCGCCTCGCGGGCGGCGTCGAGCGCCGCACCGGTGAGGAGGTTTCCGAGCGTGATGCCGATGCCGCAGATGGTGTTGTAGAGCCCGTAGTGGGTGGCGACGAGCCGGTCACCGGAGAGGCGGACGATGGTGTCCATCTCGAAGGGATAGGCGATCATCGTGCCGACGGCCAGCAGCAGCGCGGCCAGCATGGGCGGTACCGCGGCCAGCAGCCACAGGCCCACGCCCGAGTCCGGAACGGGCACCGCGGTGGCCGGCGCCAGGGGGACGAAGGCCAGGCCCATGGCGGCCAACCCCCGCGTCAGGGCTTGGCCCGGCTCGTAACGGGCCTTGCACCAGGCGGTCACCCGCGTCTGGCCGACGATCGTGCTCAGTCCGGACACGGCGAAGAGCGCGGCCACCGCCGCTGTGCCGAACTCCCCGTCACCGCCGACCCGTCGTACCTCCAGCGGCAGCGCGAGATAGACCTGGAAGGACAGGACGTACGAGCCGATCATGGCGCCGGAGAAGAGCAGGAACGGCCGGTTGGCGAGGATGCCGCGCCACTGGGTCAGTACGCCGTCGCGGTCCTGCCCCTCCTTGCCGCCCTTGGAGTCGTCGGCCCGTCGCGTCGGCAGGGCACGGATCTGCACGATACTGAGCAGCGCGAAGATCCCGGCCGCGACCAGGCAGGTGACGCGGAAGTCCACGCCGGTAAGCACCATGCCCACGACGGGGCCGAGCAGGATCCCGGCCTGGTAGAAGACGTTGAACAGGGCGAACGCCTCGACCCTGCGCTCCCCCGCGTCCGCGGCGAGATACGCCCGGACGGCCGGGTTGAACAGTGCCCCGGCGAGCCCGGTGGCCGCGGAGGCGGCAATCAGCGCGGCCAGTGAGTCGACCAGACCCAGCGTCGCGAAGCCGGCCGTGCGCAGCACGCATCCGGCCACGATCATCGGCTTGTAGCCGAAGCGGTCGGCGAGCGTCCCGCCGACCAGGAACATGCCCTGCTGGCTGAAGTTGCGCACGCCGAGGACCAGTCCGACGATCCAGCCGGCCAGTCCGAGGGTGCCGGACAGGTGAGCGGCCAGGTAGGGCATGAGCATGTAGAAGCCCAGGTTGATGGTGAACTGATTGACCATCAACAGCTGGACGCTGCGTTCGTGACCGCGTACCTGTGCGAGGGTGCCCTTCACCGGTTCTCCTCCACAGCGTCGGCGTGACCGCGCCCGGCGTTCTCGCCGGTTCCTTCCTCGCGGTCGAGTGCGTCGAGCAGGTCGGATCCCTGCGCCGGCTCGGCCAGGGTGAGCGGGTCGACCACGGTGGTGCACCGGGTCCAGCGTGCGACCTCCTTCTCGTCCACGCGCCCGATCACCTCCGGTTCCGGAGCAGGAGGGGCGTCGAGGAGGCCGTGCGCGCCGCAGTAGTCGTCGTCGAACACCGTCCCGAGGTAACGCTGCGGACCATCCGGGAAGATCGCGGCGATCCGGCTGTCGGCGGGCAGGGTGCGGGCCAGCCATCCGGCGACCAGGGCGACGGCGCCGACGCTCCACCCGCCGGTGGCGTAGTGCGAGCCGGCCAACTGGCGGCAGGTCCACACCGCCTCGGCCGGGGCCACCCAGTGGACCTCGGCGAAGTTGTCGTAGGCGACGTTGCGGGGGTAGATGCTCGACCCCAGGCCCCGCATCAGCCGCGGCCGGGCCGGCTGGCCGAAGATCGTGGAGCCGATGGTGTCGACGCCGACCACCTTCAGCTCGGGGTAGAGCTGCTTCAGCACGCGGGAGACGCCGGCGGAGTGCCCGCCCGTGCCGACACTGCACACGAGGACGTCGATGTGGCCCAGCTCGGACGCCAGTTCCAGGGCGAGCGGGATGTAGGCGGTGGTGTTGTCCGGGTTGTTGTACTGATCCGGGCACCACGCACCCGGATGCCGCGCGACGAGCTGCTCCACGCGCTCACGGCGGGCCTGCTGCCAGCCGCCGGTGGGGTGCGGCTCGGAGACGACGTTGACCTGGGCGCCGTACGCGGTCAGCAGCCGGGTCATCGACATCTCCAGGCCGGGGTCGGTGACCAGGGTGACCGGGTGGCCGTACACCATTCCGGCCAGGGCGAGGCCCAGTCCGAGGGTGCCGCTGGTGGACTCGATGATCCGAGCGCCGGGGCGCAGGTCGCCCCGGGCACGGGCCCGTTCCACCATGTGCAGACCCGGCCGGTCCTTGATGCCGCCGGGGTTGAAGCCCTCCAGCTTCGCCCAGAAACCGCGGTCCGGGGGCGTCAGGGGCTGGGACACCCGCAGCAGCGGCGTGTTGCCCACCAGTGCCGACAAAGCGGACCGCTCGGGCATGGCGGCGGTGTTCGTCATGGACTGCATGTCTTTTCGCTCTCGCTCGATGAATACGCGGTGCACGTTCATCTCGCGCGACGGCCACACGGGACGGTCTCTCCGTCCGAGGTCGTGGGGCCGTCGCGCGGCAGCCGGGCGGGGCCGGCTGCGAGCGAGAGGTCTAGATACGCCACCGCGAGGTGCGGACCAGCGCGGTTCTGCCCGTACGTCTTATGCGGGTTCGGTCCTGCCGACGCCGGGGCTGCGGCCGCACGACAGCCTGGGGAAGGCCGGCGGAGGCCGCCGGCCCGGCCTCGGCGGGTGGCTGGTGAGCGGCCTGCGCCGTCGTACGGGCGGCCCCGTCCAGGCCGCACTCCTCGGCCTCATGGTGCCGATGCGGCCCATGAGGCACCACCTCGCTCGCCACCGCCGGCCGTCCGAAGGCCGTGGCGACGGTGGGTGCAAGACGCTCCTGCTCCTCGAACTGCCCATGCGGGAGGGCGCACAGCCCGAGCATCACGAGCAGAGCTCCGGACAGCAGAGCAAGAAGCGGGCGCTGCCGACGCGAGGTGGCCGGGGCGCGCAAGGCAGGCGTGGGGGTACGGGATCGTGTGGGCACAGGTTCTCCGTGCACTCGCCCCTTTCGGCCACAGCGGCAGCCACGGCTGAGAGGAACGGCAGGCATGGGTGGGGGATGTACGGCGTCGAGACGCGCAGCCCACGCCTGTTGGCAGGCGCAGGCGGAGCAGCCGCAGGAAGAGGAGGACTGCTGCTTCTAGACCTGCTGAACCACGGACAGTCTCAGGGCGGACGACGACGCCGCAGACAGCGCCTGCTCGTTGAGGCTCGGCCTGCCCGAGAGGCGCCCGGCGCCGGTCGGTTCGGCGACCGACACTGCGAAGCAGGGCGGTGTCAGCACCGGACCCTGCAGCGGCTGGCCGGAGACGCAGTGCTCACCGGTGTGCGAGGAGCCATGACCACCGCCCGGCTCATCCATCGCGACGGGCCGCGGCGCGGCCTGCTCGTCCTCGGCTCCGAGGATCTCCTCGTGCAACACGGCCACGGGGGCCGCCGCGCTGGTCACCAGGTGTCCTTCAGTGCTCTCGGCGCTCACTCCATGGGCGGACACGATGCCGAGCAGCAACACGACCATGGCCAACACGCGCAGCAACGGACCCGCAGACGCGCGAGCCCGCACCAGGCGCGGGAGTGACCAGGCCGTAATCATGCCGTGATACTAACGGCTCGTGGACCTTGGTCCGTCAACTCCCGCCCCGCAGCGCGTCAACGAGCCACACACATGACCGGTTTGCTTCGGCGTGATCCTGGGCACCGAGAAGCCCTCTGCGACCGCGGTCCGGGAGCAGGCCGAACGGGCGGAGCCGGGGTGGCAGGTCGGGATCCGACCGATGAGCTGCCGAACCGGGAGAAGGCGCACACCTCGGCACGTCAGACCGCTGGATGTTCAGCGGCCCTTCGTGGCCCGGCCGCGGCGGACGGCGAATCCGCCCAGGAGCGCGGCCTTCAGCAGCACGACCGCCAGGAGACCACCGACGGCCCAGCCGGTCCACCGCCAGTTCGACAGGAGGACGCTGCCGAGCCCCAGGTGGACAGCTAGGACGATGGCTACGACGCCCGCGACACCCACCACCTTGAGGTGGCTGCCACGCGCCCCGGAATCAGCTGCCCAGAGCTGGGCATCGCCGACGGCGGCTGCGGGAGCACCCACGGCGGAGTCGGTGGCCCGCCAGTTCACCCGCAGCCGGTCGCGTCGGCCGAACCTCTCCACGTGCCCGGCGACGAGGTCTTGCAGCCGCCGCAGGTCGTCCTCTTCGGCTGCCTCGACACGCAGAACCAGCGCCCCTGGGACGGCGCGCAGAACGATCCGCCCCCAGGGAAGGTCGACTTGCCCATCCGTGTCGGCCCACTCGACCTGCGCCTGCTCGGCCACGGCCCGCATCTCACGGAACGCCTGCCCTTCACCGCCCGGATGGCCGTGGAGCCGCCGGCCGAGGTGGCGGCCCTTGCGGGAGAAGTGCTTGCAGAGCTGGGCGAGGTACCGGCTGGGCCGTTCGGCCTCGACGCGGGCTTCGGCGGTTGGCATGGCGATCTCTGTCCTGTCGTCCGGGTCCCCCGTGACGGCCTCAGCTTTATCGATACACATTGTCTCTGTCAATCCATAGTGTCACGGCATCGCCGGATCGTATGCTGAGGCCGTGCCCAAGCTCTGGAACGAGACGATCGACGCGCACCGCGCCGCCGTACGCAAGGCGGTCCTTGAAACCACCGCGGCGATGGTGGCCGAGCACGGGCTGACGTCGGTGACGATGTCGCGGATCGCGAAGGACTCCGGGATCGGCCGCGCGACGCTGTACAAGTACTTTCCGGATGTCGAGTCGATCCTCCTCGCCTGGCACGAGCAACAGGTCAGCCACCACCTCGACCACCTGGCCGAGGTCCGCGACGGGACCGAGGGTGCCGCAGCGCGCCTGGAAGCGGTGCTCCGGGAGTTCGCCCTGATCTCCCGCGCGTCACGGCAGCACCACGACGGCGACGCGGCGGCGTTCCTGCACCGCGACCGCCGGGTCAGCCAGGCGCAGCAGCGCCTTCACGGGATGGTCGAGGACCTGCTGGCCGACGGTGCGCGGTCCGGTGACGTCCGCGACGACATCGCCCCCGGCGAACTCGCGAGCTACTGTCTGCACGCCCTCACCGCGGCCGGCGACCTGCCGTCCGAGGCCGCGGTGCACCGGCTCGTCACCGTCACCATCGCCGGGGTGCGGCCGGGCGGTGCCGAGGAGTCGGACACTCCCCGATCCGCCGACGCCACCGCGCGTTCGCCGCACCACCCGCGACACCACCCCGCCCATGGTGGCCACTCGGCCCGTTCATGAGCGGGTTGTTCCCGGTCCGGGCGGGACTCAGCGGTCCCGTCCCGGGCCGTAGTGCCCGAGGAACATGTCCACCCCGCTGACGATGAGGCGGTCCGTGAGGCTGTCCTCGATGTGGGTGCCGTAGGTGCTGAAGACCATGTGGGGGAAGACCAGCAGCGAGTAGAGCTGGATGATCGCCGCTTCCAGGTCGGGGATGACCAGCCGGCCCTGGTCCGCGAGCGCGCGCAGGGCACCGGCGACGGCCGGATGGTGCCCCTCGGCACCTTGGCCGTGCCAGGCCCGCCCGAGCTCGGGGAAGCGGTGCTGTTCGGCGGCGACCAGGTTGCGCAGGGCGGTGACGTCCCTGTTCGTCCTGACGGCGTGCACCCAGGTGCGGGCGGCGTCGATGAGGGCCGCGCGCAGATCCTCGGCCTCGGGCAGCCCTTCGAGCGCGGCCGATGAGGCGTGGCCGAGGGGTTCGTCGAGTGCGCTGGTGATGACCGCGGTGAACAGCGCTTCCTTGCTGCCGAAGTGGTTGTAGACGGTCACCTTGGACACGCCCGCCTCGGCGGCGATGGCGTCCATTCCGACGCCGAAGCCTTCCCGCAGGAAGAGTTCGCGCGCCGCCCGGACGATGGCCTGCCGCTTCAGTGCGGCGCGGGGGCCGCTGGGGGGCTGCTTGACACTGTCCACGCTCATGAGCCGATCTTACCTGTCGACTGAACTGAACAGTTGAGTTCACACGTGGGCCGAGCAAGCCGCAGGCGAGGGGGCCGCACGTGGACCGAGGACCGAACCGATCCGCGCAGGGGAAGTCCTGGACCATATACCCCCTAGGGGTATATGGTCCGGCCATGGGGCTCAAGGAACGGGCCGCACTCGACGGGATTGGGGAAGAGGGTCATGGACCACACCGCTCACCACACCGGCACCGGGCACGACCACGCCACCCACGAGGGTCACCACGGCCACGCGGACCATGACGGGCACGCCGGAGCGTCCTGGGGTATGGCGGTCAAGGCGACGCTGCACTGTCTGACCGGCTGCGCCATCGGCGAGATCCTCGGCATGGTCATCGGCACAGCCCTGATGTGGGGCAACGTGCCCACCATGATCCTGGCGATCACGCTCGCGTTCCTCTTCGGCTACTCCTTCACGCTGCTCGCGGTCCGCCGGGCCGGCCTGGACTTCAAGACCGCGCTCAAGGTCGCGCTGGCCGCCGACACCGTCTCCATCGCCGTGATGGAGATCGTCGACAACGGCATCATCGCCCTCACGCCCGGCGCGATGGACGCCCACCTGTCCGACGGGCTGTTCTGGTCTGCCCTGCTGGGCGGCTTCGCGGTCGCCTTCCTGATCACCACGCCGGTCAACAAGTGGATGATCGGCCGCGGCAAGGGCCACGCCGTCGTCCACGCCTACCACTGACTGACGAACCCGGTCAGCCGGGCTGCCGCACCGGCTCCCATGCCTCCCGTCGTGCGTACGCCGCCCAGTCCACGATCTGCACGGCCGCGCCGGCGGCCTCCCTGCCCCGGCAGTGCGCGTGGTGCCTCCGGGCGATGCCGTCCAGGTCGAGGCGGGAGCCGAAGGCGGGGTGCTCCGCCAGGCGTCGTGCGTACGCCCACAGACGGGGGTGGTCGGTGATGCGGTGCACTGCGGCGGCGTCCAGGTGGTGGCGGTGCACGGTGTCCAGCTGGACCAGCGTCACCCACAACTGCACGTCCGCGAGGCGGAGTTCGCTGCCCAGCACGTACTCCTGGGAGGCAAACCGCCACTCCAGCACGTCCAGGGCGCGCAGCAGGGTGGCCAGCGCGGTGTCGCGTGCGGCCGGGTCGCCGTCGGACTGCCCGGCACGCTGGGCGGTTGCGGTGATGCCGTGTTCACAGAGCCGGTCCAAGCCCTCGATCGCCTCCTCGGCACCACGCGGGTGGAGATCAGGACCCTGACCACCGAACCGCCGAGTCAGGTCCCTGACGATGTCCGGGGCGTGCGTGCTCACGATCCGCCCGGTCCAGCCGTCGCTGAGCACCGGCGCCGCGGCCGGCCCCGAGTGCTGGTGCCAACTGGCCTCGTACAGCGGACGCAGTGCCCGGTATCCGCCGCCGGGTGCGTCGGGCACGGCAGGCAGCAGCATCACCGGGAGCGTGTCGCCGAGGCCGAGCAGGCCGTGCGTCACGGCGAGTTGCAGGGAGCGCGGACAGGAGAGGGCGAGATGGAGCCGGTAGCGGCGCGGGGCGGCGTAGTAGCCGCTGCGCGCGTCAGAGCCGATCCGGCTCCGGAAGGACGGCACGGCTGTCGGGGATGTCGCGGACATGCGTCTCCTTGGTCGTGCTCGGTCTTGGGCATACGACGTCTCGGGCATACGACGTCTTGCGCATACGACGGCGACGGCACGCGGCAGCTCCGGCGCGGCCGGGATGCGGTACTTCTGCGCAGGGGTCAGGCGTGAACGGAGGCTGGGCCACCATCGCGCGGGGAACTCGCCGCACTGCACACACGCACGAGATCGATGTGGCGGCGGGACGTCAGCAGAGGCAGCGGCCGGACGGCGACGCGGACGGCGTCACCGCCGAGGTCCAGCGCAACACAGCCCATGATTCCCTACCAGCTCACTAGGATTCCCGTAATGAAGTGTCAGGCCGCGTCCACGCCGCGTCAAGAGGGCCGTACAACCGGTACCAGGACAGTCTCACCACGCGAGAGGGACCCGGGCTCCCGGTGCGGTCAGGCCGCGCCTGGGCTGTCGTGCACGCGGCGAATCCCGAGCACGTGCGGACGACACTGCGGCATGCGCACGCCCTGCGGGTGCCGGTGGTGCCGCGCGGAGCCGGGACCGGACTGTCCCGTGGTGCGAACGCCGGCACGGGCACGGTCGTTCTGGACCTGTCGGGGATGAACCGGATCCTCGACCTGGACCCGCGCGACCAGGTCGCCGTCGTCGAGCCGGGCGTCGTCACCGCCGAACTGGATCGCGCGGCAGGCGAGTTCGGACTGCGCTACGCCCCCGACCCTGCGAGCGCGGCGATCTCCACCGTGGGCGGCAACATCGCCACCAACGCGGGCGGGCTGCGGTGCGCCAAATACGGAGTGACCAGGGACGCCGTGCTGGGCCTCGACGTGGTCCTCGCGGACGGCACGCCGATCCGGACCGGCCGCCGCACCGTCAAGGGGGTCACCGGTTACGACCTGACGGCCCTGCTCACCGGCTCCGAAGGCACCCTGGGCGTGATCACCGCGGCCACGTTGCGACTGCGTCCGGTGCCGGAGACGACAGCCACCGTCGCCGCCTACTTCGACACCTTCGCCGAAGGAGCCGAGGCCGTGTCGGCGCTGAGAACCCGTATTTGAATCCTCTCACGGGGCTGCTGAAGCTGGATGAGGCTAGTGCCTCGTGGACGACGGCTCATGTGCCACGTGTGGTGCCCGAGTGGGGGCGGCCTGCTTGACGAGGCGCCATGGAGATCGGCCTGCTCCGGACCGCCCGCTCGCCGGTACCGATCGAGGGCACGCCCGCCACGCAGGCCCGCACGTTGCGAGTTACCTACCTCGTGGGCCTGTTCAGATACAGATCGGCTGTTCAGATGCAGATCACGATCTTTCCTCGGGTGCGTCCTCGCTCGGCGTGCGAGTGGGCGTCGGCGATCCGCTCCAGGGGGTAGGCCTGTTCGATACGGGGTGTGTAGCGGCCTTGCCCGCCCAGTTCCGCCGCCGCGGACAGGAGAGTGGAGTCGTTCACCGCGTCGGCCACATGCGTGCCCAGGCGCTGCCCGCCCGCGTGGTCGGCGACCGTCGCGACGCGCTTCGGGTCGCCCGCGATCGCGACGAGGTCGTCCAGGGAGCCGGAGGCCGCGGTGTCGAGCACGATGTCGACGCCGTGCGGAGCGAGGGTGGCGAGGCGCTGTGCGAGGCCGGGGCCGTAGGTGGTGGGAACGGCGCCGAGAGAGGTGAGGAACTCGTGGTTGCGTTCGCTGGCTGTCCCGATCACCGTGCCGACACCTTGCGCCACGGCGATCTCGACCGCCGCGCTGCCCACGCCTCCGGCGGCGCCCTCGACGAGGAGGGTGCGCCCCGCGAGGGGGCCGAGCGCGTCGAGCCCACGCATCGCGGTCACGGACGCGAGACCGGCGCCCGCGGCCTGCTCGTCGTTCCACGTGGCGGGGGTGTGCGCCCAGGCCGAAAGGATGAGCAGCTCCGCGGTCGCGCCGGTGACGCCGCCCAGCCCGAAGACCCGATCGCCGATGCTCACCCCCTGCACCCCGTCGCCGATCTCGTCGACCACACCGGCGCCGTCGCGCCCGGGAATGTCGGGCAGATCCAGAGGGAAGATCTGGTGCAGGGCGCCGGAGCGCAGCTTCCAGTCGATGGGATTGACGCTGGCCGCCGCGACGCGGACACGAATCTCACCGGGTCCGGGGTGGGGGTCGGGGGCCTGCTCGATCACCAGGCTCTCCGCTCCGCCGTATTCGTGGAACCGGGCTGCGCGCATGATGGTCTGCCTTACTTTGACGGGCCGGAATGACGTGTTCATCCGACGCTCGTCACTCTAGAACCTGACGTTGACGTGAGGTGCAAGCCGCAACTGCCGCCGGGCCGGAGGAGGGCAGGCACGGATGGGTGAGGTTGCCGAGCGGGCGGGGGTGAGCGTGGGGGCCTGCGCCACTACGAGGGATCACGCCGCCCGTCACGGTCGACGCCCATGTGCCCTCGGGCGGGCTCGGCGATCCCGGCACGACGCGAGGGCTGCCGTGCGTACGTGAACCGCGTGAGCGCCCTCGGGTCCGTCACCGGGTCATGATCAATCGCGGCGCCGGCAACGGTTCGATCGGCCCCCAGGGCTGCCCCCGGAGCCGGTATTGCTAGCCTGAACCTGACGTCAACGTGAGGTACTAGCGGGAAGGGAGTGACCTGCGTCATGCGCATCGGACAGCTCGCCAGACGGTCAGGGGTCAGCGTGCGGGCCCTGCGCTACTACGAGGAACAGCGGCTCCTGGAATCGACGCGAACGCCCGGTGGGCAGCGTGACTATCCCGACGAAGCCCTGGAGCGGGTCCAGCTCATCCAGGACCTCTTCGCGGCCGGCCTCTCCAGCCGTACCGTCGTCGAACTCCTGCCGTGCGTGAGCACCGGCGTCGCGACCCCCGCCATGCTCGACCAGCTCATCATCGAACGCGACCGCATCGCCGCACGCATCCAGGACCTGACCCGGGCCAAGACCAAACTCGGCCGCGTGATCGAGAATGTGACCGCGGCGAACGTGGCGCAGGACTGATCGACCCGTCGCGAGGGGTGGGGCCCCGACCTATCCGGCATCTACCGGGCGCCATCGCGCGTGAACAGGTCTCCCCGCCCGGTCGGGTCCGTGAGCGCCACCGCCACCCCTCCCCTGTACCCGCCATGAACGATCAACGCCTCCACGGTATCGGCCGAGCGAAGCCCACTTGTACATGCCTAACTTGCCTTACATCGCTTCAACCCGTTGATCTGTAGAGACACTTGAAAGCACTAGATAAGCGAGGTCGCAATAGGCTCAGATGCGTGGATTCTCAACGGCCGAAGCAACGCGCGATCAGTAAGGGTGACCAGAAGTGCGGCAGTGCGGGCACCGTCGGCGGCATCATGCGGATCCAGGGAAGGAGCCCGGTCACACCGCTCCGGAAGGCTGTCTGGCGAGGCGATGCCGCGACTGCTACTCCTTCTGTCCCGTGCAGGAATGGGCCGTCCTGACCGAGGCATCGGGTAGGTAGTCAAGCTGCCTGGACTGCTGTTGTGGGCCGTGGTGTTGCCGCCGTCGGGTAGGCGGTCTGGCGGGTGAGGCGCCGGGTCATGAGCGTGATGGCGGCGAGGGTGAGCATCGCTTCGGAGTGCTCGGGCCGGGTCTCGTAGTCCCGGGCGTTCCTGCGGAGGACCTCCTTGGCGGCGACGGCGTCGTGGGTGCTGGCCGGCGTCACCATGACGAACAGCAGCAGCCCTTTCACGTCACAGACGATATGTCTCTTCCGGCCTGGGATTTTCTTCCCCGGGTCGAATCCGGACGTGGATCTCGGGACGGTGGCGGCGACCTTGACGGACTGCGAGTCGATCACCGCGGCCACGGGATGCGGGGAGGACCCCATGGCGCGGCGGACCTGGCGCCGGAGCTGGTCGCGGATGAGGTTGAAGATGCCGGCCGCTCGCCACCGGCTGAAGAACCCGAAGACTGTCTGGAAGGGCGGGAAGTCCGCGGGCAGGGCCCGCCACCTGCAGCCCGTATCCACCACATACCGGATGGCGTCCACGATCGCGCGGCGAGGCCACTTCTCCGGACGGCCGCCCGTGGACAACTGACATGCTGGCGTGGGCAGCAGAGGCTCCAGCAGGGCCCACTCGCCGATGCTGGTGTCGGAGGGATAGCGGCGTTGTCGCATCCCATGCTCCTCAGGGCCCGTACCCGCGCGGAGGCGGGGATCAGGCGATCAGGTCGAGGGTGGACTCGACGGAGTTGAGCTGGGCAACCATGTGGCGGACCCACTTGTCCTCGGGGGCGAGTGCGGCGTGGGGGGTGACGGTGCCCGTGATCAGCCTGCGGATCTCGGTCAGTTTCTCGCGGATCACTCCCACTTCGTATGCCTGGAGGACGTCGCCGTCGGCGGTGAACTGGTAGCCGTCGGCGCGTGTGTAGATGAGGGGTGGCCAGCCCTTCTTCGCGATGACGTCGCGCAGCATGGCGAGCCCGGAGCGGACCTGGCTGCGGGTCAGTTCGGTGGCACGCAACAGCTGCGGCATGTGCAGGCCGGCGGGGCGGGCCGACATCAGCCCCCGCCAGAGGGCCTCGGCGTACTCGCGGGCGGCATCGCCCTCGCGCCGCGATCGGCGCGGCACCGCTACTCGCCCCGCAGCAGCTTGGTCAGCTCCTCGTCCATGTCCAGATGTCCGCTGTCGACTGCGGTGACAATCCACTCGCAGGTCGCCCGGACACGGTCGACGTTCTTGTGGATCACCTCACGCTCGTCCTCGGACAAGCGGCCTCCGCGCATCTGCGCCACCAAGCGGCCGGTCGCGGCCACGAACTTGTGGCAGGCCCCGATCAGATCCAGGAAGTCGATGGTCTGGTCGAGCTGGCGGACTACCGGCGCGACCGGGCTCTCCGGCGGCCCGGGAACCGGTTCGGCCTCATCGGCCTGGCGCCACCGGTCGGTCTGTGCCTTGTTGAACAGATGCCGGGCTGTGTCATCCCCGGCGGCCTGGAAGGCGACACTGGGGCGGCGCAGGAAGTCGGTGGCCACGCGTGCGGCGACCTGGTCGTCGACCGCGAGGTCGTGGATCGCCTCGACCTTCTCCTGCGGGGTCTGTGGGTTGTCGACCCGCCACCCGACCTGGCGTTTCGCCGCGTCCTGCGTCCATCGGGGCACTCCGTCGCGTGGATGACGCGGCGGTTCTGGATCCGGTCGAAGCGGTCGTCCAGCTTCTCAAGGATCCGGTGGATCTCGAAGGAGACGCCCGCGATCCGGTGCTCGGCGGGCCACTTGCCGGCCGTCTGCCGGTTGAGGCGGACCTGGTTGTAAGGGACGCCGATGTCCTCGGCATACAGCTCCAAGGTCTCCTGCACCCCGAGCAGTTCTTCATCGGCAGCCGGTAACGAGCCGCCGTGCGGCCTCATCGGCTCGATCTCCAAAGCGTGGTCACCGATTTTGAACTGGATCTTCGTATCGACCTCGATGAGCTTCCGGTTCTCGGCGATGATCTCCTCGTACCGCGCGCGGGAAACGCTCCCGACCTTCGTGCTCGTGGCATGGTGCCCACCACGAGGCCCATGGCAACCCGCAGCAAACGCTGTTGCGTACAAGCAGGTTCAAAGACGGGTTCTGACCGCCGCCCGGTGGGAGCCGTCCATGGCGGAGTTGCTGGACGGTCCGGTGCTCGGCGCCGTGGACGACGCGCAGGGCACGGACCTGCGCTCCCGTAGGGGTGCGCTGCTGCTTCTGCAGTGTGACGGACAGGCGGCCGCGACGGAGGCGAAGCGGGCGGTACGGCTGCTGCGCGGGCGCGCGACGTCGGTCGAGTCCACCGCCGACCAGGCGGAGGCGGACCGGCCGCTCACGGCCCGCAGGCTCGCTCTGCCCGCCCTGGAGCGGCTGGGGCGGGTGCTGATCGAGGACATCGCGGTGCCCAGGTCCCACCTGGGCACCGTGGTACGGGAGATCACCGCCATCGCGAAGCGCCACGACGTACGGATCTTCACCTTGGCGCATGCCGCGGACGGCAGCCTCCACCCCATTCTCGTCCTCGACCCCGACACTCCCGGCATCCCCGACGCGGCGTGGCAGGCGGCGGGCGAGATCTTCGCCGCCGCACTGCGCCTGGGCGGCACCCTCACCGGTGAGCACGGCGTGGGCACCCTCATGCGGCGGTGGCTCGTGGACGAACTCGGCCCGGAGCAGCACGCGTTGCAGCACCGCATCAAGGCTGCCTTCGATCCGCACCTCATCCTCAACCCGGGCAAGGCGCTGTGAAGAGGAAGACTAGGGAAGTGTCCGCGCTCCGGCTGACTCCCGTTCCCGCGCGAAGGGGATCTGCGCCGAGGGGGCGGTCTGCCTGCCGGAGGGGTGCTGCCACAGGCCCTGCGCCTGGAGCCTCGGCAGCACGCCCTCGCCGAACCAGTACGCCTCCTCCAGGTGCGGGTAACCGGAGAGGATGAACTCGTCGATGCCGAGGGCGTGGTACTCCTTGATCCGTTCGGCGACCTCCTCGTGGCTGCCGACCAGGGCGGTGCCCGCGCCGCCGCGCACCAGGCCGATGCCGGCCCACAGGTTGGGGTGGATCTCCAGGCGCTCGCGGCTGCCGCCGTCGTGCAGGGCGAGCATCCGCCGCTGCCCCTCGGACTCGCTGCGGGCGAGCCCGGCTTGCACCGACGCGACGGTCTCCGGGTCGAAGCCGTCCAGCAGCCGGT
>KE354470.1 GCA_000415505.1 Streptomyces afghaniensis 772
CGTCACGACGGAAGCCGCCGCGCTCGCCACGGTCGCCCCGGTCAGCCCGGTCGTCCCGGCGGAAACCACCACGGTCACGGTCGCGGTCGAAGGAACGGCCGCCACGGTCGCGGTCGCGGTCCCGGTCGCGGTTGAACCCACCGCGGTCGTCACGACGCTCGAAGGAACGCCCGCCACGGTCGTCACGACGCTCGAAGGAACGGCCACCCCGGTCGCGGTCGGCGTACCGGTCACGCCCGGCCCCGCCGCGCTCCTCGCGCCGCTCCCGACGCTCGTACGGCGCGGAGGAAGCCTCGGCGCGCTCGACGTCCTGCGCGGTCCGCTGCTCCGGCACCGACACCTCGACGCCGGCCGGAACCTCCGCGGACTCCCCGGACACCGCCGCCTGCGGCTCCTCGCCGCGCTCCCGGGCGACCCGCGCGAGCAGCCGGTCGGACTCCTCGCGCAGCTCGTTCGCACGCCGCTGCGCCCGCTCCAGCTCCTTGGTGAGCTGGGCGACCTCACGCTCGGCCTGCTGCGCGGCGTTGCCCACGGACTCGGCCTGGACCTCGGTCATCGACCGGGCGCCGGTGATCTCGGCGACCTCCGGGTCGAAGGCGCCGGCGCCCTGGATGATGTGGCGCGTGGCGTCGACGCCCGCGTCCTCCATCAGCCGGAAGATCTGACGCCGCTGGTGCGGCAGGGAGAGGGAGACGACGGTGCCGGTGCGGCCCGCGCGCGCCGTACGGCCGGCGCGGTGCAGGTAGTCCTTGTGGTCGCCCGCCGGGTCCACGTTCAGCACCAGGTCGATGCCGTCGACGTGGATGCCGCGCGCCGCGACATCGGTCGCGACGAGCACGTTGACGTACCCGTCCTTGAAGTCGGCCAGGGTCCGCGTCCGCGCGCCCTGCGTCATGCCGCCGTGCAGCGCGTCGGCCTTCACACCGGAGTCGCGCAGCTGCTCGGCGACGCGGTCGGCGCCCAGCTGGGTCCGGACGAAGATGATCGTGCGGCCCTTGCGGGAGGCGATGGCCGCGGTGACCGGCGCCTTGTCCTTGGGCTTCACGATGAGGATGTGGTGCGACATGGTCGTCACGGCGCCCTGGGCGGCGTCGACCTCGTGGCTGACCGGGTTGTTCAGGTACCGGTCGACGAGGGTCTTGATCTCGTTCTCCATGGTCGCGGAGAACAGCATCCGCTGACCGCCCGCGGGGACCTGGTCCAGCAGCTCCGTCACCTCGGGCATGAAGCCCAGGTCGGACATCTGGTCGGCCTCGTCGAGGACGGCGATCTGCACGTTCTCCAGCGAGCAGGCGCCGCGGTTGATGATGTCGCGCAGCCGGCCCGGGGTGGCGACCAGGACGTCGACGCCCTTCTCCAGGGCGTAGATCTGGTTGCCCATGGACGTACCGCCGCAGACGACCTTCATCTTGAGGCCGAGGACGTCGCCGTAGGGCTGGAGCGCGTCGGCCACCTGCATGGCGAGCTCACGCGTCGGCGTGAGGATGACGGCCCGCGGCTTGTGCTTCTCGGTGCGGCCGCCGGCCAGCTGGGCCAGGGCGGGCAGACCGAAGGAGAGGGTCTTGCCGGAGCCGGTGCGGCCCCGGCCGAGGATGTCCTTGCCGTCCAGGGCGTCCGGGATGGTCGCGGCCTGGATCGGGAAGGGGGTGGTCACGCCGTTCTGCGCGAGCTTGCGGACGACGCCCTCGGGGAGACCGAGGTCGGCGAAAGTGACCTCGGGGGCGTCCTCGGCTGCCTCGTTCTCGGGCACGACGACGTGATCAGTACTGGCGATGGACATGCGAATGCGAAACCTTCCGGAGTCTCGTCGGCACGCGCCCGTCAACTCCGTGATTCGCGATTCGCAATACGACCGCCTCAATGCGGTCCACCACGGCAAGGGAGAGTACGCGCCACACGGCGCGCTCTGCGGTGGCGCCGGGCAAGATGGGATCAAACGATCTGCCACCATACGCACTCCGGGCCCCGCAAGGCAAACCGGACTCCGCAGGAGACAGTTGGGACGCCCTCCGTCGGCCAGCGGCCCGGAGAACCTCCCGTCGCTGCCAACCAGCCACCCCCCGGAATTGTTCCCGCCCCTCGGCACCAGCAGGCAGGGCTACGCCGGCGACCCCGCCTCCGGCGCCGGCTCCCGCTGGGCGAGCTGCGGCCCCGGTGGCTCGTGCGCCGACGACGACGGCTCCGGCTTGTCCGTCGGCTCGGGGGACTCGTCACCTCGGTCGGCGTCGGCGTGGGCTCGGGTTCGGCCGTCCGGGTGGGCGTCGGCGGAGCCGGCGGCTTCGGCGTCGGCCTGGCCGGCTTCCCCGGCTTGTCCCGCCCCGGCGCGGGCGCGCTCACCGCAGCGGACGGCGACACCCCGGGACGACACCGGCTCCCCCGCCCCGCCGTCCTTGCCCTTCTTCCCCTTCGCCTTCTTGCCCTTGCCGTGCCCGCGCTCGCCGTCGGCCGCCGTGCCGAACCCGGCACCGCCGCCCGACACCGCCGACCCGCCGTCGGGCGCCTCCCCGCCGTGCCGCCCGGCGGAGTGCGACGGCTTGGCGCTCCCTCCCGCGCCGTCGTCGCCGACGCTCATACAGCCGGCGGCAGCGGCGACGGCCACGACCGTGGCGGCCAGGCGGACGGGTACGTACAAGGGGCGCACGGGGCCACCTCCGGGAAGGGTGAGGAAGTCAACACCTCCAACTCCCGCCGCGCGCAAGAGGACACGCCGCCCTCATTCACAACCCGCTCAGCCGTAACCCAGGGCGTGAAGGCGCGCGTCGTCGATGCCGAAGTGGTGCGCGATCTCGTGCACCACCGTGATCTCCGTCTCGGCGACGACGTCCTCCCGCGACTCGCACATCCGCAACGTCGGATTCCGGTAGATCGTGATCCGGTCCGGCAGCACACCCGCGTACCACTCGCCCCGGTCGGTCAGCGGAGTCCCCTCGTACAGCCCGAGCAGCTCGGGATCGTCCGACGGCGGTTCGTCCTCGACGAACACCGCGACGTTGTCCATCAGTCGCGTCAACTCCGGCGGGATCCGGTCGAGCGCTTCGGCGACCAGCTCCTCGAACTCCTCGCGCGTCATCTCCAGCACAGGCCCATTGTCGGCCACGACAGAGCCGCACGAGAGCCTTCCGGCGTCGCATATCCGGCCCGGGACTTGGGCATACGGGACCAATGGCCCGCGTCCCCGCCGCAGTCCTGAGTGTCCTGAACCCGATCCGCAAGGCCCCACGCGTCCTCGCCCGCCGCTACCGCTCCCGGCAGGCCCCGGCCGTGATCGAACTCGTGCCGCAGCCGCACCCGTGGTCCCGTGCGGTGGGACTCGTGGCCGTCGTCCTCCTCGGCGCCTGGCTGGGCCTGCTGGTCGTGGGCAACGTCCGGGTCCCGGTCGGCCCCATGAACACCACCATGACGCTGCGCCCCTCCTTCACCGGCGGCACCAAAATCAACATCTCGCCCCTGGGCGCCCTCCAGCTGGACAGCCACGTCGCCCCCGTCCGCCTGGACGTGAACGTCGACCAGCTGGACCCGGACCGCTCCCAGGCCCTGGTCGACCACCCCGAACGGCTCTCGGGCCTCCAGGACGAGGTCACCGAGGACGTCGGACGCGGCACCCTCGACCTGGCCGTCCGTTCGGGCATCGCGGTCGTCGGCGGCGCCACCGCGCTCGGCCTCGCGGTCTACCGCCGCCCCCGCCGCGCCCTGGCCGCCGGCGGCCTCGCGCTCACCCTCCTCGCCGCCTCGGGCGGCACGGCGTACGCCACCTGGCGCCCCGACTCCGTCCTGGAACCCAAGTTCTCCGGGCTGCTCACCTCGGCCCCCTCCCTGGTCGGCAACGCGCGCAGCATCGTCACAGAATTCGACGTCTACCAGAAGGAATTGGCCCGCCTGGTCACCAACGTGACCAAGCTCTACGACGCCACCTCGACCCTCCCCGCCTACGCGCCCGACCCCTCGACCATCCGGGTCCTGCACGTCTCCGACATCCACCTGAACCCGGCGAGCTGGAAGATCATCGCCTCGCTGGTGGAGCAGTACAAGGTGGACGTGATCGTCGACTCGGGCGACACGATGGACCACGGCACGGCCGCCGAGAACGGCTTCCTGGACCCCATCGAGGACCTCGGGGCCCCTTACGTCTGGGTCCGCGGCAACCACGACTCGATGATCACCCAGCGCTATCTGGAGGGCCTGAAGAACGTCCACGTCCTGGACGACGGCCGGGCCAAGACGATCAAGGGCCTGCGTTTCGCGGGCATCGGCGACCCGCAGTTCACCCCGGACCGCTCGAAACAGCCCGGCAACGAGCAGTCCCAGGAGCTGGCCGGAGCCCGCCTGGCCACGGCCCTGCGCGACCAGCGCACGGCCGGTACCCCGGTGGACATCGCCATGGCCCACGAGCCGTCGGCGGCCCGCGAGGTCGACGGCGAGGTGCCGCTGGTGCTGGCCGGCCACATCCACCACGACGAGATGGAAGTCCTGAAGTACGGCACCCGGCTCCGCATCGAGGGCTCCACGGGCGGCAGCGGCCTGCGCGCCATCGAGGGCAAGCACCCGGACCCCATCGAAGCGTCGATCCTCTACTTCGACCGGGACACCCGCCACCTCCAGGCCTGGGACGAGATCGAACTGGGCGGCCTCGGCCTCACGACGGCCGAGGTCAGCCGCCACCTCCCGGAGGAGAACCAGCCCGGCGCGACCCAGTCCCCGACCACCCCCACGACGGAGCCGCCGTCGGGGTCCCCGACGGCCTCCTCGACGGCCTCCCCCTAAACCGTTTTGGCGATAGCTCCCGCCATCCCATATGCTTCTCACGTCCCCGACGCGCTGAGAAGCGCCCAGGCGGGCCGATAGCCCTCATCGTCTAGCGGCCTAGGACGCCGCCCTTTCAAGGCGGTAGCACGGGTTCGAATCCCGTTGGGGGCACGCACCACCCTGTGCGACACTGTCGTACGACACGCTTGGTCCTGTGGAGCAGTTTGGAGTGCTCGCCACCCTGTCAAGGTGGAGGCCGCGGGTTCAAATCCCGTCAGGACCGCTGAGGTTTCACGTGAAACCTCGTGGCTGGGTAGCTCAGTTGGTACGAGCGTCCGCCTGAAAAGCGGAAGGTCGCCGGTTCGACCCCGGCCCCAGCCACAACGGAAACCCCCGTCGAGTTCATCGGCGGGGGTTTCCTGTTGTGCCCGGCCGGACCGCCGGAGACAAAAGCGTTAGCCACAAAAATCCGCGGGATGAGATCCTGGACCGCGTATGTCTACGCAATCCGCCCCCGCCCTCGGCGCCCTCGCCCCCCGCCTGACCGAGCTGTCCCTGCGCGACGCGCACCGGCTCGGGCGCAGGCTCGAAGGTGCGCGCAAGATCCGTAAGCCGGAAGCACGCGCCGCCGTGCTGGCCGAGATCGAGGCGGAGATCGGCAAGGCCGAGGAGCGGATGGCCGGGCGCCGCGCCCACGTACCCGAGATCACGTATCCCGAGCAGCTGCCGGTCAGCCAGAAGAAGGACGAGATCGCCGACGCCATCCGCGACCACCAGGTCGTGATCGTCGCCGGTGAGACCGGTTCCGGGAAGACCACGCAGATCCCGAAGATCTGCATGGAGCTCGGCCGCGGGGTCCGCGGCATGATCGGGCACACCCAGCCCCGCCGTATCGCCGCCCGCACCGTCGCCGAGCGCGTGGCGGAGGAGCTGGACACCCCGCTGGGCGAGGCCGTCGGCTGGAAGGTCCGTTTCACCGACCAGGTCGACCCGGACGCCACCTTCGTCAAGCTCATGACGGACGGCATCCTGCTCGCCGAGATCCAGACCGACCGCGAGCTGCGCGCCTACGACACGATCATCATCGACGAGGCCCACGAGCGGTCCCTCAACATCGACTTCCTGCTGGGCTACCTCGCCCAGCTGCTGCCGAAGCGCCCCGACCTCAAGGTCGTCATCACCTCGGCCACCATCGACCCCGAGCGCTTCTCCCGGCACTTCGGCGACGCCCCGATCGTCGAGGTCAGCGGCCGTACCTACCCCGTGGAGGTCCGCTACCGGCCGCTCCTGGAGGAGGACGGCGACGACGCCGACCGCGACCAGATCACCGCGATCACCGACGCGGTCGAGGAGCTCCAGAAGGAGGGCCAGGGCGACATCCTGGTGTTCCTCTCCGGCGAGCGGGAGATCCGCGACACGGCCGACGCCCTGACCAAGAAGAACTACCGCTTCACGGAGATCCTGCCCCTCTACGCCCGGCTCTCCCACGCCGAGCAGCACCGCGTCTTCCAGCCGCACAGCGGCCGCAGGATCGTTCTGGCCACGAACGTGGCCGAGACGTCGCTGACCGTCCCGGGCATCAAGTACGTCATCGACCCCGGCTTCGCCCGCATCTCGCGCTACAGCCACCGCACCAAGGTCCAGCGCCTGCCGATCGAGCCGGTCTCACAGGCCAGCGCCAACCAGCGCAAGGGCCGCTGCGGCCGTACCTCGGACGGCATCTGCATCCGCCTCTACAGCGAGGACGACTTCAACGCCCGCCCGGAGTTCACGGACGCGGAGATCCTCCGGACGAACCTCGCCTCCGTCATCCTCCAGATGACCGCGGCCGGCCTCGGCGACATCGAGAAGTTTCCCTTCATCGACCCGCCGGACCACCGCAACATCCGCGACGGCGTGCAGCTCCTCCAGGAGCTGGGCGCCCTCGACCCGGCGCAGAAGGACCCCCGCAAGCGGCTCACGGACACCGGCCGCAAGCTCGCCCAGCTGCCCGTCGACCCGCGGCTGGCCCGCATGGTCCTGGAGGCGGACAAGAACGGCTGTGTCCGCGAGGTCATGGTCATAGCCGCCGCACTGTCCATCCAGGACCCGCGCGAACGCCCCGCCGACAAGCAGACCCAGGCCGACCAGCAGCACGCCCGCTTCAAGGACGAGACCAGCGACTTCCTGGCCTACCTCAACCTTTGGCGCTACATCCGCGAGCAGCAGAAGGAGCGCGGTTCGTCCTCCTTCCGCCGGATGTGCAAGCAGGAGTACCTCAACTTCCTTCGCATCCGCGAATGGCAGGACATCTACAGCCAGTTGCGCACGGTCGCGAAGCAGCTGGGCATCCACCTCAACGAGGACGACGCCCCGGCCGACCGCATTCACGTGTCCCTCCTCGCCGGTCTGCTGTCGCACCTCGGCATGAAGGACGTGAAGGAGGGCGCGAAGAACGAGTATCTCGGGGCGCGCAACGCCAAGTTCGCGATCTTCCCCGGCTCGGCCCTCTTCAAGAAGCCCCCGCGTTTCGTGATGTCCGCCGAACTGGTGGAGACGTCCCGCCTCTGGGCCCGCGTCAACGCCAAGATCGAGCCCGAGTGGGTCGAACCCCTCGCCGGGCACCTCCTCAAACGCACCTACAGCGAACCGCACTGGGAGAAGGACCAGGCCGCGGTGATGGCGTACGAGAAGGTCACGCTCTACGGCGTGCCGATCGTGGCCCAGCGGAAGGTCAACTACGGCCGGATCGACCCGGAGGTCAGCCGCGAGCTGTTCATCCGGAACGCGCTCGTCGAGGGTGACTGGCGCACCCACCACAAGTTCTTCTCCGACAACCGCAGACTCCTCACCGAGGTCGAGGAGCTGGAGCACCGGGCCCGGCGCCGGGACATCCTGGTCGACGACGAGACGCTGTTCGACTTCTACGACCAGCGGATCCCCGACCACGTGGTCTCCGGCGCCCACTTCGACTCCTGGTGGAAGCACAAGCGGCACGAACAGCCCGACTTCCTCGATTTCGAGCGCGAGATGCTCATCAACGAGAAGGCGGGCGAGGTCACCAAGGACGACTACCCGGACTCCTGGCGCCAGGGGAACCTCAAGTTCCGGGTGACGTACCAGTTCGAGCCGGGCGCGGACGCCGACGGCGTGACCGTCCACATCCCGCTCCAGGTCCTCAACCAGGTCACGGACGAGGGCTTCGACTGGCAGATCCCGGGCCTGCGGGAGGAGCTCGTCACGGAGCTCATCCGGTCCCTGCCCAAGCCGATCCGCCGCAACTACGTGCCCGCGCCGAACTACGCGAAGGCGTTCCTCGACCGCGCGGTCCCTCTGCAGGAGCCTCTCACCACCACCATGACCCGCGAACTGCGGCGCATGGTGGGCGTGCCCTTCGAGGCGGACGACTTCGACTGGTCCAAGGTCCCCGACCACCTCAAGGTCACGTTCCGGATCGTCGACGAGCGGCGCCGCAAGCTCGCCGAGGACAAGGACCTGGAGGCGCTGAAGCTCAGACTCCGGCCGAAGGCCCGCAAGGCACTCTCGCAGGCGGCGGCCGCCACGGCGGAACGCCAGGGCGGCGAGTCCCTGGAGCGCAAGGGCCTCACGGACTGGACGATCGGCACGCTCACCCGCGTGTTCGAGACCCGGCGAGCCGGCCAGCCGGTGAAGGCGTACCCGGCGCTGGTCGACGACGGCGACACGGTCTCCGTACGCCTTTTCGACACGGAGGCCGAACAGCAGCAGGCCATGTGGAAGGGCACCCGTCGCCTGATCCTGCGCAACATCCCGGTGAACCCGGCGAAGTTCGCCTCCGAGAAGCTGACGAACGCGCAGAAGCTGGCGCTGTCCGCCAATCCGCACGGCTCCATCCAGGCGCTGTTCGACGACTGCGCGATGGCGGCCGCCGACAAGCTGATCGCGGACTTCGGCGGGCCGGCGTGGGACGAGGAGTCGTACCGGAAGCTGTACGACAAGGTGCGCGCCGAGATCGTCGACACGACCGTCCGTACGGTGGGCCAGGTGCAGCAGGTGCTGGCCGCCTGGCAGGCCTGTGAGCGCCGTCTGAAGGCCGTACGCAGCCCCGCGCTGCTGCCGAACCTCCAGGACGTGCGGGGGCAGCTGGACGCCCTTGTGAAGCCCGGCTTCGTGACGGAGGCGGGTCTGCGCCGCATGCCGGACCTGATGCGCTACCTGGTGGCCGCGGACCGGCGTCTGACGCAGATGCCGACGAACGTCCAGCGGGACACCACGCGGATGCAGAAGGTCCACGAGATGCAGGACGAGTACGCCTGGCTCCTTGAGCAGATGCCGCAGGGGCGGCCGGTGCCGTCGTCGGTCCTGGACATCCGCTGGATGATCGAGGAGCTGCGGGTCAGCTACTTCGCCCACGCGCTGGGCACGGCGTACCCCGTCTCCGACAAGCGGATCGTGAAGGCGATCGACGCGGCAGTGCCGTGACGGGCCGCGCACGCAGGGTGAGTTCGACCAGGACCCCGCCCTCCTGTAGAGTCTCTTCTCGCAGCGCAACGCACGAATCGCGCCGCGAAACCTGGTCCTGTGGAGCAGTTTGGAGTGCTCGCCACCCTGTCAAGGTGGAGGCCGCGGGTTCAAATCCCGTCAGGACCGCAGTGAGGAAAGAGGGCTCGCACCCCGCAAGGGGCGCGGGCCCTTTCTCGTGACCGACGACCGCGCCTCCTCGCCACCCTGTCAAGGTGGAGGCCGCGCCCGCGGCGCAGCCGCAATCAGGCACAGCAAATCCCGTCAGGACCGCAGTGAAAGAGCCCGGATCTTCGGATCCGGGCTCTTCTGTCGTCCCGGCTCTTCTGTCGCCCGGGCTCTTCTGTCGTCCGGGCTCTTCTGTCGTCCGGGCGCTCTCGCATCCAAGTTCGTTTGTGCGCCCCTGACCTGTGCAATGCCCCCTCGCGGGCCCTCACGCCGTCTTGACGGCCTCTCGTTCCCTCGGTACCCAGAAACCAGGGCCGTTCCCGTTCGGCCTTCCGGAGGTGGCGTATGGCGGCATCGGCTAGGCACGAGACGCGGGCCCTGCTCCGTGCGCACCTGGCGGCCGCGTCGTCGTACCGGCATCTCACTCGCCACTGTCCGATCTGCCATCACCTGCTGCGGCTGGCGATGGAGTCCGCCCAGTCCGCCCAGTCCGCCCAACGCACCGCCCAGGCCTCCCAGGGGGCCGTCGAGAACGAGAGTCCGGCGCGAGCCTGACCGGGGACCGGCCTCAACACCCGTTCGTACACGGGACGCTGGAGCCGATGGTTCCACTACCGCACCCGCAGCGGAGCTAACAAGCCGCTCGGTATGTGACGGGTGTCACCGCATGAGTTTTGAAAAGTGCGGTACTTACACCCCGCCTACAAGGGGTCAATTTAATATGTGCAATTGCACCCCTTCGGCGGTGCCCCACACAGGGGATCCGACACCCCTCCCCAGACTCCGACAAGGCCGCTCACAGCCAGGCCACGAGTCCGACAGCCGGCACACAAAAAAGATCGCGCTGGACCCGGCGGAGTCCAGCGCGATCGACGACGCACCCTGTTTACATGCCTGGAGAGCTCTGACTGGCGTGGGCGTGGGGCCTGTTGGGGCAGGACCCGCGTCGCTTGGAGCTGTGGTTCGGACGTCTCGGCTGATGGGGGACCAGCCGGTTTGCCCGGTTATTCAGTTGTTCAGGCCTCGCTGCGCTGCTGCGGAATGCCCGCGAGCAGAGCGCGGACCTCGGCCTCGCGGTAGCGGCGATGCCCGCCGAGCGTGCGGATCGACGTGAGCTTGCCGGCCTTCGCCCACCGCGTGACCGTCTTGGGGTCGACGCGGAACATGGTGGCGACCTCAGCCGGGGTCAGCAGCGGCTCGGCATCAGGGGTGCGAGCGGTCATGAGCGGCCTCCTCGGGAGAACCGAACCTTCTCGGTTCTTTCCTCTAAATTCTGCACCTTGACCCGCGTTGCCCGAAATGGCGGACGCGAGTCGAGTCGGTTATAGGACGAACGGCTTGTCCTCGGCACTACAACTACACCATCTGTCCAGCCGCGTCGGCCAAACCGATGGAATTGCCCTCCCAGGTGTTCATCAGCGACGGAAGCCGATGGACCATGCCATAGCGGACAGTCACGCCACTGTGACGATCAGTCACAGGACGATCAGGAGTCACGAGACCCCCCAAAGCGTGCAATGCGGAGATTCCGCCCACAATGCAGCACAACGGGACGGAAGGAGCCCCCCGGACTCCTTGTCCTATTTTGGCATGAGGAGGGGCAAGGGGCGCAAGGGCCTCGTACGTGTACTCCGTCACGCTTGGCCTACTTGAGAGGTACGCCCGGATCGGGACCTACGTCCGTTGTTGACAAGGCTTCAGCACACGCAGAGAGCTCTTCAGGAACGTCGGTGCGAGGACGAAACCCCAAAACGGGCGGTACGTCAAACGCCTGTTCGTGACCGGTCGCGAGCGGTCCGTAGGAACCGAAGGTCAGAGGTCAGTTCGCCGACCGCAGATCGCGTACGGAACGCCACCGCTCCACGAGCCGGGCGTACGCCGACCCGGCGGCCGCCCCGTCGCCCCGGCGCAGCGCGGCGATCCCCTCGGCCACGTCCGCCGCCGAGTGGTCGTGCTCCAGCGCCCCGGGCGGCACGGCGTGCACCAGGCCGCCGTAGTCCAGCTCCACGAGCGAGCGCGGGTGGAACTCCTCCAGCCAGCGCCCGACGTCCACCAGGCCGTCGATCAGCGGCCCCTCGTCCATGGCCTCCTTCAGGGCCCGCAGGCCCCGGGCCACGCGGCGCCGGGCCTGGACCATGGGCGTGCGGTAGCGCAGCACCGGCGGGCTGTCCACGCTGTCGCCCTTGTCGTACTCGCGCTCCTCGTCGGAGACCAACACGAACCAGTTGATCGGCACCTGCCAGGTCGCCGTACGGATCCACGGCCGGGCGTCCGGGTTCTCCGCCAGCCAGCGCTCGTAGTCCTGGGCCGCCTGGTGGCGCAGGAAGGGCGGCAGGACCGCGTCCAGGACGGGCGGCGGGAGCTCCTCGGAGAGCTCCTCCAGGGCCTGCCAGCCGCGCAGCCGGGTGCGCCAGGGGCAGACGCAGACGACGCCGTCGACATCCAGCACGAAGGCGTCCTCGCTCTCGTGCACCGGCACCAGGACCGGCGGGGTGGGCGCCAAGTCGGCCAGCGCACGACGCAGTTCGTCCTGGTACGACGGACGGTCCGGACGGCGGGCGTAGCGGGCCCAGTGGCTGCGCTCCGGCTCCGCGAAGGCGGCCAGCGGTTCGTACACGCGCAGATAGGTCGCGTAGGGGACGATCACCGAGGACACCTTGGGCACGCCTGCTCCCTCCCCCGCACACCGTCGCGAAAACCTGGGGAACCCACTCACGAACGCACGGGAAATCTATGCAAATCGTCGCACGGGTGTACTCCGGTCGGAGGTGATCCTTAGCAGAGTGCGGCCGGCGGGCCCCCCAGGCTCTAATCTCATGCTCAACAGCCACCGCCACCCGCACGGAGGCTGGTCTCCACCCGCCGCTACTTACTCAGGAGTCACCACAGTGACCGACGTAACCGGCGCACCTGCTGATGTGCTGCACACCCTGTTCCACTCGGACCAGGGGGGTCATGAGCAAGTCGTGCTCTGTCAGGACCGCGCGAGCGGCCTCAAGGCCGTCATCGCCATCCACTCCACCGCCCTGGGCCCCGCGCTCGGCGGTACGCGCTTCTACCCGTACGCGAACGAGGCCGAGGCCGTCGCCGACGCGCTGAACCTCGCCCGCGGGATGTCGTACAAGAACGCCATGGCCGGTCTCGACCACGGCGGCGGCAAGGCCGTGATCATCGGGGACCCGGAGCGGATCAAGACCGAGGAGCTGCTCCTCGCCTACGGCCGGTTCGTCGCCTCCCTCGGCGGCAGGTACGTCACCGCCTGCGACGTCGGCACGTACGTCGCCGACATGGACGTCGTGGCCCGCGAGTGCCGCTGGACCACCGGCCGCTCCCAGGAGAACGGCGGCGCCGGGGACTCCTCCGTCCTCACCGCCTACGGCGTCTACCAGGGCATGCGGGCCTCCGCGCAGCACCTGTGGGGCGACCCGTCGCTGCGCGCGAAGCGGGTCGGCATCGCCGGCGTCGGCAAGGTCGGCCACCACCTGGTGGAGTACCTCGTGAAGGAGGGCGCCGAGGTCTTCGTCACGGACGTGCGCGAGGACGCCGTACGGCGGATCACCGAGCGGCACCGGGACGTCATCGCCGTGAAGGACACCGCCGAGCTGATCCGCGTCGACGGCCTGGGCATCTACGCCCCCTGCGCACTGGGCGGGGCGCTGGACGACGACACCGTGCCGGTGTTGACCGCCGAGGTGGTCTGCGGCGCCGCCAACAACCAGCTCGCCCACCCGGGCGTGGAGAAGGACCTCGCCGACCGCGGGATCCTCTACGCGCCGGACTACGTGGTGAACGCCGGCGGTGTCATCCAGGTGGCCGACGAGCTGCACGGCTTCGACTTCGAGCGGTGCAAGGCCAAGGCGGCGAAGATCTTCGACACCACGCTGGCCATATTCGCACGTGCGAAGGAAGACGGCATTCCGCCGGCTGCCGCGGCCGACCGGATCGCCGAGCAGCGCATGCACGACGCGGCCGCGGCCCGCCGGGCGCGCTGATTCGGGAGCGGTCTCGTACGTTTGGCCGGTACCCGTCGGTGGGCAGTTAGAGAGAACTCTCACTTCTACCGGCGGGTCGACCGCCGATAAGTGGTTAAAATCGCGGTTGACCAGCGAGGACGGGGCGCCTCGAAGGTCCTGGGCGCGGGCACGTCATACGGGCGACGTACCGTATGGGCGCGGGCTCAGGTACCGTGGAAGCCCTACGGGCCGGTCTCTCTGCGGAGAGGCCGTTCCGGACCATGAACGCGTGTCAAGACTCTGGGGCCGTCGAGCCCCGTCGTTGAGGGGGTCGAGCCATGGGGCGCGGCCGGGCCAAGGCCAAGCAGACGAAGGTCGCCCGCCAGCTGAAGTACAACAGCGGTGGGACTGACCTCTCACGCCTGGCCGAGGAGCTGGGTGCATCGCCTTCGAATCCGCAGCCGCCTAACGGCGGGCCGTTCGAGGACGATGATCAGGACGACGACCTGTACGCACGGTACGCCGACCTCTACGAGGACGACGACGAAGACGAGGACGACCAGTCCTCGCAACACCGTCGCGGCGCTTGACCTTGCACTGAGCATGTACCCGGTCGGTGACCGAAAGGTCACCGACCGGGTTCTGTGCTGCCTGCAAGGTCTCGCGGGGTTTCGACCCCCGTGGCCTCAGTTCGCGTAGTCACCGATCAGGGCGGCACCAGTGGTGTGCTCGCCCCGGTCCGTGATCTCTCCGGCCACCCAGGCGTCCACGCCACGGTCGGCCAGGGTCGCCAGGGCCACGTCCGTGGACTCCTGCGGCACGATCGCGATCATGCCGACGCCCATGTTCAGGGTCTTCTCCAGCTCCAGGCGCTCGACGTTCCCCGTCCGGCCGACGAGGTCGAAGACCGGGCCGGGGGTCCAGGTGGAGCGGTCGACGATCGCGTGCAGGTCGTCGGGGACGACCCGGGCGAGGTTGGCCGCGAGTCCGCCGCCGGTGACGTGGCTGAAGGCGTGCACCTCGGTGGTGCGCATCAGGGCCAGGCAGTCCAGCGAGTAGATCTTCGTCGGCTCCAGCAGTTCCTCGCCGAGGGTGCGGCCGAGCTCGTCGACGTGGGTGTCCAGCGCGAGGCCGGCCTGGTTCAGCAGGACGTGCCGGACGAGGGAGTACCCGTTCGAGTGAAGACCGGAGGACGCCAGGGCGATCACCGCGTCACCCGTCCGGATACGATCCGCGCCGAGCAGCCGGTCGGCCTCCACGACGCCCGTACCGGCGCCGGCGACGTCGAAGTCGTCCTCGCCCAGCAGGCCGGGGTGCTCGGCCGTCTCGCCGCCGACCAGGGCGCACCCGGCCAGCACACAGCCCTCGGCGATGCCCTTGACGATGGCGGCGACGCGCTCGGGGTGGACCTTGCCGACGCAGATGTAGTCGGTCATGAACAGCGGCTCGGCGCCGCACACCACGATGTCGTCCATGACCATGGCGACGAGGTCGTGGCCGATCGTGTCGTAGACCCCCAGCTGGCGGGCGATGTCGACCTTGGTGCCGACGCCGTCGGTGGCGGAGGCGAGCAGGGGCCGCTCGTAGTTCTTCAGGGCGGAGGCGTCGAAGAGTCCGGCGAAGCCGCCGAGGCCGCCGAGGACCTCGGGGCGCTGGGCTTTCTTCACCCATTCCTTCATCAGCTCGACGGCGCGGTCGCCCGCTTCGATGTCGACGCCCGCGGCTGCGTAGCTGGCACCAGTTGTCTCAGACATGGCTAATGAGAACCTTCGTGTCGTACAGCAGGTAGTGCGGGCTGCCTACGGGCGGCGGATCGCGTCGGCGGCGGCCGTGGCGGCCGGGCCGGCGGCCAGCTCCGTCTCCAGGAGCTGCTTGCCGAGCAGCTCGGGGTCCGGGAGCTCCATCGGGTATTCGCCGTCGAAGCAGGCGCGGCACAGGTTCGGCTTGGCGATGGTGGTCGCCTCGATCATGCCGTCGATGGAGATGTAGGCCAGGGAGTCGGCGCCCAGGGAGGTGCCGATCTCGTCGATCGTCATGCCGTTGGCGATGAGCTCGGCGCGGGTGGCGAAGTCGATGCCGAAGAAGCAGGGCCACTTCACGGGCGGCGAGGAGATCCGGATGTGGACCTCGGCGGCGCCCGCCTCGCGGAGCATGCGGACCAGGGCGCGCTGGGTGTTGCCGCGCACGATCGAGTCGTCGACGACGACCAGGCGCTTGCCCTTGATGACTTCCTTCAGCGGGTTCAGCTTCAGACGGATGCCCAGCTGGCGGATGGTCTGCGAGGGCTGGATGAACGTACGGCCGACGTAGGCGTTCTTCACCAGGCCGGCGCCGAAGGGGATGCCCGAGGCCTCGGCGTAACCGATGGCCGCCGGGGTGCCGGACTCCGGGGTCGCTATCACCAGGTCGGCCTCGACCGGGGACTCCTTCGCCAGCTTGCGGCCCATCTCCACGCGGGAGAGGTAGACGTTCCGGCCGGCGATGTCGGTGTCGGGGCGGGCCAGGTACACGTACTCGAAGACACAGCCCTTGGGCTTCGCTTCCGCGAATCGAGACGTGCGCAGGCCGTTCTCGTCGATGGCGACGAACTCGCCCGGCTCTATCTCGCGGACGTAGGCGGCGCCGCAGATGTCGAGGGCCGCGGACTCGGAGGCGACGACCCAGCCGCGCTCCAGCCTGCCGAGGACCAGGGGGCGGATGCCCTGCGGGTCGCGGGCGGCGTACAGCGTGTTCTCGTCCATGAAGACGAGGCTGAAGGCGCCGCGCACCTGGGGCAGGACCTGGCCGGCCGCCTCCTCGATGGTCAGCGGCTTGCCGTCCTCGTCGACCTGGGCCGCGAGGAGCGCGGTGAGCAGGTCGGTGTCGTTGGTGGCCGCGACGCGCGGGGTGCGGCCGCCCTCCTGCTTGGGCAGGTCGGCGACCATCTCGGCGAGCTGGGCGGTGTTGACGAGGTTGCCGTTGTGGCCGAGCGCGATGGAGCCGTGCCCGGTGGCACGGAACGTCGGCTGGGCGTTCTCCCACACGGAGGCACCGGTGGTCGAGTAGCGGGCGTGACCGACCGCGATATGACCCTGGAGCGAACCGAGTGAGGTCTCGTCGAAGACCTGGGAGACCAGGCCCATGTCCTTGAAGACGAGGATCTGTGAGCCGTTGCTGACCGCGATTCCCGCGGATTCCTGGCCTCGATGCTGGAGGGCGTAGAGCCCGAAGTACGTGAGCTTGGCGACCTCTTCGCCCGGAGCCCAGACACCGAAGACGCCACAAGCGTCCTGGGGGCCCTTCTCACCGGGGAGCAGGTCGTGGTTGAGTCGTCCGTCACCACGTGGCACGCCACCGAGTGTAGGCGAGGTCGTCCACTGATCCGAATTGGGGATACCGGACTTTTCAGTGGATCACCGCTCGGCGACGGCTCGCACACTCGTGCCGTTTGCGCTGGTCAGCGTCAGGGTTTGGTGATCGACTCCGTACTTCAGCTTCCCGTCGAAAAGTCGCAGCAGGGCCTTCTCGTCGGAGATGAGTGAGTCTTCGCACATCATTCGGGTGGTGGCCGGGGGGCCGAGGGTGATATCGCCGTCGCGGACGGTGGCCTCGGCGTTCACCTTGTTGCAGCCCAGGCTGCCGGAGACGGTGCCCTTCTTCGCGTCGAAGGTGAGGTGAGCGCGGCCGTCGGTGTCCGGGGCCGTGACGGTCCACCTGGTGCCGCTCAGCGGGGCGTCCTTCGCCTTGGTCAGGCGGACGGTGTCCCCCTGGCCGGTGGTGAGCGTGAGGCGGTCGCCGTCCACCCGGGCCCTGAGCTCCCGGTCGGAGAGCGTGCGGGCGAGGGTCTCCTCGAAGTCCATGGGCTTGTTCTCGCAGGCCATCTCCGTGGACATGGTCTTGGCGAGCCGGATGCGGTCGCCGTCGACGGTGGCATCGGCGCCGAACTTGTTGCATCCGAAGCTGCCCTCGGCCCGGCCCTTGTCGATGGTCACGTGGGCGCCGGTGGGGGCCTTCTGGGTCTTTCCGTCGGCGGTGACGCTGTCCACGCTCCACCGCACGCCCGTCACCGTCACCGGCTTCCCGGCACCGACCGAACCGCTGCCGCCGTCCGCCTTCTCGTTGCCGCAGGCCGCCATGAGCGGGACGAGCACGGCGGCGGCCGTCAGGGTCATGCGCTGCTTCTGCCTGTCCATGCCACTTCGACGGGGGACCCGGGGGGATCGGTTCCCCTTATGCCATCAGTGGCAGGTGGGCCGAAAGGTCCGCCCGCTCGCCACTGGCGCTCACGCGGGCGTCCTGGAGCGCCTGTGCCCAGGCCAGCCGCCCGGTCGCCAGCCGGATCCAGGTCAGCGGGTCCGTCTCGACGACGCTGGGCGGGGTGCCCCGGGTGTGCCTCGGGCCCGCCACGCACTGCACGACCGCGTACGGCGGGATCCGCACCTCGGTGGAGCCGCCGGGCGCCTTCACGGCGAGGGCGTCGGCGAGGAGGCGGGTGCAGGCGGCGAGGGCCTGGCGGTCGTAGGGGATGTCGAGGCCGGGGACGGCGGCGTTCAGGTCGTCGGTGTGGACGACGAGTTCGACGGTGCGGGTGACCAGGTAGTCGGCGAGGGTGATGGCGCCGGTGCGGGCGGCGAGGACCCGGTCGCCGGGCGTGTCGGCCAGCTTGCGCGCGAGGTGCTCCTCGGTGCGGGCGTAGAGGGCGTCGAGGTCGGGGTTGGCGGCGGCGAGGTCGCGGGTGCCGTCGGCGATGTCGCCTGCGCGGGCGGCGGTGGCGAAGGGCCAGTCGAGGAGGGCGAGCTCCGGTTTCGCCGGTTCCTCGCGCTCCAGGTTGCGGCTGACGGTCTCCACGGCCATGGTCACGTGCGCGGCGAGGTCCCGTACCGTCCAGTCCCCCAGCCGGGTGGGCAGGGCGAGCTGGTCGGGGGTGAGGGTGTGTACGGCCTCGCGGACGTGCCCGAACTGGGTGAAGACCGCGGTGCGGATCTTGACGGGGTCGTAGCTGCGGGCGCGCTTCTTGGCCGGGGGCATGGAGATCAGCCTATGCGGGCTGCGATGCCGCCGCGGGCGTCTCGAAGCTCTCGCCGTTGCGGGGGACACCGATGCCGCGCCAGGTGAAGGGAATACCGCGGGCGGTGTCCGGGTCGGAGCCGTCCATCAGCTGGAAGTGGAGGTGGGGCTCGGTGGAGTTGCCCGAGTTGCCGCAGCGGGCGAGCGGCTGTCCGGCGGTCACCCGGTCCCCTTCGCGGACGGTGAGCGAGCCGCGCCGGAGGTGGGCGTAGAGCGCGTAGGTGCCGTCGCCGAGGTCGAGGACGACGTGGTTGCCGACGACGCGCCCGGCGCCGGACAGGTCGCGCACGGACGCCTCCACGACCATCAGGTACAGCAGCGCGAGCGGCGACGTACGGCTGAGGTGGTCGCGCTGACCGTCGGTGGCCCGGACGACGGTGCCGTCGGCGACCGCGAGGAGCGGGGAGCCGTAGGCGGGGAAGGCGCTGTTGCGACGCGCGAACGGCCACAGCCAGTGAAATCCCGGGCGGGCGCCCGGCTCCGGCTCGGCGACGACGTCGATGGCGTACGTCTGGCCGTAGGCGTGCGTGCCGTGGCTCGGGGTGCGGTCGGCCGGGCTGTTCAGCGCGGTCCAGCGGCCGGTGACGGGCGGCTCGACCTCGACCGGCTCCCGGGCCGCGCGCGGGCTGTCCGGCGCGCCGCCCCACCTGTTGGCCACGACGAGGATCAGGTAGGCCAGGGCGAGCGGCAGGAAGTTCCACCACCACGGATAGCCCAGGTCCAGCGCGGCGTGGGCGACCACCAGGCCGAGAAACGCCAGTTGCAGGGCACGGTAGGCGATTTTGGCGAGTTTGCGTACGGACATCGTTCCCCCGGTTCGGTCGGTCACGGGTTCAGTCGTTCACGGGCGTGCCACCGCCACCGCCACCAGCAGTGGTACGACCCGCCCCGGCGGCACCTCGTAGCGGCCCCGGCCGGTCGTGTGCAGCCAGCCGGCGCCGGTCAGCTGGCGCAGGTGGTGGTAGATCTGGCCGGTCGTGCCGACCTCGTCCAGCTCGGCGAGATCCGCCGCGGTGCGCCGGCCGCCGAGGATCTCGCGGAGCAGCCGGATCCGGACCGGGTGGCCGAGTGCCGCGAACGACTCGGCGACCGGTGTCCAGTCGTCCTCCAGCAGCTCTTCCGTCAGGGCTCCCGTCTGCCACGCGTACTGCTCGCCCGTCGGCAGGCGTACGGAGCCGGTGTAGAGGACACCGCCGTCGGCGGCTCCCAGCTCGGACAGTTGCTCCTTCAGCCCGTTCAGGGCCCAGAAGTCGCCTGCGTCGAGGCGGGGTCCGGCGCGGTGGGCGCCTTCCAGGGCGGCCAGCCGGCGCTCCAGGTCGGCGACGCGTTGTTCCAGTTCCACTCTATGGATATTACGGAACTACGTAATCGCGTGCAAGAGGGGCGGGCCTCAGTGGGCGTCCGGACATACGAAAGCCCCGCCCGTCGCCATGACGGGCGGGGCGGGGCCTTCGTGACTACGCCGGCAGTGGACTACGCCAGCAGCGCCGGGATCGTCCCCTCGTGGAGCTCGCGCAACTCGGAGAGGGGGAGCGTGAACTCGCCCTGGATGTCCACCGAGTCGCCGTCCACGACACCGATACGGGTGGCGGGCAGGCCCCGCGCACCGCACATGTCGTTGAAGCGGACCTCCTCCGAACGCGGCACGGCCACGACCGCGCGGCCCGCCGACTCGGAGAAGAGGAAGGTGAAGGCGTCCAGACCGTCCGGGACGATCAGGCGCGCGCCCTTGCCGCCCAGCAGCGCCGACTCGACGACCGCCTGGATGAGGCCGCCGTCGGACAGGTCGTGCGCGGAGTCGATCATGCCGTCGCGGGAGGCGGCGATCAGGATCTCGGCGAGCAGGCGCTCGCGCTCCAGGTCGACCTTCGGGGGAAGGCCGCCGAGGTGGTCGTGGACGACCTGCGACCAGGCCGAGCCGCCGAACTCCTCACGGGTGTCGCCGAGGAGGTAGAGCAGCTGCCCCTCCTCCTGGAAGGCGACCGGCGTGCGACGGGTGACGTCGTCGATGACGCCCAGGACCGCGACGACCGGGGTCGGGTGGATGGCGGCCTCGCCCGTCTGGTTGTAGAGCGAGACGTTGCCGCCGGTCACCGGGGTGCCCAGCTGCTGGCAGGCGTCCGCCAGACCGCGCACGGCCTCCGCGAACTGCCACATCACCGCCGGGTCCTCGGGCGAGCCGAAGTTGAGGCAGTCCGAGACGGCGAGCGGCTTGGCGCCCGTCGTCGCCACGTTGCGGTAGGCCTCCGCCAGGGCCAGCTGCGCGCCCGCGTACGGGTCGAGCTTGGCGTACCGGCCGTTGCCGTCCGTGGCGAGGGCCACGCCGAGGCCGGTCTCCTCGTCGATCCGGATCATGCCGGAGTCCTCGGGCTGGGCGAGGACCGTGTTGCCCTGCACGAAGTGGTCGTACTGCGAGGTGATCCAGGACTTGGAGGCCTGGTTCGGGGAGCCGACCAGCTTCAGGACCTGGTCCTTCAGCTCCTCGCTCGTCGCCGGACGCGGCAGCTTGTTCGCGTCGTCCGCCTGGAGGGCGTCCTGCCAGGACGGACGGGCGTACGGGCGCTCGTAGACCGGGCCCTCGTGGGCCACCGTGCGCGGGTCGACGTCGACGATCTTGCCGCCGTGCCAGTAGATCTCCAGGCGGTCGCCGTCGGTCACCTCACCGATGACGGTGGCGATGACGTCCCACTTCTCGCAGATCTCCAGGAAGCGGTCGACCTTCTCCGGCTCGACGACCGCGCACATGCGCTCCTGCGACTCGCTCATGAGGATTTCCTCGGGCGAGAGCGTCGAGTCGCGCAGAGGGACGTCGTCCAGCGTCACGCGCATGCCGCCGGAGCCGTTGGACGCCAGCTCGCTGGTGGCACAGGACAGGCCCGCCGCCCCCAGGTCCTGGATGCCGACGACCAGCTTCTCCTTGAAGGCCTCCAGGGTGCACTCGATGAGGAGCTTCTCCTGGAAGGGGTCGCCGACCTGGACGGCCGGGCGCTTGGAGGGCTTGGCGTCGTCGAAGGTCTCGGAGGCCAGGATCGAGGCGCCGCCGATGCCGTCACCGCCGGTCCGGGCCCCGTACAGGATGACCTTGTTGCCCGCGCCGGACGCCTTCGCGAGGTGGATGTCCTCGTGCCGCATCACGCCGATGCATCCGGCGTTGACCAGCGGGTTGCCCTGGTAGCAGGAGTCGAAGACGACCTCGCCGCCGATGTTGGGCAGGCCCAGGCAGTTGCCGTAGCCGCCGATGCCGGCGACGACACCCGGCAGCACCCGCTTGGTGTCGGGGTGGTCGGCCGCGCCGAACCGCAGCGGGTCGACGACCGCCACCGGCCGGGCGCCCATGGCGATGATGTCGCGGACGATGCCGCCGACACCCGTGGCCGCGCCCTGGTAGGGCTCGACGTACGACGGGTGGTTGTGCGACTCGACCTTGAAGGTGACCGCGTAACCCTGGCCGACGTCCACGACACCGGCGTTCTCGCCGATGCCGACGAGCAGGGCGTCGTTCTCGGGTGCCTTCTCGCCGAACTGGCGCAGGTGCACCTTGCTGCTCTTGTACGAGCAGTGCTCGGACCACATCACCGAGTACATGGCGAGCTCGGCCCCGGTGGGCCGGCGGCCGAGGATCTCGACCACGCGCTCGTACTCGTCCTTCTTCAGGCCCAGTTCGGCCCAGGGCAGCTCGACGTCGGGGGTCGCGGCCGCGTGCTCGACCGTGTCCAGAGGCGTCCGGCTCATGCGTTGACCAGCTTCTTGAGGATCGAGGTGAAGAACGGGAGGCCGTCGGTACGACCGGTGCCGATCAGCGGCTCGACGGCGTGCTCGGGGTGCGGCATCAGGCCCACGACGTTGCCGGCCTCGTTGGTGACGCCCGCGATGTCGTTGTTCGAGCCGTTGGGGTTGACGTCCAGGTACCGGAAGGCGACCCGGCCCTCGGACTCCAGCGCGTCCAGCGTGCGCTGGTCGGCGACGTACTGCCCGTCGATGTTCTTCAGCGGGATGTGGATCTCCTGGCCGGCGGTGTAGTCGCTGGTCCAGGCCGTCTCGGCGTTCTCCACCCGGAGCTTCTGGTCACGGCAGATGAAGTGCAGGTGGTTGTTGCGCAGCATCGTGCCGGGCAGCAGGTGGGCCTCGGTGAGGATCTGGAAGCCGTTGCAGATGCCGAGCACCGGCAGACCGGCCTTCGCCTGCTCCAGCAGGGGCTCCATCACCGGCGAGAAACGGGCGATGGCCCCGGCGCGCAGGTAGTCGCCGTAGGAGAAACCACCGCACAGCACCACGGCGTCGACCTGCTTGAGGTCCTTGTCCTTGTGCCACAGGGCGACCGGCTCGGCGCCCGCGAGGCGGATCGCGCGCTGCGTGTCCCGGTCGTCCAGACTGCCGGGGAAAGTGACGACGCCAATACGAGCGGTCACTTCACGGCCTCCGCGACTTCCTCGACCCGGACCGTGAAGTCCTCGATCACGGTGTTCGCGAGGAAGGACTCCGCAAGATCGTGAATGCGGGCGAGGGCGGCCTCGTCGACCGGCCCGTCAACTTCCAGTTCGAAACGCTCTCCCTGGCGGACGTCCGAGATCCCTTCGAAACCCAGCCGCGGCAGTGCGCGCTGCACCGCCTGGCCCTGGGGGTCGAGGATCTCCGGCTTGAGCATGACGTCGACTACGACGCGTGCCACTGGCACTCCCGGTGTGTGGTGCTGAGCAGGTTCCTTCAGACTACCCGCACAAAAATTCTACGCGCGTCGACTTGTAGGAAACTACGTGACGGTCATCACGATCCCGCATCAACGGACCCACACACGAAAATTTCCGGGAAAGATTCCGGGTCGACACCCGGAACCTATTGCGTTCGGA
>KE354471.1 GCA_000415505.1 Streptomyces afghaniensis 772
TCGCAAGGACACCAGCGGGGAACGGAACGGTCCCAGACGAGCGTCATCAGGGCCGTGAGCGGCACCGCCACCGCCCACTGCGTGAAGAGGTCCACCCTGAGCACGAACATGGTGTCGCCGCCGGCTCGCAGCAGACCGTTCTGCATGGTGATGTTCATCGCCCGGAAGAAGAAGACGGCACCCAACACCAGCACGGTGTCGCGGGCGACGCTCAGTGTCGCTGCCCCCACTCCGTCGTAGAGCACCGGAAGCCAGAAGTACGCCGTTGTCAGCACGAGACAGGTGCCCAGTGCGATACCTGCCGTCCAGATCAGCAACGCCTTGCTCAGGCTCCAGGTCCGCTCCTGTCTCCGTTCGCCCAGACTGCCGCCGACCATGACACTGGCGGCTGTCGAGACGCCTATGAAAACGGCGATGGCGAACGACTCGAGAGGGCTGACCATGGACAGCACAGCGAGTTCCACTGTGCCCGTCCTGCCCACCAGGATGCTGTACGCCAGGATGCCCAGCGCCCACGAGGCGGAACTGACGGAGACCGGCACACCGACGCGTCGGACCTTCGCTGAAACCCCGTCTCTGAAGCCGTCCACGCAGTCCCGCACTCGAAAGGCCATATCGTTCCGGGACAGGTACACATAACCCACCAGCAGCAGCGCCTCGACGCAGGTACTGCCCAGTGTGGCCCAGCCGGCGCCTCTGACGCCGTACGAGGGCAGCCCCCAGTGGCCGAAGACGAGCCCGTACGCCAGGGTCAGATGCAGGATGATCCCCACCAGGGCGCAGGACGCCGAGACCCGGGCCCTGGCCATGCACCGCAGGGCGGCCGCCAGGGAGGAGATGACCGCGAAAGGCAGGATCATCCCTATGACGGCCCTGACGTACTGCGCGCCCAAGTCGATGACCCGGGGGTCCTCCGTGGCCACGGCAACCAGAGGTCTGGCCCACAGCAGGCAGACGACCAAGGCGACGAGAGCGATACCGACTGTGACCGCTGTGGTCACCGCGGTCGCGCGCCGGGCCCTGGCCGCGTCACCACTGCCCCGGAACTGCGCGATGATCACGGCGCCGCCGTCGGCCATGCCCATGGTGGCCAGCATGACGACGAAGACGACACGGCTTCCGTAGCCGATGGCGGCGATCTCGTCGGTGCCGAGCCGGGCCACGAGCACTGCGTCGACCATGGTGCGTGAGGTCGACATCAAGGCCTGCAGAGTCACCGGCACCGCTGTCGTCACCAGCGCCGAGACGAACGCCCGGTCGCGAGCCAGCCGAAGACCGGTCGGCTCGCTGGGCACGGCGGCCCTTACCGTCTCAGTCATGAAGGTCCCGGGCGATGGGCTCCGTGGTGCTGAACCCGGTGAACCGCCCGGTGAAACCCGCTCGTTGCGGAGAGCAGGCCATGACGCCGACTTGGCACGTCGCGGGCAGCGGCAGGTACCCCAGTCGCAGCAGCTGCCAGTCACCGGCCGTGGTCAGGTACTGGACGCGGACCGCGGTGCCGTGCCGGGTCATCCGGATGGTGACGGAGTCGGCGGCCTCGGGGGCCGTGATCACCGACCAGTCGGAGAAGTCCCGGGTGATGACACAGCTGAGGTGGGTCAGGCCGTCGGTGAACTCGACGCCGCTCTTGACCCAGTTGTTCTCGTCCGCCCTGAGCATCAGCCCCGTCTGGTCGTAGAGTGCCTCGTACTCTCCGGAGAGAGTCACCTGTGCGGTGAAGTCTCCCGTCACCTCACGCCCTAGGAAGTGCCCGTCGTCGCGGACGAAGCCGTAGAACGTCTCCCTCCAGAAGTCCGTTCTGTCGCCGGTGGTGATGACCAGAGCGTCTTCGTCCACGGACCAGCGCGGGGGTTCGTTCAGCCACTGCATGTTGTCGAACATGTGCTCTCCAGTGCGGCGTCGAGGCGGATGCTTCCATGGCTCAGACTGCCGGATCCGGCTCGGGCCCAGCCGCGCCGGTCACTGTCCTTGCCACTCGATCGGCCTCTGCGAGGACGAGCTTCAAGTACCTGTCGGAGAGCCGGGTCACGGCGGGCAGCACTCGGCATACGTCGATGCTCTGGTCGGCGAAGGGCAGGGCCAGCCCCGCGACAGGGAGCACTTCGGGATCGGGACGGGCATCGAACCGGACGCCGCACACTGCTCCGTCCAGGGGCTGTCCCGAGTCGAGGACCGCCCCGATCACCAGGACGCTCTCCCCGTTCACTTGGCCCCTGATCACAGCGAAGCCCCGGCCGTCGCCGGCGACGGCGGACAGCTCGCGCCGGAAGTCGAGCGCCAGGCCGTTCGCCTCGAAGTCGCCGAAAGCAGCGGCGAGTTCCGCATCCGGCCCGGGCCACTTCCGGACGAACCTCCGGTAGTTGAGGCGTTCCGTCGCCCGGTTACCCGCGACACTGCGCTTGTGCGGCAGATGGATGCCGTAGACGTCCCGGCCCATGACGATCGGTGTGCCGGTGGCGCAGATGCGGTGCGCCCACTCGAGATCCTCCACGCCGTACCCACGGAAGTCCTCGTCGAAATAGAGGTCGTTCTCCACCACCAGCGCAGTCGGCAGGGCAATGAGCGCGGTCCAGGCGAACGCCCAGGGAACGACGTGGTCGACCTGCAGCCGCATGTCCATCCGGACCTCGTCCGCCGCGTCGAGTTCGGCCAGCTTCTCCCGGTAGTGGCCGAACGGCCTGACGTCGACATCGTCGACGTCGCTGTTGTTGTTGTCGTAACCGATCATCTGGCCGATCACGCAGACGTTCTGACCGTAGGCGAAGTGCTTGCGGTAGAGGTTCTCCAGGAACCGCGGGGGGAGGGCCATGTCCGCGTCCAGCTGGACCATCACTTGTCCGGAAGCCTGCCGCATGGCCATGTTCCTGGCCCGGGTGATCTGCCACTCGTCGCCGGACAGCACGGAGACGACGGTGAGGCGGTCCGTGAACTCCTGGCACAGCGCCACGTACTCCGGTGAGTACTCCATCGACCCCTACGAGCACCTCGAACTCGCCCTTTTCCAGCGACTGTTCGGCCAGCGACTCGAAGCACAGCCGAATGTTGTCCAGCCGTTGTTTGTAGGGGATGACGATGCTGAACTTGGGCCCGCTCACGCAGCGCTCCCCGCGGATTCGATGTCGAACAGGACCTTGCAGCTCGACGATCGGGTCGGCGTCATCGACTTGCTGCTCATGTCGCACCCGAGCGTGGCGAAGCCGTCCTGGAAGTCCGCCAGCGGTATCACATGGCTGACCAGGCGCTCCGCAGGAATCCGACCGCTGGTGATGAGGTGGAATGCCTCCAGGAAGGAACCGTGGAGGGAGTCGATGGAGCCGATCACCGACAGGCTGCGGTCCGCGAGGTGCATGCCGTCGATCGTCGAACCGCCTCTCCTTCAGACCGATCGACATGAAGGTCCCACCGCATGCCATCAGTGGATAGAGCTCTTCGAGCAGCCCCGAGGTGGTGTCGACCACGACGTCGAGGGGCGCGTCCGTACTGCCGGAAAGTGGCTGCTGCGGGCGTTGTCGAGGGAAGCGTAGGCGCGGGCCCGTCCGGCAACCGGTCCTGCGCGAACGACAGTCGTTCGGGCGACGTCTCGATCACGGCGGGGGCGAGCCCCTTCAGGCTCAGGGCCCAGGCGTACAGCAACCCGAGCGGGCCGGCCCCGAAGACGTACGTGTACGCGGCCATGGACGGCGGCTGGATCTTGCGGACCCCGCTCAGCACGCAGCTCAGGGGTTCGGTCAGGGCCGCTGCCTGCAGCGACACATGGTCGGGGAGCACGTGAACGAACCGGGACGTGGTGAGGAACCGGTCGGCGAACGCACCGTCGTAGCTGACGCCGCTCTCGGTGCCCATCTTGTTGACACAGTGGTTGATCCGCTGAGTCCGGCACATCCGGCACTGGCCGCAGTACGGAGTGGGATTGATGACCACCCGGTCACCGACCTTGACGTTCGTGACAGCCGGCCCGCACTCGGCCACGACACCCGTCGCTTCGTGTCCCAGCGTCACGCCAGGGACGGCAATGGGGTACGAACCCGACACGATGCCGAGATCCGTTCCGCATATCCCGCAGAACCTGATGTCGACCACCACGTCGTCGGGACCGGTGGCACGGAGGTCGGGCACCTCCTCGAGAGCCACGTTCCAGGCGCCGTGGTACTTCAGAGCCCGCATGCCGATTACTCACTTTCCAGTTGCTGTAGGGACGTTCGCAGAGAGGTCAGGATGTCGTGCACATCGGACTCGGTGGTCGTCAACGGAGGCCGGACCTTCACCGTGTTGCCGAATCCGTACCGGCTTCCGCGGACGATCACGCCGTTCTCCCGCGAAATCGCGATGAACCGGGCCACGTCGGCGGCCGAGGGGAGGTCGAAAGCGAGCATCAGCCCGATGCCCTTGACGTTGCTGACGCGTGGGAAGAACGCCGAGAGCTCGGTCAGGCCGTCTCTGAGAATCTTGGAGACGATGGCGACGTTCTCCAGGATCTCGTGGTCCCTGATGTACTTCACCGTCGCCTCGAGCGCGACCAGGGCCAGCGGGTTCGCCCCGGAGGTAGTCGAATGCTCCCAGGATTCGAGGACGTCCAGTTCCTTGCGCATGAGAACGCCGGCGACCGGGATACCGATGCCTCCGGCTCCCTTGGCGAAGGTGATGATGTCCGGCTTCAGCTCCTTGGCGTACCCATTCGAGGCGAAAAAGGTCCCGGTCCTGCCGAAACCGGTCTGCACCTCGTCGGCGATGATGAGAATTCCATGCCGGTCACAGATGTCCCGCAGCACGGAGTAGTACTCCACAGGCGGTGTGATGTTGCCGCCGTTGCCGAGTACGGGCTCGATGATGAGCGCGGCGACCTGCCCGCTCGATGCGAACTCGACAAAGTCTTCGAGGCGTTGCGCGCACAGCATTCCGCAGCTCTCCGGGACCTGGCGGTAGAAGCACCGAGCGCAGTCCGGGGCCGGTATCTTCAGGGAACCCGCTATCGGCAGATGGAAGCTGCGCTGCCGAAACGCGTTGCCGGACATGCCGGTCGCCGCGATGCTCTGCCCGTGATGCGAGAGGAACAGGGAGACGACGTCGGTTCGTCCGGTGGCCTTCTGGGCCATGCGCACAGCGCATTCGTTGGCCGTCGAGCCGATGATGTCCCGGAACCAGTAGCTGTCGATGTGGTCGGGCAGGAAAGCACGCAGCAACTCGAAGATCTCGCGCGACTTGGCCTTGGTCAGATCGGAGGACAAGTGCGCGCACCTGTCCAGCTGGGCGTGCACCGCATCGGTGACTTCGGGCAGTGTGTAGCCAAGGGAGACGTTGAACGTCCCCGAGGCACAGTCGATGTGTTTCTTCCCCTGAATGTAGAGGTGGGCGCCCCGCCCAATGACGGACTCAAACGGGGCAGTTGTCGCCCCCGTAGCTGACTTCACAAGACTCCTTCCCCCTGGGCCGAGCCCGTGCGCATGGGGACGCATAGGTCGCCGATGCCGATCGGCAGCGAGGCTAAAAGGCGGATTGCGAACCCGTCAACGATCATGCATGAACTTGCAGCAAGTCCGTCATTGACCCGAAAACCGCGGGAACAGCTCCCAGGAATGTTGCAGGAAGTTACCCGGGGGCCGTCGACGCCCCTGACAACCCGACATGCGATCTGTACCTTTTCAAGGCTTTTTGATACCTCCTGACGATGGCGATATTGGGGCAATTCAGCCTGCTGGTGGAGGAGTGCACGGCCCGACACCGCAGGGTTGACACTCGTCGACGCCGGGCCCCTAGGATCACCTTTCACGGGCTGGGAAAAACTTCAGCAAGGCCTTTCAGCCCTCATTCATGAAGGGTTCTCCAGGGGAAGGGGGTGTGCAAAATGACAAGCACTTTCGTGGCCGATAACGAGCAGACGCGTCGCCTCGAGATCAGCTCGGTAATCACCGAGATGGTCGAGCCCGCGGCGATGAGCTGCGGCATGGAATGCGTCGAGAGCGAGGGGACTTACCCCTGGCCGTAAGCCGTCACGTTCGACGCGTGCCGGACGGCCGGCTTCATGGGCCCGCGATTCTGACGTGCTTGCGAAAGGCGGCCGACCCCACCATGGCCGGGAAGAGCCTCCGGGACTGGTGGACTTCCGGTGCCGGACCCGTTTCACCTGCGGTGCGACTCGGGTCCGGCACTGGATGCGGGGTGGCCGTGAGGGTTCAGGTGCGTCCGCACTGTCTCGGCGGCTGAGGATCGGCCGGGGGTAACGGAGTTAGGTGAGTTCGGTGACATCAGCAACGAAGAGCGATCCGCCGCTGGTGATTCCAGTCGGTGACTTCGGCAGGGCCATGTCACGCCAACTGATCGCCGAGATGCCATCGGCGACGGTCGTGGATCACGCGACCGCTTGCTCTGCGGATACCTCATCACCGCTCGTTCTCGCCACATGGCGCGAAGTGCCGGCCCTCGCGAGGAGCCTTGACCGACTTCCGCGGATCCCGTGGTGGATACCCGTTGTCTATGACCACCCGATGATTCGAGTAGGGCCTGTGCTGGGCCGGAACCTGCCCGGCTGCTATGACTGCCTGGCCGGTCGCATGCTGTCCGCGGCCGAGAATCCCGCACTGAAGCGGGACATGTGGGACATGTACGACCATGATTCCGCACTCGGAATCCATGGCTACCTTGAGCACCATGCTGTCATCGCAGCCTCCCTGACATCGGCGCTGTGCCGGTCCGCCCCGGAAGCGCTGCGAGAAGTCCAGGTGTACGACGTTCTCCACGGCACCCTTGACCGGCACACCTTCGTTCCGTTGCCCAATTGCGAACGCTGGCCGAAGACTTCGACAATGGCAGGAGCGGTCCGATGACGACTGCTGATGGCTTCGCCGAAGTGGCAACGTATCGCATCCGCGACGGGCTGATGCGATATCGCAGCGGGAACGCCTATGTCATTGAAGGCGGGCCGGTCGGGATAGCCCTCCAAGGCACCGGCGCAGTCGAGGTCCTTCCTGAGTTCTGTGACCTCCTCGAAAGCGGCCGCACGGTGAGGGAGCTCTCCGGCCTCCTGAAAATCCCCGTCGGGGATGTCGTCGGCACTCTTTCCGTGCTGCGGAAGGCGGGACTTCTTCAGCAACTGCCCGCCGACCCATTGCCGGATGATCTACCCGACAGCATGCGGACTTTCGTCTCGAGGTCGGTCGGATTCACCGGGCGTTTCGGTTCCGCTGCCGAAGCTGTCCGTGACATGAGCCACTGGCGGGTCCTGGTGGGCGGTGCGAAAAAACTTGCGGACAACATCCGTGAGACTCTCGAGAGCTCATGGGTCTCCACGGAGGCGTACTCCGCCGAGAGGCTCGCGAAGCTGTTCGGCGCGACGGATGCTCCACATCGCAAAGTGCTGGTGATCGAGGCGTTCGAGGCCGGGGGCTTCACCCCGTCCGAGTCGCTCGTCCTGTCCCACCGGTACGGGGCCTTCTGGCTGGGCGGCGGCTCGTCGGGAAACCGCGGGTTCGTCGGGCCGATCTCGCACCGGGACTTCTCATGCTCTGCCTGTCTCCAGTCGGCGCGGACCGATCGAGCTGCGGCGGAGCCGTCGGCCGAGACGAGCGATCCCGCTCGGCCTGGGTGGCCGGCCTCACGGCCGGCGAGGCGGTCCATCTCATGACCGGCGTGGGCAGGAACCGTTCGGTCAACCAGACCGTCGACCTGGTCTGGGATCCAGCGGCCGGCGGGCTGTCGTCGGGCACCACACGTATGTACCGCCGCTGGACCTGCGCTACGTGCGGCGCCCCTGAATCAGGCGCGGACCAGCAGCGGCCCTGGGCCTACGAACAGGACATCGCGCTTCCTCCGCGCGGCATCCCCAGGCCGGCCGTATCCCGCCTGACGGCTCTGGGAGGGCCCAAGAAGGTGAAGCGGAGCCTTCCCACCTGTGCGTCGGTCAGTCGGGCGGACCTGGCCGGTGCCGACGGGCTCCGGACCATGGGCACACTGCTGGACCGGGTCGTCGGACTTCGGCCGGCGGCCGGGGACGGCACCGCACGTCGGCGTGCACCGTCGGCCGGGAACCTCGAGTCGGCTCAGGCCTGTGTCCTGTCGCGGGAGGAGATTCCCGGCATCCACAGCCACGCCGCCTGGTTCCAGCCCGACGACGACCGGTTCGTGGCCGCCGGCCGTGTTTCGCGCGCGGAGCTCCGGGCCGTCTTCCAGTCCCTGGGCGTACCGCCGGATATCGATCACGTGATCGCATGGGTGGCGAACCTCCATTCGCTGACCCGCAAGTACGGAGATCTGGCCCTACGACTGGCCCATCTCGATGCGGGAGTCGTGTTCACACATGCGCTTCTGCTCGGCCGTGCGCTGGAATTCAACCCCGGCTGCTGCGGCATTGGAATGCCGACTCGATCTCGACCGCACTCGATCTCGAACCCGAGATGGAACTGGTCACCGGAATCATGGTTGTCTGAGGTGATGTCATCATGCACGGGGACAATGTGGTGCTCGAGCGTTTCGGGCACGCGGCCGGTGAGATCCTGCGGAGCGCGGCATCACGGCAGCTCGCGCCGGGAGCCGGGTTCCTGACTCCACAAGGAGCGGGAAAACTGGCCGAGTTGTCGTTCGAGGAACTCGACGACCTGGTCTCCGGGCGGCGCTCGACGCGCCGGTTCGGGCCCACTCCGATTGCCGTCACGGATGTCGTGGAGACGTGCCGAAGCGCACAAGGTTGGTACTCATCGTTTCTCGAGGACTCCAGCAGGGATCCGGTGGGACGGTGGCTGATCATTGCCCAGGCTGTCGAAGGTGTGAGCCCAGGCATCTACAGCTGTGAGCCGGACGGTCTGACATGGCTGGCCCCGTTGTCCGGGGCGGCGGATCTGCAGTGGGCCGTGCAACCCGAGCTCGTCTCGGCGCCGTGCATCCTCTTCCCGCTGTGGAACGTCTCCGACCCGCCGAGCGGAGACGCCGTGGACGGCTACCTCAACCTGCTGGTGGCAACCGGCGCCGGGCTGTACGCCGGATGGCTCACCGCGCTCTCGAGGAACCTGGTCGCCTGTCTGTTCCGGGGCGTCGAGCCCTCCTTCCTGAGTGCCCGGCTCGGTGGCGGTCCATCCCGTTCTGGCCCTTCCTCGCACTGGCGATGGGCACGCCGCGCGACGTGGATGGAGGCCATCGGTGAGCGCCATCAGCGAAGTCCACCGGCTGGTCGGTCCCTTCTCCGGGATCACCTGGCCTCCGCAGCCCTCCTCAGGCTCCTACCGCCCACGATCGCTGCACAACTATCTCGCCGGTACAGCTCCGGTCACCTACAGCCGCCCCTACCCGAGGGTCACCGGACGGGCATCGGGAAGCGGCGTCTCGTACGACCGGGAGACGGCCTGGCGCATCGCCGTCATCGAGTCACTCGAACGCATCGCGACCGCGTCCGTCTCCACCGAGTTCGTTCAGGGTGATGCCCTCTCGGTGCCGGGCGCCATCGATCTGGAGGACATCCCCCGGTGCTCCGAGACCGAACTCGCCCACCCCTCCTGCACCTTGGAGCGTCCCGACAACAAGGCGTCGATCAGATGGGCGACCGGTATCGATCTCGCGGACTGCTCCCCTGCCCGCGTGCCGGCGGTCATGGTGTACCTCGACCTGCCGGCGGGCGAAGGGGAGCGGTTCTGGCGGCAGATCAGTACGGGTGTGGCGGCCGGTCCGACCTGGGAGGCCGCCGTCACCTCGGCCATCTGCGAAGCGATCGAACGCGACATCGTGGCCGTGACGTGGTTGCAGAAACTCCCGCTCCCCCGACTCGCACCGGCGGAGCTGTGGGACTCCACTCGCGACCTGCTCCTTTGGTGTCAGCGGAAGTACATCGAGGTCCACTTCTTCGACGCCACAACGGAAATCGGAGTGCCAACGGTGTATTGCGTGCAGGAAGCCCCGTACGACACGGTCTCGCGCCTGGTGGTCTCCGCCGCGACCGATCCCGACCCGGCACAGGCTGCGGAGCACGCGCTGGTCGAAGGGCTGGCGTTGCGTCCCACACTCCATCAGGCGGCGGCTGACGAACGGCGGGTCGTCTCGGTGCTCAAGGGCGCTCTGGCCATCGGGTCCCCACGGATGAGCAGGGCGATGGACTTTCTGCTGCGGACACCGGACCACAGCAGGACCAGACGCATGCCACCACTTGCCGCGCCCCCTTCGGGAAGCGAGGACGACAAGACGCGCATGCACAGGCTCGTCGACGCCTGCACGCGCGCCGGGCACAAGGTCTACGCGTTCGATCTCGCCACTCCCGACCTGCGTACCATCGGTCTGCACGTGGCCCGGGTGGTCATCCCCTCGCTCCAGCCGCTGAGTTTCTCCCCCCATGCGCGATACCTCGGTCATCCGCGGGTCTACGAGCTTCCCGGTCTGCTCGGTCACCGGTCCCTGACGGAGGGCGGGCTCAATTCCGACCCGCAGCCGTTCGCATGAGCGCGCCCATCACCTCCACTGCCGACCTGCTCCTGTCCCAGGCACAACGGTCACCGAGGCGAACTGCCCTGGTGCTGCGTGACGGGTTGCGGGCGACGTACGCGGAACTCGCCGATCGGGCACGCTCGGTGGCCGCCTTCCTGAGCGGCCCGGACATCGACCGCGGCGCCGCGGTGGGTCTCCTGTTCCCTGAAGGACAGTGGGCCGAGTACGCGGCCGGCTATTTCGGCACGCTGCTCGCCGGCTGTGCCGCGATCGTGCTGCCGACCGACACCGGCCAGGAGGCGCTGCGACGCATCTGCGAGGAGACGGCCATCACCGTTGTGCTCTCCTCGGAGAAATCCGGGGAACTGACCGGTGCCGTACCGATGGTCCGACTCGACGAGCTGCCTGACGACCGGCCGTCCAGCCGCTTCGAGGGCTTCGACCTCAGCATGCTCGGTGATGTGATCTTCACGTCGGGCTCCTCCGGCATTCCCAAGGGTGTCGCGGCGAGCCGTGGAGCCATGCTGGACCTGGCCCGGCGCTATGCCGCGCGTCCCGGAGGGGCGCGGGTGCTCGGCCACGGCCTCTCCCACGCCACTGCGGTGGGGACCCGGCAGATACTGGTCAGCGCAGTGGCACGCGGAGCGACGATCGTCACCTGCACGCCCTTCGAACCCCATCGCTTCCTTGAGATGGCGGCCGAAGAGGGCATCGAGACGGCGGTGCTCCCCGCTGCCGTCGGAACATCGCTGCTGCGCTCCCTGGACAGCGGCGCCGCTCCCCGACCGCCACGGCTGCGGCGGCTCCGATTCATCTCGGACGCGCTGACGCCCCGAAGTCCA
>KE354472.1 GCA_000415505.1 Streptomyces afghaniensis 772
GACCCCGTCCTGGCCGTGGGGATGGGAGTCCTCGGCGCCTGCTGCGGTGGCTCCTTCCATGACGAGATCCAGCTCGTGGGCAGCGGCGGGTCGGATCACGGCGATCGCTTCACGTTCGCGCTCTCCGACTTCCTCGCGGTCCGGCCGGCCAACGGCGAACGTCTCGAAGTGATGTGTTCGACTCTCCGCGAGCACGGCCGGGATGTGCCCGGGCCACGGCCTCGGCTGTGGACGTCGTCGGCCGAGTTCCCGGACGCGGTCGAGATCGCGGCTCTGCGGCTGCCGGTGAATCCCTCGGTCCATCTCTTCGGTGCGTGGACGATACCGGCGGGCCGTCGATGAAGTGCCTCTACATCACTCAGGAAAGGGCTCCCTTCTTCTCCGAGGGGGGCCTGGGCCAGGCGTCCCGGACGCTGCCGGAACTGTTGCAGCGAGACCACGCGGCCACACACGACATCATCCTTCCCTGTTACCCGTGGCTGGTCTCCGAAGCAGGGCTGCGCACAGAACAGGTCACCGACCTGCCGCAGGTGACCGTCGCCGGGAAGACGGTGCGTCCGTCGGTGGAACGGCTGCTCGATCACGGAGGCGCCAACGACGTTTATCTGGTACGGGCCGACGCCTGGTTCGGTCGGGCCGGCATCTACCGTGACGCCGACTACGTGGAGTTCGCCGACGCCGCGCACCGGGCGGCGTTCTTCGGCTGGTGCGTGGCCCGGTGGGTCGAACTCGGCGCTCGCGCGTACGACCTCGTGCACGGCAACGACTGGCAGTCCGGTGCCGCCATGGCACACCTGAGATCGATGCGCGGCACGGATCGTTCACCCGCTCTGCTGATGAACGTTCACAATGGCGCTTATCAAGGGGCCCTGAGCAGCGACAGCGTCGCCACCCTCGCGCTGCCCCAGGAGTGGCAGGACTCCTTGCCGCAGGTGTCGCGGGGAGCGCCGAGCCTGCTCCTGCTGGGTCTGCTCGCCGCCGACGCGGCCACCACGGGCAGCATGAGCTACGCGGCCGAGATGGCGGACGAGTTCGCCGGTACACCGCTGGGCGCCGCCCTCGAGGCGCTGTCACCCAAGGGGATCATCGCGGGTGTGGACACGAGCGTCTGGGATCCGCAAGCCCTGGGGCGGACCACGCATCCCTATGCCAAGGACACCGTGGACGAGGGGAAGAAGCGCAACAAACGTGCCCTGCAGTCCCGCCTGGGCCTGGTGGAGCATCCCGGAATCCCGCTCTTCGGACTCTGCGCGCGACTCGTCGAGGACAAGGGAATCGACCTGGTCATCGACGCGATGACGCCCCTGCTGGGTGCTGACTCGGCCCAGCTCGTCGTCATCGGCCCCGGTGAGGTCCGCTTCCGTGACGCGCTGGTCGAGATCGGTTCCCGATACCCCGGCAGGGTCCACCTCAGTCCGCGGTTCGACCAGGGCCTTGCCTGGCAGGTCTATGCGGGATCCGATTTCACCCTGATGCCGTCCCGGTTCGAGCCGTGCGGGCTGAACCAGCTGATCGCGATGCGTTACGGCACCATCCCCGTCGTCACCGACGTGGGAGGGCTCGGTGACACGGTCGTCGACCTGGTCACGGATCCGGTGCGGGGTACCGGTTTCCACATCGCTCACGCCACCGCTGAGGCCGTTCAGGAGACGGTCGTGACCGCATCGCAGTGGTTGCACCGGCAGCCGGCCGAGGTACGGGCGGTGCGAGAGCGGTTGATGCAGCTCGACTGGTCCTGGTCCCGGACGGCACAGGAGACCGCACGGCTCTACCACCGCACGATCAACCGGCGGTTACCTACGCACCGCCGGGAATCCGGCAGCCCACGGCTTTCGGAGTACAGCCCATCTCACGAAGAGGCACCCTCTTGTCGACCCAGAGCTTCGACCCTCGACTCGCCATGCAGGCTTACCTTTCAAGCTTGACCGACGCGCTCGCACGCGTCTCGCTCGCAGACCTCGCCCGCGTGGCGAAGGAACTCGAGAGCGCATACGCCGCCGGACGGACGATCTACATCTGCGGCAACGGTGGCAGCGCGGCCACCGCGTCACACCTGGCCGTCGACCTCGCCAAGAGCACGCGTGCACCCGGAGCGCGACCCATCCGCGTGGTGTCCCTGGTCGACCATGTGGCCGCCCTCACGGCGTGGGCCAACGACGTCGGCTACGACTCCGTCTTCAGCGGACAGCTGGCCGGACTGGCCCAGGCGGGCGACGTGGTCATCGGCATCAGCGCGAGCGGCAACTCCCCGAACGTGCTTGCGGCGCTGCAGTACGCCAGGGACATCGGGGCCACGACGCTCGGGCTACTGGGACAAGGAGGCGGCCTTGCCCGCCGGTTGTGCGACGTCTGGGTGGAAGCTCCCGCTCCTTCGATCGAGGAGCAGGAAGACATTCACATGATGCTCGCGCACCTGTTGACCCGCAGTATGCGCACTGTCGTGCACGGTCAGCTCCCCGCTCTCGCCGGACAGGTCCAGGGGGCGGACGGATGAGCGGAAGACCCGCGGTGTTCCTCGACCGCGACGGCACCGTGACCGAGCCCCGGCACTACCCGAGCCGGCCGGATGACCTGGTGCTCGAGGCGGGCGTCGGCCCATCGCTGCGTCGGCTCCAGCAGCAAGGTGCCGCGCTCGTCGTGGTCACCAATCAGTCCGGAGTGGCCCGTGGACTGTTCACCGAGGCCCAGCTCCTGCTGATGCACGAACGGCTGCGTGATCTGCTCGCCGACCACGGCGTGACGCTGGACGGGATCTACTTCTGCCCGCACCATCGGGACGGCAGGGTCGAGGCGCTGGCGATCAGCTGCCGCTGCCGCAAACCCGAACCGGGTCTGCTCCTGCGCGCCGCGGTGGACTTGGGGATTCATCTCCAACGGTCCTGGATGGTCGGAGACTTCCTCAGCGACGTAGGGGCCGGGCACCGCGCCGGATGCCGGACGGCCCTCGTCGGACCGCTCGGCGCTCAGGACGTCCCGCCGTCCGGGCCCGCACCGGACCTGCGGACCGTCTCGACCGCGGAGGCGCTCCAGCGGATCAGTGACCATTTCGATGAGGAACCGTCATGACCACAGCCGCTGTCCGGCGACGGCATGCGTCGCTCGCGGACGGCAGGTCCGTCTATCTCTATGACGAGCGGGCTCAGCCGCTCCCCGTCTCACCCGACGCCCGGTGCCTGTCCCCCGGTGATCGGAGAGCGGAGTTGCGCTGGGACCCGACACTGGCGGAGTGGGTGGTGGTGGCCCCTCATCGAGCGGTTCGACCCAAGACGTCCGACCACACGGGCTGCCCGCTGTGCCCGAGCACCCCCACGGTGCCTTCGGAGATCCCCTGCGCCGATTACGACGTCGTGGTGTTCGAGAACCGGTTTCCGGCCCTGTCGGGGCGGTTCAGTGCGGGCGCGGCCGAGGCGGCGCAGCCGACCCGTCCGGCGGCCGGCCGGTGCGAGGTCGTGGTCTTCAGCAGCGCGCACGACCTGTCTCTGGCCCGGCTGAGCACGAGACGGGTGCGCACCGTCATCGAGGCGTGGGTCGACCGGACGAAGTGTCTCAACGCAGTTGCCGGGGTGGAGCAGGTGGTGTGTTTCGAGAACCGCGGCACTCAGATCGGAGCGACACTCACCCACCCTCACGGTCAAATATATGCGTATCCGTTCATTCCAGCCAGGTTCGAACGCATGCTGCTCGTCGCGCGCGGTGCCCGTGATCGTGGTGACCGCTGTGTCCACTGCCAACTGGTGGAAAGTGAACTGCAATCCGCGGAGAGGGTGATCGGGGTCACGCGGCACTGGATCGCTTTCGTCCCGCCCGCAGCCCGGTGGCCCTACGAGGCTCGCCTCTACGCGCGAAGGCATGTCCCGGACCTCGCGGCCCTGGACGCGGACGAGCTGGACGACCTCGCCGAGGCCTACCGGTCGCTGCTTCGACGTTTCGAGACCGTTGCCACTGCGCCACTTCCCTACATGGCGCTCTGGGTCCAGGCAGCCGCAGGCGAGTCCAGGGACCTCACCCATCTGCACGCCCAGGTCTTCTCGGACCGCTCGGCCACGGGTGTCAAGCGTCTTGCGGCCGGTGAGCTGGGCGCTGGCGCCTGGGTCACAGAGGTGTGCCCCGAAGCCATGGCCGAGCGCTTGCGGGGCGCGCCGTCGGCCCACGGGCACGACAGCAGTGCGTCGGACGTGGTCCGCGGGCGGAATGCCGCTCTGTCGATTTCCCCGTGCCAGCCCGGACAGCCGCCCCAGATTCCTTAGGACGATCATGCCCTCCCTTGAGAACTCCCGACTCGCCGACGGCTGGAATGTCGGCCCGGCCCGCATGCTCGTGCGCCTTCTGCGCGGGGACCGCGTCCGCGTGCTGCTGGCCGTCCTGGTCTTCTTCGCCAAGAACAGTCCCGCCTGGCTCTTCCCTCTGGTCACGGCCAATCTGATCGATGTCGTCGTCGAGCACCGGCCCGCTTCGGAACTGGGCCTCAACCTTCTCCTGATCCTGGCCATGCTGCTGCTCAATGTCCCGCTGCATGTCCTCTACGTCCGTCTGCTCTACGGAAGCACCCGGCGGCTGAGCCTGGCCATCCGGTCCGCGCTGAGCCGTCGCCTGCAGGAGCTGTCTCTGGGCTACTACACCAAAACCAGCGCGGGCGTATTGCAGACCAAGGTCATGCGAGATGTGGAGGGCATCGAGCAGAGTATGCGCCAGGTCGGGGACCAGGGGCTCGGAGCCGTCACCACGTTGATCGGCGGACTGGTCGTCGTATCGGTACGGGCGCCGGTCTTCCTGCCTGCCGCCGTGCTCGTCGTCCCCGCCACTGCGATGCTCGTCGTGTGGAGCAGGGAGCGGATGCGTCGGCACAACAAGGCGTTCCGCATGGCGACCGAGCAGCTCGCGGCCCGGGTGTCCGAAACGACGACGCTGATCCCGATCACGCGGGCGCACGGCGTGGAGGCGACCGCGATCAGCCGTGTCGAAGGTTCGCTCCAGGACACGCTGATGGCGGGGCGGCGCCTGGATGCGCTCAACGCCCGTTTCGCGGCCACGACGTGGACCGTTTACAACCTCATCAGTGCAGGCTGCCTGTCCGCGGCCGCCGCCTGCGCGTACTACGCCTGGACTGATGTGACTCCTGGGACACTGGTCCTGATCAGCGTGTATTTCGCCTCGCTCACCCACTCGGTGGGTACGCTGCTGGGCCTCGCCCCGATCATCGGACGAGGACTTGAGTCGGTCCGGTCGGTCGGCGAGGTGTTCAGAACCTCGGAACTCGAGCCGAACGCCGGCAAGGCCGGCGTCACGTCCGTCGAGGGGCACGTGGAGTTCCGCAGCGTCTCGTTCGTGTACCCGGAGTCGAGTGAGCCGGCCCTTGTCGACTTCAGTCTGTCGGTTCGGCCCGGGGAGACCGTGGCCGTCGTCGGGCCCTCCGGGGCCGGGAAGTCCACCGCGCTCAATCTGCTCATCGGGTTCATCCAGCCGACCAGCGGCCGGATCATGGTGGACGGCACCGACATGGCAGAGCTGGATCTGAGGAGTTTCCGCCGGTTCATCGCCACGGTGCCCCAGGACGTGGTCCTTTTCGACGGCACGGTCCGCGACAACGTGCTGTACGGCCTCGACGGGGCGTCGGACAGCACCCTGCGGAACGCTCTGCGGGACGCCAACGCGCTGGAGTTCACGGAGCGGTTGCCAGGCGGTCTCGACACCGTGATCGGTGAACGCGGTACCCGTCTGTCGGGCGGTCAGAAGCAGCGGCTGGCGATCGCCCGCGCACTGGTGCGTGACCCCCGGGTGCTGCTGCTGGACGAGGCCACCTCGGCACTGGACGCCCAGTCCGAGGCGCTGGTGCAGGAGGCCTTGTCCCGCTTGGTCTCCGGCCGCACGGTTTTCGTGGTCGCCCACCGGCTCTCCACGGTGCGCAACGCGGATCGGATCGTGGTCCTGAAGGAGGGGCGCATCGTGGAGGTCGGCACCCACGAGGGCCTGATCGAGCAGGACGGTGCGTATGCCAGCCTGCAGGCCGCGCAGATGGTCTGACGGACGGCGCCGAAGGGACGGACGGCCTGGCTTCCGCGTCACGCGGGAGCCAGGCCTTTGCGGTTACCGCTGTGTCTTCTGGCGGATCAGCCTCTTCCGGAGCCGGGACAGCGCCTCGGCCGCGCGGAGCAGGGACCGGGTCGGCAGGAACACGGCATCGGCCGCGATCATGGCGAGTGAGAAGAACGGAAGGCCGAGCAGTACACCCATGCACGTGTGCTCGACCATCAGCGCGGCGAGCAGTGCCTTCTTGCAGCGGCTGTTGAACACCAGGAACGGGAAGGCGACCTGAAGCAGCACCGTTCCGTAGGTGATGAGGAACACCACATGCGAGTCGGCGGTCAGGGCGTGGGAGAGCGCCGGCCAGGGGCTGTAGTAGGCAAGGTGGAGCGGGTAGTAGACGGCCGTGCCGTCCTCCCACAGCGGTCCTTGGATCTTGTACCAGCCGGCTACGGAGTAGATCAGGCACACTTCCACGGCGATCACCGCCATCGCGCAGTTGTGCACCATCACGCCCACGCCATCGAGGACGGCCTGGAGATCACGGTTGCGGTTCAGTCGCTCGAACCCATAGGTGAGTCCTGCGCACGCCCAGAACGTCCAGAGCACGGCTGCCCATCCGTGCAGCGACAGCCAGCCGGTCGGGGCGCCCCAGGCGAGCATTCCCCCGGAGAGGCCGGACAGCTGCGCACAAGCCAGGAGGCCACCCGACAACACCCACAGAACTGGCCCCGAGCGGCCCGGTACGGATCGTGGCAGTCGAGTGTCGGCAGAGCCCCCGGGCATGCGCCTCCTGCGGCGTGCGTCCAGTGACCACACCTCTCCACAGCGGGTGAGGACCAGGTAGATCGCCATCAGATGCAGCACACCGTCGCCACCGTCCGCGACGAACATGTTGCGGTTCTCGACCGACAGCACCATCAGCATGAACAGGACGGACATCGTGCGGGTGTGCCATCCGAGGAAGAGCAGCACACTGACGACGATGGCCGCCATGTAGAGGCTTTCGAACCACCACCTGCTGGTCGACCAGGTGAACATCGTGAACCCGTGCCGCTGGGACAGGAACTGCTGCGCGAGCTCGATGCTCAGGGGACTGCGGTCTCCGTACAGCACCCGGCGATGAGTCCACTCCCGGATCAGGTAAGCCCCGAAGACCAGCGAGAAGCCCATGCGTGCCACTGCGGCCTGATGAGTCGCCAGGGCCGTCCGGCTGAAAGAGAACCAGGTGCGCCTGGCGACCGCCGCATACCGGGACCAGCGACCTGACCGTGTTCCGGCCACCGCTGGTCCGGTAGAGCGCGGACCCCCGTCCGCCTCCTCAAGAACCGGAGTGACGCTCACTCGATCCCCCTGTAGTCCGCGTCGGTCACGCTCCACCAGGGAAGTGTTCTGGGTCGCGTGAGGTCCCGCCCCACAGCCGCTCCCCAGTCCGGCACCGGCACGGGCGCCACCGTCTCCTGGAGTTCCACGCGGGCTATGGGCTGCCCCTTCCAGTCACGGCCGAGACGTTGCAGCGCGACGCGCTTCAGATATTCCGCCGCGACATCCGCATCGGGGCTGGTCGGCGTCTCTCTCAGCGGTTGGTGCGTCCGGGCGTAGAACTCCCATGCCCGCTGCACCATCAACTGGTCCTCGTGGCTCGGGGCCAGACTGTGCAGGATGTTTCTGACGTCCGTCCCCGTCAGCTCCACCCAGCGTGAAGCGGAGCGGGCGTCCGGCGATTCCGGGGCCGTCTGCACGCGGGCCTGAACCGATATGTTGTTCTGGATCGGATCAGGGGCGAACAACTCCCAGTTCTGCTCGAATTCAGGACGGATATGACTGTCCACTTGCTTTTTGTACGTGCGTGTCATCGAGTTGTCCGGAGTGACGTAGAGGACGACCGCGGCCAAGTGCCATACAGAAGTCAGAACGATGAGAACAGCCAGAACAACGATGACGAATCGCGCCGTCCGGGAGGCCTCGGGCTCGGCCGGTACCGCTGCGACCGGGGGTTCGAAATCAATGTGGCGTCGCGTCATCTCATACCTCCTGACGGCTTCTCAGGAGTCGCGTCACCGGAGCCAGGTGCTCGAACTCCGCACGTTCGAACGCTCCGGCGACGATAATGGTGCGGACACCCGACGCGAGGTAGGCGTCCAGATAGCCGGCCACCTGTTCGTGGCTGCCCACCAGAGTGGGGCAGGTGGCGGCGCCGACGAGGAAGGGCCCGGTCCAGTACACGCCGCCGGGGGTGGCCAACTCTTCCGGAGCCGTTGCCAGACGGCGTATCCAGTCCGACTCCGACCGCTGCTTGAATTTCGTCTGAACCGCACCGGTCCGTGTGCTCGGATAACGGGAAATCGCTGCTCGCCAGGCCTGTTCGCCGGTTTCTCGCGCGATCAGTTCGACTCGTATCGCCCGGGACGGCCCGCTGAGGTGTGATGTTTCCGCGCGGTACTGATCGGCCGGCCCTGGGTGCGTCACCAGTGTGTCACCGACCTTCTGGGCGGCAGTCCTGCACGCGGGCGATGATCCGGCGACGAACACCTCGGGGCGGAGGTCTTCCTCGTCGATTCGGGAGAACGCCTGAACTCCGCGCAGTTCATAGTGCTTTCCCGAGTAAGTCAGTCGATCGTCGGAGGAGAGCAGGGCCTGGACGATCTGCATGTACTCGGTTGCACGTTCGTAGCGCTCATCATGGGACAGCTCGTCCCCGACGCGAGAGAGTTCGCTCGGGGCCGCTCCGGTGATCAGATTCAGATCGATTCGCCGCTGGTAGAGCGCCACCAGCGTTCTGATCATCTTGGCCAGCGCGACCGGGGAGTACGCGTACGGCTGGGCCGCCACCAGCGGAACGATACGCCGAGTGCTCTGAACAATAGCGCCGGCGAGAATCCACGGGTCGAGGTCGTGATGATTGTGGAAAACAAGAATTCCGTCATATCCGAACTCCTCGGCTGTCCGCGAGAAGTCCGCCACTTGCCCACGCGTGCCAGGGGAAGGCCGAGTCCGCGGAGCCGTGGCATACAGTCTGAGGCGTGAGGGCATGAGAGCTCCCTGGAGCGCATTGAGTGGGGCGATGCTGCCTGGCCTGGCGACTGCCGCGCCGCGCCCATAGGGGGTCCCGAACTCGTTGTCCAAGCGGAGTTGTCAGGTGAGTGCGCCCGCCGGCCTCAGCGCTGTGAGTCAGGCGTGAGGACTGTAGGGGTGACGTCGGCGCCGTCACAAGAGCACTTTCGCCAGTTGCTGGAAGTTGCAGCCGTGCGCGACGCGCGAGGACCGGCGAGGAATCATTTGCCGCTCAGTGCATGAATTGGTCGTCACGCCCAAGCAAAAGTTGCAGAAAATTGCAGTAATGCTTTCTGTGTCTGGTGCATCCTGTTAGCTTCGGCCCTCGAGCGACCAGGCGAGGGCCGGCATTTTCACCAGGATCCTCCCGCCCCTCCGCTCGACACCCACCCACCCTTATCTAGGAGTTCTCATGCGGCGCGGCATCGCGGCCTCCGCCCTCGCTCTGATCCTGGCGTGCTCCCTCACCGCCTGCGGCGGCAGCGACCAGGCCAGCGGCTCCTCCGGCAACCCGGCCAAGGACGGCGGCACAGTCACCTGGTGGGACACTTCTGACGCCAAGGCGGAGGCTCCGACGTACCGGGCGATCGTCGCGGACTTCGAGGCGAAGTACCCGAAGATCAAGGTCAACTACGTCAACGTCCCGTTCGCGGACGCCCAGAACAGGATCAGCACCGCGTTCTCCACCGGCAGCGACGCCCCCGACGTGATCCGTTCCGAGGTGGGGTGGACCCCTGAGCTGGCGGCCCAGCACTACCTGCGACCGCTTGACGGCACCCCGGCACTGGTCGGCGCCAAGGACTTCCTGCCGAATCCCGCTGCGGCCACCAGGTACGAGGGCAAGACCTACGCCGTCCCGCAGGTCACCGACACGATGGCGCTCTTCTACAACAAGAGGATGTTCGCCGCCGCCGGGATCGACCACCCTCCGGTCACCGTCGACGAACTCAAGACGGACAGCGCCCTGATCAAAAAGAAGCTCGGGAAGACCGGCTTCTACCTGAGGGGTGACGACGCCTACTGGACCCTGCCCTTCATCTACGGCGAGGGCGGCGACCTGGTCGATGCCGACACCAAGACCGTCACCGTGGACAACGCGGCCGGCGTCAGGGCTTTCAAGGTCATCAAGGGCTTGGTCGACTCGGGCGCGGCCAAGACCTCACTCACCGACGGCTGGACGAAGATGATGTCGGACTTCCAGGCCGGCGACGTGGCGATGATGATCAACGGGCCGTGGGCCCTGTCCACCGTCCGCAAGGGCGGCGGCGCCTTCGCCGCTCCCTCCAACCTCGGCATCGCCGTCGTTCCGGCCGGCAGCGCCGGGCAGGGCGCGCCACAGGGTGGCCAGTCCTACGCCGTGTACGCGAACAGCAAGAACATCGCCGCATCCGAGCTGTTCGTGCAGTACATGTCCTCCAGCGAGGTACAGGCCAAGATCACCAAGGCGCTTGGGGTGCTGCCCACCCGCAAGTCGGTCTGGGCCCGGCCCGACATCGCCTCGATCGACTCGGTGAAGTCCTTCAAGAAGGCCATCGACAAGGTCCACCAGCGCCCTTGGATCCCCGAGGGCGACTCTCTGTTCGCTCCGCTGGCGACCGAGTACGCCGCCTTGCTCTCCGGCAAGGAGAGTCCGCAGTCGGCGGCCAGGAACACCGGCGACGCCTACCGCAAGAACTTGGGCTGGAAGTAGGGGACGCGCGCGCCATGGCTGCTGTGCACACGAACCGCTCTGGGCCGGCCGCCGCCGACCTCGACGCCGGTGACGAGCGGGGTGCTCCTTCCGATCAGTACAAGCTGGTGGGTGGTCCGACATGGGTGCGATAGGCCCGCCGGTCGCGGCGAGGACACGCCTCTCGGATATCGCGGCCCAGGCGGGAGTCAGCGAGGCCACCGTCAGCCGCGCCCTCAACGGCAAGGCGGGTGTATCCGCGGCCACCCGCCGGAGCGTCCTGGCTGCAGTCGATGCCCTGGGTCTGGCGACTTCGCGGCTCAAAGCGCGGACGGCACGCCTGGTCGCAGTGATCACCCCGGAGCTCAGCAATCCGGGTTTCCCCGTCTTCGCCCAGGTCATCGGGCAGAGCCTGAGGCGACGTGGCTACGCGTCAGTGCTCTGCGCCCAGACGCAGGGCGGGCGCGCCGACGACGAGCTGGTGGATGTGCTCGTCAATCGCGGAGTGGTCGGCGTCATCTTCGTCTCCGGAGCGCACGCCGACACCAGCGCCGACCACGACCGGTACGCCAAACTGCTGAGCCGCAAGGTGCCGTTCGTGTCGATCAACGGCTACGGCGAGCGCATCCCGGCGCCGTTCATCTCGACCGACGACCGGGCCGGGATGGGGATGGCGGTCCGGCACTTGACCGAGATGGGCCACGAGCGGATCGGCCTGGCGGTCGGCCAGCGCTGTTACGTGCCGGTGCAGCGCAAGATCGAGGGCTTCGCCGCAGCCCTCCTCGATCTGCTCGGTCGCACGGAAGAACAGGCCGACGAATGGATCCGCCAAACGCTGTTCACGGTCGAGGGCGGACACGCAGGCGCCGACTCCCTGCTGGACATGGGATGCACGGCGATCGTCTGCGGGAGTGATCAGATGGCTCTGGGCGCGATTCGCGCGGTGCGCCGGCGGGGGCTCTCGGTCCCCCGGGACATCTCGGTGATCGGCTTCGATGACTCGCCTTTGATCGCCCTCACCGATCCACCGCTCACCACCATCCGCCAGCCCGTCGAGGCCATGGCCACCGCCGCGGTCGATGCACTGGTGGAGGAGGTGACGGGTGGCTCAGTCCAGCTGAACGAGTTCGTCTTCCAGCCCGAACTCGTTGTGCGCGGCTCCACCACGACGTGCCGGCTGTCCGCAGGTCCGGAAGGCAGGTCATGCCCGACTACTCCCGCCTGGTGAAGGCGTACGACATCCGCGGCGAGGTTCCCTCACAGCTGAACGCCGACATCCTCGGCAGGGTCGGTGCCCTGTTCATTCGCCTCACCCGAGCGGAGCACATCGTCATAGCCCGCGACATGCGCTCCACCTCTCCCGAACTGGCCGAGGCTTTCGCGGCCGGGGCCATCGGCGCCGGGGCCGATGTCATCGACGCCGGGCTCGGCTCCACCGACTACCTGTACTACTGCTCGGGCAGCCTCGGCCTGCCCGGGGCCATGATCACCGCCAGCCACAACCCGGCCCGGGACAACGGGGTCAAGCTTTGCCGAGCCGGGGCCGCTCCGATCGGCGAGGACACCGGCCTGGCCCAGATCCGCACCTGGCTCGAGACCGATGACATCCCCGCCCCGGCGGCCACGACCGGCTCCCTCACCCGGCGTGAGATGCTCGCCGACTACGCGGCCCATCTCAACTCGCTGGTGGATCTGTCGGGGAACCGCCGCCTGAAAGTCGTTGCCGACGCGGGGAACGGCATGGCCGGCCACACGGCCCCGGCAGTCCTGGCCGGACTGCCGATCGAACTGGTCCCGCTCTACTTCACGCTGGACGGCACCTTCCCGAACCATGAGGCCAACCCGTTGGATCCGAAGAATCTGACCGACCTTCAGCAACTGGTCACGCAGTGCGGCGCCGACATCGGCCTGGCCTTCGACGGTGACGCCGACCGGTGCTTCTTCATAGATGAGAAAGGCCAGGCCGTCTCTCCGTCCGCGATCGTCGGTCTGGTCGGCGCCCGCGAGCTGATCAGGAACCCCGGATCGGCGATCGTCCACAACGTCATCACCTCCGCCGCCGCCGTGGAGATCATTCGCGAGCACGGCGGTACTCCCGTCCGCTCCCGTGTCGGCCATTCGTTCATGAAGGCCCTGATGGCTGACCATGACGCGGTGTTCGGCGGTGAGCACTCCGGGCACTACTACTTCCGTGACTTCTGGCGGGCCGACACGGGCATGCTCGCCGCACTGCATGTCCTGGCCGCCCTGGGCGAGCAGGACGAGTGCACTCTGTCCGAGCTGGTCGCCGAGTACTCGCGCTACGTCGCCTCAGGGGAGATCAGCCTCGAGGTCGCCGATGTGACCGGCGCCCTCGACGAGGTCGAGGCCGCCTTCCGGCACGTCGAGGCTGATCGACTGGACGGTCTCACCGTGAACCTCGGCGACGGCCGGTGGTTCAACCTCCGCCCCTCCAACACCGAACCGCTGCTGCGGCTCAACGTCGAAGCCTTCGACGAGCAGTCCATGACGACCCTGCGGGACGAAGTCCTCGCTCTGCTCCGCTGAGGGGAACGGCTCCGTGCCGTTGAGCTCCAAGAGGTCTGGACCACTCTCTCGTGAGACCGGTGGAACAATCCACCCCATGGCGGAAATCATCCAGAAGGACGGCACATGGGCCTTCGACGGCGACGCCCTGCGGCTGACCCCCGGGCGGGACAGGAACGTCAGTCTGCTGCGCAGGGAGCTGGGTGAACTGGTCGTCCCGCTGGGGGCGTTGGCCGGGATCTCCTTCGAGCAGGGCAAGAAGGCCGGGCGGCTCAGGCTCCGCCTGCGCGACGGCGCCGACCCGCTGCTGCACGCCACGGGCGGCCGGCTCACCGAACCCCACGACCCGTACCAGCTGATCGTCGAGTCCGACCGCTACGGCGTCGCCGAGTACTTCACGGACGAGGTCCGTAACGCCCTGCTCCTGGACCAGGTGCCGAGCGAACCGGTGGACGAGTACCTGCTGCCGGGCCCCTCCGTCCCCCTGTCGGTCTCCGCCGGGGACGGCACCGCCGGCTTCGACGGCGAGCGCATACGCCTGGAGTGGAACTGGAAGACGGAGGACGCCAAGGCCGCCGCCGGTGCCCGCACGCTCACGCTCACCGACATCACGGGCGTGGAGTGGCAGCCGGCCGCCGGCCTGGAGAACGGCTACCTCCGCTTCACCGTGCGGAACGCGCCCACCAAGGCCCCGCCCAAGTACGACCCCAACGCCGTGGAGCTGTGGGGCTTCAAGAAGGACCCGCTGATGGCGCTGGTCGCGGCGGCGGTCCAGGCCAGGCTTCCGCACCCGGCCCGGGCCGCCGCCACCGAGGTGCGGGACGCGCGACCGGAACTGCCTTCTCCCCCGGTCGCGTCCGCCGAGGACGATCACGACGCCCTGTTGCGCCGCCTGCGCGAGCTCGGCGAACTGCACCGCACGGGCGTACTGACGGACGACGAGTTCGCGCTGGCCAAACAGGCGATCCTCAAGCGGATGTAGCGCCACAGGGCACCCTGGGAACACCCGGGGAAGCCCCCGGGACGCTGCCCACGGGCGCTACTTCGCCCGGCGCGCCACCGTGAAGTGGTCCACCTGGTCACCGGTCTCGGCGATGCCGCGCACCGTCAGCGTGGCGAGGTGCCCCTTCGGCGCGGGGGTGACGTCCACGCGCAGGAAGGAGTAGTCGAGGTAGCGCACCCGGGACCAGGTGACGGTCTCGTTCTGCTTGCCGCCCTTGACGTTGACGAACGAGGACACGGAGTCCACGTCGTGCTCGTTGCCCTCGTACGACAGCGGGGCGCTGAACGCGTAGAGGCTGCGGCCCGCCGCACCGGCCGTCACGTACACCACGCCGTCGGTCTCGGGGTAGGCCGTGCCGCCGATCGGGAGCTTCCTGGTGACCTTGTCGCCCTTGATGACGTCGGTGCGCTCGTACTGGTGGTTGTGGCCGTTGATGACCAGGTCCACGGTGTACTTCTCGAACAGCGGCACCCACTCCTGCCGGACCCCGCCCTCGGAGGCGTGGGAGGTGGAGGTGCAGTAGGCGCAGTGGTGGAAGAACACGACGATGAAGTCGATGTCGGGCGCGGCCCGGTACTTCTTCAGCCGGTCTTCCAGCCACGTGGTCTGGGTGCCGCCCGAGATGCCGAGGTTGGCCGGGATCTCGAAGGAGATGTCGTTGGCGTCGAGCGAGATGACCGCCGTGTTGCCGTAGGTGAAGGAGTAGACGCCGGGGAGGTTCTTCTTGTCGGGGCCGTTGTCCGGGAGGGTCCAGCGCGCCTCCTCGCCGCCGTAGCCGTTGGGCGAGTACCAGGCCTCCATGTCGTGGTTGCCGTAGGCGGGCATCCAGGGCACGGACTTGGCGACGGACTCGGTCTGGGCGAGGAACTGGTCCCACACGCGCGAGTCGAAGCCGGTGTCGTCGGTCCTGCCCTGGCCGGTGGGGTCGCCGTATGCGATGTCGCCGGCGTGCAGGTGGAAGGCCGGGTTCTGGCCGAGGAGGAGGCTGTTGTTGGCGAGCGCGTGGTAGCTGACGCCCTCGTCGCCGAAGGCCGTGAAGGTGAACGGCGTCTTGCGCGCGGGGGCGGTGGTGAAGGTGCCGAGGGTGCCCAGCAGGTGCGGCTCGGCCGGGTCGAAGCCCTGGTGGCCGACGCCGTAGTAGTACGTCCGGCCCGGGCGCAGGTGGGTCAGCTTGGCGTGGACGTAGTACTGGGTGTGGTTGCCGCTCGCGCCGACCCCGGCGGGCGTGAAGAGGCTGCGGACCTCGGCGTCGATCTTCCGGGAGAGGTCCCAGGGGTGGGCGCCGATGCGGATGAACGGCTTCTTGACGGCGACCGGGACCTGCCAGGAGACGGTCATCTCCGTGCGCGGGTCGGTGCCGTAGGCGAGGTGGCGGCCGAAGGGTGCCACGTGGGCGCCGTCGACGGTCTCGGTGCTCGGCCGCCCGCTCGGAACGGCGGCCTGGGCGGTGGCGCCCGGCACGAACGCGCCACCGGTGACGGCGCCGAGCGTGACGGCACCGCCTCTGATCATCGTGCGCCGGGAGAACCTGGCGCGCAGGTACTCGTGCTGCTCGGCCATGCTCATGCGCTCGGCGAGCCGCTCGGGTACGCCCATACGAGGAGTGTCCATGGCGTCCAAAAATCGACGCCTCGGGCAACGGGACACCGGCCGCCCGGTGGACGCTTCACGAACAGGCGCTCATGACAGGTTCAACGTTCCCCCAAGGAATTCCCACAGCCCTCTGCCCGAAAACGGGCAGAAATCTTGCGTAAGCGCCGCCGGTGCCCCAGGATCTACCGGGTGCACGACGAACTCGTTGATCATCTGACGCGGTCCACGCCCCTCAACCGGGGCGAGGCGCTGCGCGTGATCCAGGACGTGCTCGCCTACTTCGACGAGACGACCGAGGAGTACGTCCGTCGCCGCCACCGCGAGCTCCAGGCCCAGGGCCTGGTGAACGCGGCGATCTTCGAGCGGATCGAGGCGGATCTCAAATATCGCGCGGTGGCACCGCCGGAGCTCTCGCTCCGGCAGCTGCGGCGCATCGTCTACGGCTAGGAATGCGTATATATGTGCGGCATTGTCGGTTACATCGGGAAGCGTGACGTCGCTCCCCTCCTCCTGGAGGGCCTCCAGCGCCTGGAGTACCGCGGGTACGACTCCGCGGGCGTCGTCATCACGTCCCCGAAGGCCTCCGGCCTGAAGATGGTCAAGGCCAAGGGCCGCGTCCGCGATCTGGAGGCCAAGGTCCCGGCCCGCTTCAAGGGCACGACCGGCATCGCCCACACCCGCTGGGCCACCCACGGCGCTCCCTCCGACGTCAACGCCCACCCGCACCTCGACGCCGAGGGCAAGGTCGCCGTCGTCCACAACGGCATCATCGACAACGCCGCCGACCTGCGCCGCAAGCTGGAGGCGGACGGCGTCGAGTTCCTCTCCGAGACCGACACCGAGGTCCTCACCCACCTCATCGCCCGCTCGCAGGCGACGAAGCTGGAGGACAAGGTCCGCGAAACCCTCCGGCTGATCGAGGGCACCTACGGCATCGCCGTGCTGCACGCCGACTTCCCCGACCGGATCGTCGTCGCCCGCAACGGCTCCCCGGTCGTCCTCGGCATCGGCGAGAAGGAGATGTTCGTCGCCTCGGACATCGCCGCGCTGGTCGCCCACACCCGCCAGATCGTCACGCTGGACGACGGCGAGATGGCCACCCTGAAGGCCGACGACTTCCGCACGTACACGACGGAGGGCACCCGCACCACCGCGGAGCCCACCACCGTGGAGTGGGAGGCGGCCTCCTACGACATGGGCGGCCACGACACCTACATGCACAAGGAGATCCACGAGCAGGCCGAGGCCGTGGACCGCGTGCTGCGCGGCCGCATCGACGACCGCTTCTCCACCGTGCACCTGGGCGGCCTCAACCTCGACGCCCGCGAGGCCCGCCGCATCCGCCGCGTGAAGATCCTCGGCTGCGGCACCTCGTACCACGCGGGCATGATCGGCGCCCAGATGATCGAGGAACTGGCGCGCATCCCCGCCGACGCCGAACCGGCCTCGGAGTTCCGCTACCGCAACGCGGTCGTCGACCCCGACACTCTCTACATCGCCGTCTCCCAGTCCGGCGAGACCTATGACGTCCTCGCCGCCGTGCAGGAGCTCAAGCGCAAGGGCGCGCGGGTCCTGGGCGTGGTGAACGTGGTCGGCTCCGCGATCGCCCGCGAGGCCGACGGCGGCATCTACGTCCACGCGGGCCCGGAGGTCTGCGTCGTCTCCACGAAGTGCTTCACCAACACCACGGTCGCCTTCGCGCTCCTCGCCCTCCACCTGGGCCGCACCCGTGACCTGTCGGTCCGCGACGGCAAGCGGATCATCGAGGGCCTGCGCAAGCTGCCCGCCCAGATCGCCGAGATCATGGAGCACGAGGAGGACGTCAAGAAGCTGGCCCTGCAGTTCGCCGAGGCCCGCTCGATGCTCTTCATCGGCCGGGTGCGGGGCTACCCGGTGGCCCGCGAGGCCTCCCTGAAGCTCAAGGAGGTCTCCTACATCCACGCCGAGGCCTACCCCGCTTCCGAGCTCAAGCACGGCCCCCTGGCCCTGATCGAGCCGGCTCTCCCGACGGTCGCGATCGTCCCCGACGACGACCTCCTGGAGAAGAACCGCGCCGCCATGGAGGAGATCAAGGCGCGCAGCGGCAAGATCCTCGCGGTGGCCCACCAGCACCAGGAGAAGGCCGACGAAACCATCATCGTCCCGAAGAACGAGGACGAACTCGACCCCATCCTGATGGGCATCCCCCTCCAACTCCTCGCGTACCACACGGCCCTGGCCCTCGGCAGGGACATCGACAAGCCCCGCAACCTCGCCAAGTCAGTGACGGTTGAGTAGAGGCCTTCTTTTCAGGGGCGCGGGGAACTGCGCGCCAAGCCCCCACACACCCGCACAGGCACTCAAAGAACACGGACCCCCACGTGCTGCCACCAAGCACAGGGGGTCCGTTTTCATCGCCGGGAAGCCGCCCAACTCCCCGGCCTGCGCAGCTAACCGGTAGCCGTCACTCCCCGGCCGGCAGCGCGTCGCGGAACCGCCGTGGGCCAGTGCGCGAGCACCGCCGTGGCCGCGTACCAGGCAACGGCCCCCGCGGCCACGGCGAACCAGCCACCCACCTTGGCGAACCCGTCGTTCCCGGCGAACTCGGCAATCGCCACGAGCAACAGGGCGACGAAGAACAGCCCGTGGACCATCTGGCCGAGCTGCTCCCCGCCCGCAAGCGTCAGAGACAGCACCACGAGGGCGAACAACAGCAGGAAGAACCCTGCCTCATTGCCGGAGGCACCCGCCGACACGGCCCAGGTGAACCACAGCGCCCCGAGCACCGAGAACGCCGTCCCACCGGAGGAGTCCCCGCCACGCAGGGCCAGCAATCCGGCGGCGAAGAGGGCGATGCCGCCCACGTAGCGGGCGACTGACACGGCGTCAGCGGCTGACACCCCGTCGATCAGGGCGGTATGCCCCAGCCCGAAGGCCAACAGGGTGATTCCGAGGGCGAGTCGACCGGCAACGGTCATGATTCCGCTTCCCGCGGAGACGTCTTTGTCCACGGCGGGCTCCCTTCGTGCATGTGCAGTTGTGCGGTGTCCCGTATATGCCCTTCACAAGGGCACAAACACCTCTACGCACGAGTAGATTTACGCACTGCACCAGGGGAGCAAGGGAGTTGACGCCTCAGGGAATGACGACGACGGGCCGCTTCGCCCGCTTGGCGAGCCGCCCGGCGACGGAGCCGAAGATCCGCCCGACGATGCCGTGGGTCGACCCGACGACGATCGCGTCGGCCTCGTACTCCCGGCCGACCTCTTCGAGTTCGTGGCAGATGTCGCCGCCGCGCTCGACCAGGATCCAGGGCACCTCGGCGAGGTAGTCCGCACAGGCCAGCTCAAGACCGAGCACCTCGGTCCGGTGGTCCGGCACGTCCACGAACACGGGCGGCTCGCAGCCGGCCCACACCGTGGTCGGCAGCCGGTTGGCGACGTGGACGATGATCAGGCCCGACCCGGAGCGATGGGCCATGCCGATCGCGTACGCCAGGGCGCGCTCACTGGATGTGGAGCCGTCGAAGCCGACGACGACCCCGTGCTTGAAGGCGGGATCGCAGGAGTGGCGAGGCTCTTCCGCCGCCAGGGGCTCGGCCGCCGTGGGATCGGCGACGGGCCGCTTGCGGTCCGCGGGTTCGAAGAATTCGTGACCGGCCATGGCTGTCTCGGCGTTGTGATCCTTTATGGGAGGGACAACAGTGTGCGGCGGAGCTGTGTCCGGGAATGGTCTTCCCAACCCCATACCCCCAAGGGTACGGCGGCACGCCTCCTTAGCCCAGATCCCGCCCGCCGTGCGTGCGGGTTCCAGGGAGCATGCACGAGGCGACGCCCGTAACGCAATGGTTGCTGCGCTGTACAGGCGGTTTGCGCAGGATTCACTTGCCCGTGGAGGTGGTCCGGTCAGACAGTGACCTGCTCACCGGCCACGCGTTGAACCCCGTGAGTCACGCCACAGGGAGCACGCATGCCCGGACCCCGCCCCGCCTCCGAGGCGACCGCGCGGCCCCGCCGCCGCGGGACACCGCGACGGACGTGGTCCGCTGGGCGGCCTTCAGCTGCCTGCTCGTCCCGGCCGTGCTCCTCGGATACGGCGCCTCCTGT
>KE354473.1 GCA_000415505.1 Streptomyces afghaniensis 772
ACCGAGGGCAACCTCGGCGGCCGGGCACAGGTCCGGGGCGTCTCCGGCGTCTGGAAGGACCTCACCGACAACGTCAACTTCATGGCCGACAACCTCACCTCCCAGGTGCGGAACATCGCCCTCGTCTCCACCGCCGTCGCCCAGGGCGACCTCGGCAAGAAGATCACGGTGAGCCGAAGGCGAGACTCCTGGGAGCTCAAGTCCACGATCAACACCATCGGTCGACCAGCTCTCCGCCTTCGCCGACGAGG
>KE354474.1 GCA_000415505.1 Streptomyces afghaniensis 772
GGCCCGGCTGGCGGCCGAGGACCGGGCACCCTACCGGGGCCGGCACCACCGCACCGGAACGGGGTCGCACCGCGGCGGACGGCACACTGGCGGGGATACACCGGTCGGCTGACCGGTTTCCGCGCACACGCACGCTGCTTTTCAGCCAACTTCTCACACCTGTGCATCACCCTGTCCGACCACCCCCCAACCCCCGTTCGACCTGCACGGAAAGGGCCTCAGGGGTGCTGCGCACCCTACGCGGATTGGCCACTGCGACAAGGCGCACTTCCCTGCACGCCCCACGAGTGCAACGCTTCGTGATCGAATGCTTCACGCCAAGTTGCCAAGTCGACAATGTGCCGAGTGCCGAACCGGCCACTGCGGCGCGACGGGACACAGTAGATTCGATCTTGACTGTCTACGGCGGGGGACTCGTGCAGGACCGAGGGGAAACGTGCAGGAGCGACACAACCGAGGAGCCGCGACCACCGAGGGGGGCTTAGCAGTATGAGCCACGACTCCACTGCCGCGCCGGAAGCCGCGGCCCGGAAGCTTTCCGGGCGACGTCGCAAGGAGATCGTCGCGGTGCTGCTGTTCAGCGGCGGCCCCATCTTCGAGAGTTCCATACCTTTGTCGGTGTTCGGGATCGACCGCCAGGACGCCGGCGTGCCGCGCTACCGACTGCTGGTGTGCGGCGGCGAGGACGGCCCACTGCGGACCACAGGGGGCCTGGAACTCACCGCGCCACATGGCCTGGAAGCGATCTCACGCGCGGGCACGGTCGTCGTACCGGCCTGGCGTTCGATCACTTCTCCGCCACCGGACGAAGCGCTCGACGCGCTGCGCCGGGCACACGAGGAGGGCGCCCGCATCGTCGGGCTGTGCACCGGAGCCTTCGTCCTCGCGGCGGCGGGCCTGCTGGACGGCCGGCCCGCGACGACACACTGGATGTACGCGCCGACGCTGGCGAAACGCTATCCGTCGGTGCACGTCGATCCGCGGGAGCTGTTCGTCGACGACGGCGACGTGCTGACGTCGGCAGGCACCGCCGCGGGCATCGACCTGTGCCTGCACATCGTGCGCACGGACCACGGCAACGAGGCGGCAGGGGCCCTGGCCCGGCGCCTCGTCGTGCCCCCGCGCCGAAGCGGCGGCCAGGAGCGCTATCTCGACAGGTCTTTACCGGAGGAGATCGGCGCCGACCCGCTCGCCGAGGTCGTCGCCTGGGCGCTGGAGCACCTCCACGAACAGTTCGACGTGGAGACGCTGGCGGCACGCGCGTACATGAGCCGTCGTACGTTCGACCGCCGCTTCCGCTCGCTGACCGGGAGCGCGCCGCTGCAGTGGCTGATCACGCAGCGGGTGCTCCAGGCGCAGCGCCTGCTGGAGACGTCGGACTACTCGGTGGACGAGGTGGCGGGGCGCTGCGGTTTCCGTTCGCCGGTCGCCCTGCGCGGGCACTTCCGCCGCCAGCTGGGCTCGTCGCCGGCCGCGTACCGGGCGGCGTACCGCGCCCGGCGCCCGCAGGGCGAGCGGCCGCAGGACACCGAGGCCGCCCAGGGCGGTCCGGCGCCCGGCATGTCCGGGCACCCGGGGCATCCCGGCCAGCCGGGCCAGCAGCCCGCCTCGCTGCATCCGGAGCACCCCGTCCCGCTCCAGTCCCGCCGTACGGCGGCGGCGAGCGCGGTCGGATCGTCTCCGGCCCTGTCCGCGTCGGCGTCGGCCGCGCCGGACAACGGGCGGGAGGCGTACGTGCCGAGCCGGGCGAGTCTGCCGGGGCAGCGCAGCGCGACGTGATGTGAGCCGGTGACCGGGCCCGCGTGGAGGAAATCTCCGCGCGGGCCCGGCGCCGTTTCGGGGGCGGGTGCGCCCTCGGGCGCGAGGCGGGCGCGCCTGGCGGCCACAAGGTCACCGCACGGCCGGTCCGGCCCGCGGCGGCTCACCGTAAGGTTAGACACATGAACGATCGCATGGTGTGGATCGACTGCGAGATGACCGGCCTCTCGCTGTCGGACGACGCGCTCATCGAGGTGGCCGCCCTCGTCACCGACTCCGAGCTGAACGTGCTCGGCGAGGGCGTGGACATCGTCATCCGGCCGCCGGACCGGGCACTGGAGACGATGCCGGAGGTGGTGCGTCAGATGCACACCTCGTCCGGGCTGCTCGCCGAGCTGCCGGACGGCACGACGCTGAAGGACGCCGAGGAGCAGGTCCTGACGTATGTCAGGGAGCACGTCAAGGAGCCGGGCAAGGCCCCGCTGTGCGGCAACTCCGTCGGCACGGACCGCGGCTTCCTGCTGCGTGACATGCCGACGCTGGAGGACTACCTGCACTACCGGATCGTCGACGTGTCGTCGATCAAGGAGCTGGCCCGCCGCTGGTACCCGCGGGCGTACTTCAACAGCCCGCAGAAGAACGGCAACCACCGGGCGCTCGCCGACATCCGCGAGTCCATCGCGGAGCTGCGCTACTACCGCGAGGCCGTCTTCGTCCCGCAGCCCGGGCCCGACTCGGACACCGCGAAGAAGATCGCCGCGAAGCACGTGCTGCCTGCGCAGTAGCCGTGCCGGGGGCCCGTGGAGGGGCGCCGCGAAAGCCGGGCGCGAGCACCCCTTCGGACCCTGTACACTTTTTCTCGGCCGGTCGGGGAAATCACTGACCTCCAAGCCGGTCATGGTGGGTGTAGCTCAGCTGGTAGAGCACCTGGTTGTGGTCCAGGATGCCGCGGGTTCGAGTCCCGTCACTCACCCTCACCGAAGAGGCCGGTGACCTGAGTAATCAGGTCACCGGCCTCTTTCGTATCCGCCGTGGTCATGCCGGAGCCGTGCGGTGGCGTGAGGGCGGCTCCCGCGAGGAAGCGCCACAGTCCAAGATCTTCGCCTCCGAGCCGGAGACCGTTCGGTTCAAAGCGCTCCAGACGCCCATGGACAGCACATAGCCCCCGGGTGGACAACGGGGTCGAGGACGAGATGGCCTTTCTGGATCGGGAGGAGTTCAAACTGGTCCGCTTCAGCTCACCGACGCTCTTCGTGGTCGGCGGGCTCGTACTCGTCCTCAACCTCGACGAGCTTCCACTCGGGCCGGAAGTCGGGGTGGTCGACGTACGCCATAACGAGTCTGGAGACAACCGGGCTACGGAAACTCTGCGGGACACCGGCGACCACGTCCACGATCACCCTCTGCCAGAGAGGGAGGTCCCTGGCCTCCGCCATCAATGCCGTCCACCGATTGTCCTCAACCCAGGCCACGAGCCGGCGTTTGGCCTCGACGTCGGCCAGGACTCGGGCCTTCAACCTGGCCACGCCGTCGTCCTTGCCGGGCTTCAGTGCGCAAGCAGCAGTTTCGTCCTCGCGCAGACGAGCCTTGAGGAACTCCACCATGACCGGAACGTCTTTCATCGCTTTTCCCCCTTTGCCGACAAGCGCTGAAGGGCCATCATCCCGGTTCGCCCTGATCATGCCTGCAAGTCTGAGCATGTCCCCCCGCGGTGGCGGCCCACGTGCTACACCTGACCGCCACCGCGCGCCGACCCCAGGCGTCGCAGGTCCCGGCCAAGGCGGAGCCGATACCCCCGACGGTGAACGTCACCCGGGCCGATGGTTCTCCCTCGTGGAAACGGCCCGCGGGCTGCCAAGCCCCTCCTGGAAGCCCACGGCGGACCAGGTCGTCCGACGGCTCTACGACGACATCGGTGGGAAGCGGCCGGCCGCCAAATGAGCCGGCGACCGGCTTGAAGACACCGTGGCGTGGCTTCGTCTGAGGTCCTACAGTCCCGGAGGAGCTGTCGCAGAGGGGGCGCATGGCACAGAGGAAGTACGACAACGCCACACTCGCCGGGCTGATGACCCTGTGCAGGGGTTACTGCTACTGGCCTGGATGCACGAGCCGCGTCATCGCGATGGTCAACGGTGTACCCAAACTGAACGCGGAGATCGCCCACATCCGGGCCATCAACCCAGGCGGGAAGCGGTTCGATCCCAAGTGGTCCGAGCCGGAGCGCAACAGCTTCAAGAACTTGCTGCTGCTGTGCGTCCCCCACCACACCACCATCGACGGCGCCAGCAGCGGCGACTACCCGGTGGAACTCCTCGAAGAGTGGAAGGCCAGCCGGGAAGGCGAAAGCGTCGAGGCGCTGGATGGCCTGACCGGGCTGACCGAAGCCCGTCTCAGCGAGATGCTCGCCGAGGCCCAAGGGGAGTTCCTCGATCAGGTCCGCCCGGCACTGGCCGAGTTCTCCAAGACCGCCCCGGAGCTGGCCGGCCTCCTCAACACCCTGCTCGATGAGCTGGCGGATCCCCGTATCCACGGCTTCGGCGTCAGTCCCGACGCCATCGAGCTGTTCAGTGACGCTGCACGGTCTTTGGGCAGCTTCGAGGACAACGTCGGTCTCTTCGCCTCGGCCGCAGACAGTCTCGGGAACCTGGAGGACAGGGCCCTGCTTCTGATGAAGACCGCGCAGCGACTGGAGACCGCTGCGGCGGCAATCCAAAGCGCCATCGCCGACATGCCACGAGGCCGCTGGTGAGTTGGACTCGGATCAGCAGGAGTTGACATCAACGGCTCCGCCGGGCTTCGTCGCCCGGCAGGATGTCAGCGGATGGCACACCGGAGTTGAGCGAACGATCAACGCGCTGAAGAGCTCCCGGGCCGTGGCCACGAGATTCGACAAGCACGCCTACGTCTTCCACGGCACCGTCACCGTGGCTTCGATCGGCCTTTGGCTCAAGCCGTGATCACTTGGCCTTCGTGACAAGATCAGGGCGTGGCGACATTGTTCCTGACGGTCGGCCTGCCAGGGGCCGGAAAGACCACGAGAGCTCGGCAGCTGGCCAAGGAGCACAACGCGCTGCGGCTGACGCCGGATGAGTGGATGCTCCCGCTGTTCGGCGATCCGCAGCCGGCCGGGAAGCGCGATGTGCTGGAAGGACGGCTGCTCTGGCTGGGTCTGGAGGCACTGAAGCTGGGAACGAACGTGGTCCTGGATTTCGGATGCTGGTCTCGTGACGAGAGGTCCGCGATCCGCTGGTTGGTGATGTCTGTGGGCGCGTCCTGTCACGTCGTGTACGTGCCGGTGGACCATGAGACCCAACGCGCTCGGATCGCCCATCGCCAGTCGGCCACCCCTGATCAGACCTTCGTGATGAGCGAGACGGACCTCTTGCACTGGAGGACGCTGTTCGAGGAGCCCGACGCCACGGAACTCGATGGACGTGAGGTAGGAGGTCCGCCTCCTGGGTGGTCAGGATGGCTGGAGTGGGCCGCCGACCGGTGGCCATCGCTCGCGTGACCGTCCGGCCGACCTCGGGTGCCGCCCAGTAACGCAGCCGTGCCAGGAGCGCCGAGCCCGGAAAGATCCGCCGGAACCAGCCCCGGTAGAACTCAGTCCCCCAGGTTGATGACGACGTCAACCACAGTCGTGTTGCCCTGGCGTGTCTCCGTTACTTCAGCGGCAGCTCGGCCAGCATCACGGCGTACACCGGGGAATCCGGGAAGGGCTGGCGCTCGCCGACCTTCCGGAAGCCCCAGGACTCGTACAGCTCCTGAACCTTGGGGTGCGTGATGTCCACCAAGAGGACGGCGAGGTCCTCGTCGCGCTCGTCCAGCAGAGCATTGGTGACCACCTCAGCCACGCCCATCTTCCGGTAGTCCGTCCGCACGGCCAGCTCCGAGTAGGAGAAGGTCCGGGTCTTCTTGGGGGCGGCCTTCATGTGCTCGCGCCACCACTCGCGCTTCGGGGTAGCCGGGGCCCCGTACGCGAAGGCCACTGCCTCGTCGCCATCCCAGGCGATCACGCAGTCGAAGTCCGGGTTGCCGCCCCAGTGGTCGACGAACCAAGGGAAGCGCTGATTGAACTCGTCGTCCATCGCATCCGCGTAGGCGTCCGCATGGATGTCGATCAGCGTCTGGCGGATCTGCGGCAGGTCGGCATGCGTGTAACGGCGGACGACCAGATCAGCGGCACTCAAGATCGGCTCCATTCGGCTCGGAAGCGGTCTCCCCACTCTTGTGCGACCCCAGCGTCTGGTGCAAGGGTGATCAAGTCCCGGTAGTAGTCGCCGAGGAGAGAGCGCATCCGGCCTGGGAGCGGGTGCCCGGCCATCAGGTCGAACACCTTGGATGCCGTGGCGCACGCCTGCTCGATGTCCCGCTGATGGAGCTGGGCCAAGGCGAGCCGTGTCGTGGCCAGAGCACGGTTACGGCGGAACTGCTTGGGGATCGCCCCGAGAGCCCGGTGAGAGGCGGCCTCAGCCCGTGCCGGGTCCCCGATCCGGTCTCTGACGATCGCTGTGATGGCAGTCAGCTCGGCGCCCCCATAGAAGGCCACCCAACTCGGCCGGGGCTCCTCGAAGGACACCTTCTCCAGGGCTTCCTGGGCGTACCCCAGGGACCGCAGGGCGCCCGTACGGTCACCGAGATTCGAATGGCCCACGGCCGTTCTGGCGTGCGCGAGCGAGGCGAACAGCGGGTCCCGCCGGGTGATGGCCGTGGCCTGGGCCGCGTATCCGGCGTCCACAGCCTGTGTGTGCTGGCCCCGCTGGTGGGCGAGCATCGCGTACGAGTTCCAGACTCGCATCTCCGCCACTGGGTCCTTGGCCATCCCGGCCAAGTACAGGGCCCGGTCAAGATACTGCTGAGTTCGGGCGAGGCGGCGGGCGTCGAGGGCTGACCAGGCGGCCGTAGCGGTGTAGTCGGCGGCCAAGGAGAACAGGCGTTGGCGGATGCGCTGGGAGGCGGCCAACTTAACCTTGTCGAGGGCCTCGTCAGCTCCGGCCTGGGCTGCCCGTTCCAGACCCTCGTGGCCTCCTCTGTTGTCGTCCAAGGCCATGAGGGTGTCCAGGCCGGACCGGAGTCGGATCACGTCAGACGTACCGACCCGCGTGGGTCGGGAGTCCGGAACCACGACGGCGGCGGCTGTGCCGGTGCTGGCGGTGAGGAAGTTCCTGCGCCTCACGGGCGACTCCGGTTTGGTTGGACGTCTTGCCGCTGGTGGGCGGAAGCCCAGCTCTTCGGCCGTACATCCGAATACTGCCTCTAATGCTTCCCGCTGACGCGGGTGCGGCCAGCGAGTTTTTCCGGTTAGCCAGTTCCGGACGGTCCGGTCGCTCACCGTGCCCTCGTAGCCGTGCAGGCGCAGGTACTCGTTGACGGCCTCGGCTAACTCGGCCTGCGTGAAGCCCGCTTCCTTCATGGCGCCGGCGAGGCTCGTGTTCCCCTCCACGTACCCACGGTAGTCACTGGTGCTCCGTCAGTGACGGCAAGAACCGGAAATTTCCGCTTGGGCGTGATGCACACCTGGCCGACTTTTCCTCCTCGGGAGACTCAAGCAGTCGTTGACTGAACCGAGGCCGTCGTACACCGACACCCCTGAGGTTCAGATGATCGTGTCAGCGAAGCCGCATCACACAGGACACCCGGGATACTCCGAGACACTCCCGGCTCTGGAGGAGAGCGCCGAGACCGCTCGGAGGCTCGTACGGACAGCTCTGGCCGCTTGGCACATGGAGGAGCTGACCGACACCGCCATACTTCTCGTCTCGGAGCTGGTGGCCAACGCGGTCAAGCACACCAACAGCCGCGTGATTCGGGTCGTCGTCACCAGACCTGACGAGCGGTTCGTGCGGATCGGCGTGGTCGACAAGGCCCGCATACTGCCGGAGCTGGCCAAACCCAGTGACGACCTTCTCACCAACGGCCGGGGTCTCCTCCTGGTCGATGCTCTGGCCGAGCGCTGGGGCACCGACCTCTACCGATGGGGCAAGCAGGTCTGGGCCGAGGTGTTCCGATGACCGAGGGGAAGCCCAGGGCGTGGGTCGGCGACCAGGTGTACGACGCCAGCGCGGGCAAAGAAGGCATCGTCAGTGACGTGAAGAGGGACGGTACGTACATCTTGCGCGAGGTCAACTCGTTTGCCTTGCGATGGGAAGCCCCGAGTGCCGTGAAGCTGACCGTGACCGTGTCGCGCCTGGAGAGAGTCGAGAAGGAGCGAGGGGCGTAACCGCGCACAGCACCGCATTCCGCTGGTTGATCGACCTCACGGGCGAGCGGGCGTACGGGCGAGGTGATCCAGGCCCCCGAGGCCGTGACCCCATCTCCTTCCTCCATACGCTGAGCCCCGTCACTCAACCTGGGAAATCAGCCGGTGGCTTCGCGCAGAAACCACCGGTTGACGCTTTGTGCGCGCCGGTCCCGGCCCGGGCAGCGACCGGGTTTACGGTCGGCGGCATGGACGGTGAGCGCCGAGGGTGGCGTGCGTGTGTGCTCAGCGGGGCGGTGTTCGCCGTGTGCATGGCCGGCACCACACTGCCGACTCCCCTCTATCCCCTCTACCAGGGCAAGTTCGGGTTCTCCGAGCTGACGGTGACCGTGGTGTACGCCGTGTACGCCTTCGGGGTCATCGGGGTCCTGCTGCTGGTCGGCAACGCCTCGGACGCCGTGGGCAGGCGCCCGGTGCTGCTGTGCGGCCTCGGCCTCGCGGCGGCGAGCGCCGTCTGTTTCCTGTGCGCGACCGGGCTGGGCTGGCTGTACGCCGGGCGGCTGCTGTCGGGACTCTCGGCCGGTCTGTTCACGGGGGCCGCCACGGCGTACGTCATGGAACTGGCGCCGGAAGGCGGCGCCTCCCGGGCCACGTTCGTGGCGACGGCCGCCAACATGGGCGGACTGGGCTGCGGGCCGCTGCTCTCCGGCGTTCTCGCGCAGTACGCCGACTGGCCGCTGTACCTGCCGTTCGTCACGCACCTCGTGCTGGTGGCCGGGTCGGCCGCCGTCCTGCTGCGGCTCGTGGAGACCGTACGGGAGCGCAAGCCGCTGCGCACCGTACGGCCGCAGCGCCCCGCGCTTCCCCCACAGGTGCGGGCGGTGTTCACCCCCGCGGCGATCGCCTCGTTCGCCGGCTTCGCCCTCTTCGGGGTGTTCACCTCGGTCAGCCCGGCATTCCTCGCCGAGTCCCTGCACGTGGACAACCACGCCGTGAGCGGGCTGGTCGTCGCGCTGGCCTTCTTCGCGTCGACCGCCGGGCAACTCGCGGTCGGCGGGGTCGGGGTGCGGCGCTCCCTCCCGCTGGGCTGCGCCGGACTCCTCGCCGGGCTGGCGCTGCTCGCGGGCGCGCTGCGGTGGGACCTGATGTCGTTGGTGGTCCTGAGCGCGCTCGTCGGCGGCGTCGGGCAGGGCCTGGCGTTCCGCGGCGCGCTGTCCGAGGTCGCCGGGGCATCTCCCGAGCACCGGCGGGCGGCGGTGATCTCGACGCTGTTCGTCGTCGCCTACGCGGGCATCTCGGTCCCGGTGATCGGGGTCGGCCTGCTGACGGGCCCGATCGGCCTGGAGGGCGCGGGCCTGGTGTTCATCGCGTGCATGGCGGTGCTGGTGTCCACGGCGGCCGTCTACCTGGTCCGGCGGCCGGCGGTTGCGAGGACGTGACCGCCCTCTGCCGAGAGGCGATCAGCCTCTACCGGCTCGGCGTGCACGAGGCCGTCGTCGCCGAGGCCCTCAGTCTGCGGCGTCTTTCGGGGCCCCGTGCGCCGAGCTCCGCCACGCCGCCGTCAGCTCCGCCACACGCGTGAACCGGTGCAGCTGCGGGACGATCACCGGGTGCCGTACCGCCCGGTGGAAGGCCCGGGCGCGGTTCAGCGACTGCTGGGCGGCGTCGGTCGTCGCCTCCTTCACGAACCAGCGTTCCCCGTCTGCGAGCCTGACCGCGTACGACACGCAGCCCGACTCCTGGTCGCGGAAGACCCGGAAGACCTCGCCCACCGTGCGCAGGTACGGCTCGGTCCGCGCGACCTCGGTGACCTCCAGCAGGGGATGCGGCGTCACGACGACGACCGGGGCACCAGCTCCGTGGCCAGGACCACCTGCCGTCGGTCCAGCCCCCGGGACGCCAGGGGGCGGCGGTCGGCGACCTCCGTGAGAAGGAGGTCTATCATCCGGCGGCCCATCTCCTCGATGGGCTGGCGGACACTGGTCAGGGGCGGGTCCAGGTGGCGGGCGATGGCGGAGTCGTCGTAGCCGACGAGCGCCACGTCGTCGGGGATGCGGCGCCCCGCCTCGCGCAGCGCCTGGCGGGCGCCGGCCGCGGTGACGTCGGAGGCGGCGAAGACCGCGTCCAGGTCGGGGCGGCGCTCCAGCAGTGCCGCCATGGCGCGGCTGCCGCCCTCCTCCGAGAAGTCACCCTGCTCGATCAGCGCCTCGTCCACCCCGTGGCCCGCGTCGCTCAGCGCGTCGCGGTAGCCGTCGATGCGGCGCTGGGCGCCGTAGACGTCGAGGCGGCCGGTGATGTGGGCCACCCGGCGGCGGCCGCGGGACAGCAGGTGCTCGACGGCCTGCCGGGCGCCGCCGTAGTTGTCCGAGTCGACCGACGGCAGTGTCTCCCCCGCCGACCGGGGGCCGCTGATCACCGCCGGGATGTCCAGCTGGGACAGCAGATCGGGCAGCGGATCGTCCGCGTGGACCGAGACCAGCAGGACGCCGTCCACCCGGTGGGCGGCCAGGTACTGGGCGAGACGGCGGCGTTCGCGGTCACTGCCCGCGAAGATCAACAGCAGCTGCATCTCCGTCTCGGACAGCTCCGCCCCGACGCCCTTCAGCATGTCCGAGAAGTACGGCTCCGCGAAGAACCGGGTCTCCGGCTCGGGCACGACCAGGGCGATCGCGTCCGTGCGGTTGGCGGCCAGGGCACGGGCCGCGGTGTTCGGGACGTAGCCGAGTTCGGCGACCGCCGCCTCCACGGCCGCACGCGTCGCGTCGCTGACCCGGGGCGAGCCGTTGATCACCCGGGACACCGTGCCGCGGCCGACACCGGCGCGCGCCGCCACCTCTTCGAGGGTGGGCCGGCCACCGCTTCGGCCCCGCGCTCCGTGGCTTGCCATGGGCTCCGCCTTCCCGTCCACACCCGCACTCTGCGGCTGGCCTGGAATTTAACAGGCTCGTCAGCAGGAGTGACCGCTGCCGAGGCCTGCCGTCCTCGGCCTTCCGCTTAGGGCGGCGGGCCGGTCCGACTGGCTTGATACCGCCGTCCTGGGCCGCAAGGGACTGCGGCCCGGGTCCAGTTAACAGCCCGATAACTGAACGCATCTCTCCCTGTCCGGTCCCTTGACACCCCCGCCCCGACCGGAGAACCTTCAACACATCACTGGTGGGAGCGCTCCCACAGTACCTGACACATACACAACCCGCACGTTCCCCGCCCGAGCCGCAGCGAGTAAAAACGGGTCCAACAATGCAGTTGGCCGGGGGTCGGCACGTCAGGGCAACAGGAGGACGACATGCGAGCACGCATCCGAACCGCCCGCAAGGCGATGGTCCTCGCGGCCGTCGCGTCGCTGGGCGCCGGGCTGCTGGCCGGCTGTGCCGACGACGGCGGCGACGACAACTCCGGCTCGCCGGACGGTGACGGCAAGGGCAAGACGACGATCTCGGTGGGGCTCTTCGGCACCATGGGCTTCAAGGAAGCCGGCCTCTACGCCGAGTACGAGAAGCTCAACCCGAAGATCAAGATCGCCGAGAACGTCGTCGAGCGGAACGAGAACTACTACCCGGCGCTGCTGAACCACCTCACCACCAACAGCGGTCTGCTGGACGTCCAGGCCGTCGAGGTGGCCAACATCGCCGAGGTCACGGCCACCCAGGCCGACAAGCTCGAGGACATGTCCAAGGTTTCGGGCGTGGACAAGAGCAAGTGGCTGGACTGGAAGTGGGAGCAGGCCACCACCAAGGACGGCAGGACGATCGGCCTCGGCACCGACGTCGGCCCGATGGCGATCTGCTACCGCACGGACCTCTTCAAGCAGGCCGGTCTGCCCACCGACCCGGCCGAGGTGGGCAAGCTGTGGGCCGGCGACTGGGCCAAGCTCGTCCAGGTCGGCGAGCGCTACAAGTCGAAGGCCCCCAAGGGCACCTACTTCATGGACTCCCCCGGCGGTCTGATCCAGGCGATCCTGGGCAGCGAGAAGGAGAAGTTCTACGACGCCTCCGGGAACGTCATCTACAAGACCAACCCGGCAGTGAAAGCCGCCTTCAACCTGACCGCGGACGCCGCCAAGAAGGGCCTCGTCCAGTCGCAGACGCAGTTCCAGCCGGGCTGGAACTCCACCATCGCCAACAACAAGTTCGCCGCCATCGCCTGCCCGCCTTGGATGCTGGGCACGATCAAGGGCAACTCGAAGCCGGACGCGGCCGGCAAGTGGGCCGTGGCCACCGCGCCCAAGGGCGCCAACTGGGGCGGCACCTTCCTCACCGTGCCGAAGAGCGGCAAGCACGTGAAGGAAGCCCAGAAGTTCGTGACCTGGCTGACCGCGCCGGAGCAGCAGGCGAAGCTGTTCAAGGTGCAGGCCAGCTTCCCGAGCGCGCCGTCCACCTACACCATGCCCGAAGTGACCGGCGCGACGAACGAGATGACCGGTGACCAGAAGATCGGCCCGATCTTCGCGGAGGCCGCCAAGGCCGCCCCGGTCCAGGTGATCGGCCCGAAGGACCAGATCATCATGCAGGGCCTGACGGACAACGGCGTGATCCTGGCGACGAAGGGCAAGTCGGCCAAGGAGGCCTGGGACTCCGCCACCAAGACCATCGACAACAAGCTGGACCAGTGACCCGTATGGCCACCCGCCACGACACCGCCGCGCCCCCCTCCGAGGGGGGCGCGGCCCCGGGCCGCCCGCCCGCGGATCCCGTGTCTCTGGAGAAGGAGCGGCGGCGCCGGGACCGGCTGTCCCGCCGCTGGCAGCGGGACATCCGCTGGAGCCCGTACGCCTTCGTCTCGCCGTTCTTCCTGCTGTTCATCGCGTTCGGCCTGTTCCCGCTGATCTACACGGGCTGGGCCTCGCTGCACCAGGTGGAGCTGACCGCGCCGACCGACATGAACTGGGTCGGGCTGCGCAACTACACCCGGATCTTCGACGACGAGTTCTTCTGGAACGCGGCGAAGAACACCCTGACCATCGGCATCATCTCCACCGTCCCGCAGCTGCTGATGGCGATGGGCATCGCCCACATCCTCAACTACAAGCTGCGGGCCTCGACCTTCTTCCGGGTCGCGATGCTCGCGCCGTACGCGACGTCGATCGCCGCCGCCTCGCTGGTGTTCGTGCTGCTCTTCGGCCGTGACTACGGCATGATCAACTGGGCGCTCGACATGGTCGGCATCAACCCGGTCGACTGGCAGAACGACAAGTGGTTCTCGCAGATCGCCGTATCGTCGATCATCATCTGGCGCTGGACCGGCTACAACGCGCTGATCTACCTGGCCGCGATGCAGGCGATCCCCCAGGACCTGTACGAGTCGGCGGCGCTGGACGGGGCCAACCGCTGGCAGCAGTTCATCCATGTGACGCTGCCGGCACTGCGTCCGACGATCCTGTTCACCTGTGTCGTGTCGACGATCGGCGCGAGCCAGGTCTTCGGCGAGCCGCTGCTGTTCGACGCCAACAAGGGCACGTCGGGCGGCGCGGAGCACCAGTTCCAGACGCTCGGCCTGTACCTGTACGAGCAGGGCTGGGTCGCCCAGCACCTGGGCCGTGCCTCGGCGATCGCCTGGACGATGTTCCTCATGCTGATCGTCATCGGCATCGTCAACTACGTCATCTCGCGCCGGCTGCGCGCCAGTAGTTAAGGAGTTCCGGCCGTGACGACGACTGTGACGCCCCAGGACGCCCCGCCGCCCGGCGCGGCGCCCGCGAAGGAGTCCAAACGCCCCCGCCTGCCGAAGTCCGCGCGGGCCGGCGGGACGTTGCACGGCGGTCCGATCGCGTACGCGATCCTCATCGTGTTCACGATCGTCTCGCTGTTCCCACTGGTGTGGACGGCGATCGCCGCCTCGCGTGACAACCAGCGGCTCGCGCAGACGCCGCCGCCGTTCTGGTTCGGCTCGGGCCTGTTCGACAAGCTGGAGATCGCCTGGAAGGACGCCAATCTGGGTGAGGCCTTCTTCAACACCACGATCGTGGCGGGTACTTCGGCGCTGACCATCGTCTTCCTGTCGACGATCGCCGGTTTCGCCTTCGCCAAGCTGCGGTTCAGGGGCCGTGGCGCGCTGATGCTGATCGTGATCGGCACGATGATGGTGCCGCCGCAGCTGAGCGTGATCCCGCTGTACATGATGGTCGCCAAGCTCGACTGGACGGACCAGTTGCAGGCGGTGATCCTGCCGTCGCTGGTGAGCGCGTTCGGTGTGTTCTTCATGCGGCAGTACCTGATCCAGGCCCTGCCGGACGAGATCATCGAGGCCGCCCGGGTCGACGGGGCGAGCAGCTGGCGTGTGGTGTGGCACGTGGTGTTCCCGGCGGCGCGGCCGGCGATGGCCGTGCTCGGGATGCTGACGTTCGTGCAGACCTGGAACGACTTCATGTGGCCGTTCCTGGTGCTGACCCAGATGGGCAACCCGACCGTGCAGGTCGCGGTCGCGGGCCTCGGACGCGGCTACACCCCCGACCAGTCCCTGATCATGGCGGGCGCGCTGCTGGGCACGCTGCCGCTGCTGCTGGTCTTCGCGATCTTCGGCAAGCAGATCGTGGGCGGCATCATGCAGGGCGCCGTCAAGGGCTGACGCCCTGTCTCCAGGGGCCGGGCCGGCGCTGCTCCGGCCCCTGTTCTCCCCCTTCTCCCCCCTCCCCCTCCACCGTCGGTCTCCACGACCTCCAATGGGAGCGCTTCCATGCCTGACTCCGAGAACCCGGCCACTGCGGTGACCTTCCCTCCCGCCTTCCTCTGGGGCGCGGCGACCTCCGCGTACCAGATCGAGGGCGCGGTGCGGGAGGACGGCCGTACGCCGTCGATCTGGGACACCTTCAGCCATACGCCGGGCAAGACGGCCGGTGGAGACACCGGTGACATCGCTGTCGACCACTACCACCGCTACCGCGAGGACGTGGCGCTGATGGCGGAGCTGGGCCTGGGCGCCTACCGCTTCTCCGTCTCATGGTCGCGGGTGCAGCCGACCGGCCGGGGTCCGGCCGTCCAGAAGGGCCTGGACTTCTACCGCCGGCTGGTCGACGAGCTGCTGTCCCAGGGCATCAAGCCGGCCGTCACGCTCTACCACTGGGACCTGCCGCAGGAGCTGGAGGACGCGGGCGGCTGGCCGGAGCGGGACACGGCGTACCGTTTCGCGGAGTACGCGCAGATCGTCGGCGAGGCGCTGGGCGACCGGGTCGAGCAGTGGATGACGCTCAACGAGCCGTGGTGCAGCGCGTTCCTGGGCTATGCCTCCGGGGTGCACGCCCCGGGCCGGACGGATCCGGCGGCGTCGCTGCGCGCCGCGCACCACCTGAACCTGGCGCACGGGCTGGGCGCGTCCGCGCTGCGGTCGGTGATGCCGGCCCGCAACTCCGTCGCGATCAGCCTCAACTCCACGGTGGCCAGGCCGCTCTCGCAGAGCCCGGCGGACCTGGCGGCGGTCCGGAAGATCGACGACCTGGCCAACGGCGTCTTCCACGGCCCGGTCCTGCACGGCGCGTACCCGGAGTCGCTGTACGTGGCGACGGCGGGGCTCACGGACTGGAACTACGTCCTCGACGGCGACCTGGCGCTGATCAACCAGCCGCTGGACGCGCTGGGCCTCAACTACTACACGCCCGCGCTGGTCTCGGCGGCCGACCCGGCGGCCAAGGGACCGCGCGCCGACGGCCACGGCTCCAGCGAGCACTCGCCCTGGCCGGCCGCGGAGGACGTCGCCTTCCACCAGACGCCCGGCGACCGCACCGAGATGGGCTGGACGATCGACCCGACCGGCCTGCACGAGCTGATCATGCGCTACACCCGGGAGGCGCCGGGCCTGCCGTTGTACATCACCGAGAACGGCGCGGCCTACGACGACAAGATCGACTCGGACGGCCGGGTGCACGACCCGGAGCGCGTCGCCTACCTGCACGGCCACCTGTCGGCGGTCCGCCGCGCGATCGCCGACGGCGCGGACGTCCGCGGCTACTTCCTGTGGTCCCTGATGGACAACTTCGAGTGGTCGTACGGCTACGGCAAGCGCTTCGGCGCGGTGTACGTGGACTACGCGACACTCGAACGCACCCCGAAGTCCAGCGCCCACTGGTACGCCCGAGCGGCCCGGACGGGCACGCTGCCGGAGGTGGAGGCCGTCTAGCCACTGCGGAGGCGGGGGGACGGGGCGCGGCACCATTAGGGGAGTGCCGCGCCCCGGCTTTTCACGCGCCCCGGCTTTTCAGGAGACGACGCGTGGCGTCAGGAGCCGGCGGGTCGTCGTCACGCCCCACTCGTCCAGCGACAGCAAGCGGTCGCTGGAGGCCATCAGGCCTCCGGTGGACTCCACGTGCGCCGCCCACTGTTCGCGGGTCTCGACGGCCGGGCGGGCCATCAGGCAGTCGGGGTCGTTGGTCCAGAGGCGGTCGTGCTGCCACTGGCGGGCCGCGCCCGTGAACTCGGCGGGGTCCTGGCCCGGCTGGGAGTAGTCGTCGGCCTCGGGGCGGCGGTGCGGGGCCGTGTCGGGGCTGACGCGCATGGCGTCGAACAGGCCGATGGAGGGGAGCATCGGGGCGCCGCAGCCCAGGAGGTAGGAGTCCGGGCCGATCGCGTCGCGGATCAGGCGGATGCCGGAGCGGTACGCCGTGAGGGGGTCGACGTCCGCATGGCGGATACCGGCCAGGGCGCCCGCGTAGAGGAAGTCGGTCTTGAAGTAGTCGTAGCCCTCCGCGCGCAGGGTGGTGAAGACCTCGGTCAGGTACGCCGCCGCGTCGGGGTGGGTGGTGTCCAGGACGCGCAGGTCGTGGCCCCAGTTGC
>KE354475.1 GCA_000415505.1 Streptomyces afghaniensis 772
CAACGGCATCGGCGCCGGCTTCCTCGCCTACGTCGTCATCAAGACCGTGCTCGGCAAGGCCAAGGAGGTCCACTGGCTGCTGTGGGGGACCTCGGTGCTGTTCCTCGTGTACTTCGCGATCGACCCGATCGAGCAGCTCCTGGGAGCGAAGTAACGATGACGGGCCGCCCCGGGGGGAGGGGGGCGGCCCGTCTCGTCTCTACAGACGGCTTATCGGCAGCCGGGGTTCAGTCCTTGAGCGCCGCTTCCATCATCGCCTTGGCGACCGGCGCCGCCAGGCCGTTGCCGCTGACCTCCGAGCGGGCCGCGTTCGACTGCTCGACGACGACCGCCACGGCGACCTCCTTGCCTGACGAGTCGGACTTCCCGTACGAGGTGAACCAGGCGTACGGCACCTGGCTGTTGTTCTCGCCGTGCTGGGCCGTACCCGTCTTGCCGCCCACGGTCGCGCCCGGGACCTGGGCGTTCGTACCCGTGCCCTGGTCCACGACCGTCTGCATGGCCGACTGCAACTGCTCGGCGGTCGAGGAGCTGACGATCTCCTTCGAGCCCGCATCGTCGTCGTAGTCCTGCAACACATCACCACCGCTGTTGGTGATCTGCGAAACCATATGCGGCGAAACCAACTTGCCGCCGTTGGCTATGGCCGCCGACACCATGGCCATCTGCAGGGGCGTCGCGGTGACGTCGAACTGGCCGATGCCCGTCAGGGCCGTCTGCGACGGGTACATGTCCGAGGGGTACACGCTCGTGTAGGCCCGGACCGGCACATCCAGCTTGTCGTCGTTGAAGCCGAACTTCTCGGCCATCGCCTTCACCTTGTCCTGGCCGAGCTGGACGGCCATCTTCGCGAAGACGTTGTTGCACGAGTACTCCAGCGCCCTACGGATCGTGGCGTTCGTGCAAGGGGCGTTCGGGTTCTCGTTCGTCAGCTCCCGGGAGGTGCCCGGCAGTGTGTACGGGTCGGGGCTGTCGGTCTTCTCGTCCACCGACGAGTACAGCCCGTCCTCCAGCGCCGCCGCCGCCACGACCAGCTTGAACGTCGAGCCGGGCGGCAGCGGCTGCCGCAGCGCACGGTTGACCAGCGGCTTCTCCGGGTCGGCCGTGAGCTTCTTCCAGGCCGCCCCCGCCGTGTTGGCGCCGGTCAGCGACGAGGGGTCGTACGACGGCGTCGACACGACCGCGAGGATCTTCCCGGTCTTCGGGTCGATGGCGACGGCCCCGCCCTTCTTGTCGCCGAGCGCGTCGTACGCCGCCTTCTGCACGTCCGGGTCGATCGTCGTGACCACGTTGCCCGGGTCGGCCCGCTGGTTGGTGACGGTGTCCATCACCGACTTCAGACGGTTGTCCGTGCCGTTGAGCAGGTCGGTGTAGATGCCCTCCAGCTGGGTCGGCGCGTACGCCTGCGACGCGTATCCCGTCACCGCCGCGTACAGCTCGCCGTCCGTGTACGTGCGCTTGTACTTGAGGTCGCCCGTCTTCGTCGGGGCCGAGCCGGTGACCGACCGGCCGCCCACGATGATGTTCCCGAGCGGCGCCGAGTACGTCTCGATCGCGTTCCGCCGGTTGTCCTTGTCGTCTGCGAGCGCCTGGCCCTCGTAGAACTGCACCCAGGTCGCCCTGCCCAGCAGAGCGAGAACCAGCAGCAGCGTGAAGACCGATGCGCGCCTGATCGTCTTGTTCATCCCGAACATGAGGACGAGCCAGGCGGGGCGGATCGTTCCCACCCGTCCGGTTTTCTCATCCGGCGTTCAGAAAGCCCGCCTCGTACGCCGCGATGACCGCCTGCGTGCGGTCCCGGGTGCCCGTCTTGGCCAGCACCGCCGCCACGTGCGACTTCACCGTGGCGGGACCGACCTCCATCCGGCGGGCGATCTCCGCGTTGGTCAGGCCCTGCGCCATGTGCCGCAGCACCTCCCGCTCGCGTCCCGTGAGCTTCGCCACCCACTCCGGCGGCGCCGGGTGCGCGCGTGCGTGCTCGGTCGCGAGGGTGCGGACGGCCGCCGGGAACAGCAGGCTGTCGCTGCGCGCCACCAGCCGGACCGCCTGCACCAGCGCGTCGGCGTCCGCCCGCTTCAGCAGGAACCCGGAGGCTCCGGCGCGCAGCGCGTCGTACACGTAGGAGTCGTTCTCGAAGGTCGTCACGACGACGATCCGGGGCGGCTCGTCCAAGGTGGCGAGGATCTGCTCGGTCGCGCGGATGCCGTCGATCTCCGGCATGCGGACGTCCATGAGGACGACGTCCGGCCGCAGGTCCCGGACGACCGACACGGCCTCGGCGCCGGTGGCCGCCTCGCCCACCACCTCCAGGTCGGGCTCGGCGGAGAGGATGGCGCGCAGCGCGGTGCGGACCATGCGCTCGTCGTCGGCGAGGACGACACGGACGGGGGCGGGGCGGGTCATGCGGGTCCTTTCATCGGCAGACGTACGTGCAACCGCCAGCTCTCCCCGGCCGGTCCGGACGAACCGGCGGCCCGTCCGGACGAACCGGCGGCCGGTCCGGCCGTCATGGTCCCGCCCAGCAGCCTGACCCGGTCCGCGATGCCGCGCAGCCCGTGGCCGCCGCCGGGACGGGAGGAGACGGGAGCGGTGACCGCGGCGGGGCCGGTCACCGGATTCTCCACGGTGATCTCCAGCGCTCCGCTCGCCACCGCGATCCGTACGTCGACGGCGACCCGGTCTCCCGCGTGCCTGAGGGCGTTGCTCAGCCCCTCCTGCACGATCCGGTACCCCTCCCGGGACAGCAGCGCAGGCAGTACCTCCAAGTCGGTGTCGACCGTGGCCGTCACCCGCTGTCCACCGGCCCGGGTGCGACGCAGCAGCCCGTCGAGGTCGGCCGCGAGCGTCGGCGCCGGGGCAGTGCCGGGGGCGTCGCCCTCGCGCAGCACACCCAGCACGGCGTCGAGTTCGCCGACGGTGCGCCGGGTCGTGTCCTCGATCGCGGCGAGGGCCTCGCGGACGAACTCCGGGTCGGAGTCGAGGACGCGGCGGGCCGCGCTCGCCTGGAGACCGATCGCGCTCAGCGCGTGGCCGATGGAGTCGTGCAGCTCCCGCGCCAGCCGGTTGCGGACGGCCAGGTCGGCGGCGCGTGCCTCGGCGGCCGCGAGCCGGCCCTCGGGGGACGGGCCGAGCAGGGCGGGCGCCCAGCGGGCCAGCAGCCAACCGCCACCGGCCGCGCAGCCGGCGAGGGCGACGAGCATCGCCGCGCCCGCGACCGGCGCGAGCGCCAACGCCCAGGCGTGGTCAAGGACTTCGGGCAGCCCGAGCCGACCGCCGCGCAGTCCGGCCACGACCGGCAGCACGATCAGCACGACGGCGAACGGCGGCACGGCCAGCGACATCCCGGCGATGATCCCGCCGAGCCCGAGATGAAGGGTGAACCAGCCCGCCGTACGGCCCTTCTCACCCCGCGTCCGGGCCGGCCCGAAGGCGAGCCGGTCCGTGTCGACACCGCACAGCCAGCGCACGGCGGCGGCCTCCAGCGGCCGGGTCAGCGGGAACAGGGACGTGACGGCGGCGAGCGGCAGCCCCACGCCGAAGGAGGCGAGCTGGAGGGGAAAGGACCCGAAGACGTCCGTGCCGCCGGTCGCCGGACCGATGATCACCGAGCCGACCAGGACGTACGGCATCGCGAGCGCGCCGCCGAGGATCAGATGCACCCAGCGCAGCCGGGCCCGCCGGCCGAACAGCGACCGGGCGGCCCGTCTCACGCCGCCCGCCGCGCGGCCCTGGCCGAGCGCTCCGCGAAGAAGTAGACGCCGATGGCGGCGACGAGGAAGCCGACGAGCATCTGACCAGCGTAGGCGAGGCCCATCAGCGGCGTCGGACGGTCGGCGATGTCCCCGCCGCCGAGGGAGGCGAGCGACAGCCAGCCGCCCCAGCAGGCCACGGCGCCCGAGCCGACCCAGGCCAGGCCGAGCGGCACCGCCACGGGCAGCGCCCGCCCGCGGCGGAAGGCCAGCAGGAAGCCGCCGGTGACGGCGGCGAGGAGGAACACCACGTACACCGCTTCCAGGACGTGGACGTCCGCGCTCCGGTCCGCCGCCCGGCCCTCGCTGAGCCCGGCGGTGCCGCCGCAGGCCCAGATGACGTGGAGGGTGAGCGGCAGCAGGGCGAGCACGGCGGCCGCGACGGCGAGGGCGCGGTGGGCCGGCCCCGCGACCCCCATGGGCAGTTCCCACACCCGCCCGCGCCACAGCTGCCCCCAGCGGTCGCGGGCGTAGAGCACGAACAGGGCGCCCAGCGCGAGCCCTTGGAGGATGAACCCCGTGTAGACCACGGTGAACACCCACTCGTCCAGGAAGGCCTCCTGGCCCGGAGACTCCGCGCTCCCTCCGCCGAACGCCCTCACGACCAGCTGTGCCGGGAAACCGGCCATGATCGGCGCGAGCAGCCCGGTGGCGACCCAGACGGGGAAGGCCAGGAGCCACGCGGGCACCCGCAGCCCCCACGGCCGCGTCAGCACCAGCGCCAGCACGATCACCGCGCTGTCCAGCAGCACGGAGATGCCGTTGATCACCGCCATGCCCACCCGGTCGTCGAGCAACCTGCTCCCTTCCGGAATGCCGATGTGGCTCCCGGCGATCCAGGCGGCCTTGAGCCCGAGGTACGGCACGCAGGAGAGGACGGCGACGGCACGCAGGACGTGCCGGGGACGGCTGAGACGGACGGCGGGGCCGTCGACGGCGGCGGGAGCGGGTGACAGCGTGGTGCGGTGTGACTGCGTCATGCGATCAGGCTCCCGCGCGGCGGGCCGGCGCCACCTCGTGCACGACGACGATCCGCCTCCGCCGGACGGGGGAGGGCGGCTCAGCCCTCCAGGAGGAGCACCGTCTCCTCGATCTCCGCACCCCGAGCGCTCGCGTACCCGCTGGCTGTCGCCACGGCACGGAAGCCGCACTTCTCCAGTACGCGCAGCGAGCCGGCGTTGTCCGACGCCGCCCGGGCGTACAGGGGACGCTCGGGCACCACCGTCAGCAGCGCCCGCAGGGCCGCCGTGGCGATGCCCTTGCCCCAGTACGCGCGGTCGACCCAGTACGTCACCTCGCGCTCGCCCGGCTCGCCGTACACCGCCGCGCTGCCGACCACGTCACCGTCGGCCAGGACTGTGCGGACCACGTCGGCGGAGGACCGGATCTTGGTCCAGTGGGCGTCGAAGGCGTCCCGGTCGGCCGGGTCCTTGGGGACGAAGGCCGCCATATGGAGCGCCTCGGGGTCGTTCATCTGCCGGAAGAAGACCGGCAGATCGCTGTCGTGGACCTCGCGCAGCTCGACGTTCATGCCTCAGAGCCTACGGGTGGCCAGTGTCAGCCGGTCCCTCGCGTCGAACAGCGCGTCCTTCACCAGCTGTTCGTGCGCCGGCGTGAGCCGCGCAACCGGCACCGAGCAGCTGATCGCGTCCCGTGCCGGCGTGCGGTACGGGATCGCCACGCCGAAGCAGCGCAGCCCCAGCGTGTTCTCCTCGCGGTCCACGGCGAAGCCCTGCTCCCGGACCTGGGCCAGCTCCTCGATGAGCTTCTCGCGGTCGGTGATCGTGTTCTCGGTCAGCGCGGGCAGCGTCTCCGGGAGCATCTTGCGGACCTGCTCGTCCGAGTAGGTGCTCAGCAGCGCCTTGCCGAGGGACGTGGAGTGCGCGGGCAGGCGGCGGCCGACCCGGGTGAAGGGACGCAGGTAGTGCTGCGACTGGCGGGTGGCGAGGTAGACGACGTTCGTGCCGTCGAGGCGGGCGAGGTGGATCGTCTCGGTCGTGTCGTCCGAGAGCCGGTCCAGCGTCGGGCGGGCCGCCGCCACGACCTCGTCGCCGTCGATGTACGACGTGCCGACCAGCAGGGCCCGCACCCCGATGCCGTACCGCGTGCCCGTCGCGTCCGTCTCCACCCAGCCCAGCTCGACGAGCGTGCGCAGCAGCATGTAGAGACTGGACTTGGGATAGCCGACGGCCTCCTGGACCGCCGCGAGCGAATGCATACCGGGACGCCCGGCGAAGTATTCGAGCAGTTCAACCGTTCGTACCGCGGACTTGACCTGCGCCCCGCCGCCCGTCTCGCCAGCCGACATCGCCCTTGACCCCTTCGTTCGACGGGAAATAGTCTCCACAGCATATTCATCATCAGAGACGGCGTTCAGTATATCGAACGTCCCTGGTGGATGACCCAGTACTGCGGCATTACATGTGTGGAGGGACCCGCGGTGGCAGCAGCACCAGTCTGGAGTGTCGACCCCCGAACCGGGAAGCAGCGTGAACAGGTTGCGGTGGAGGCCACAGCCCAGGAGGTGGACGCCGCCGTCCGTGCCGCGCACGAGGCGCGTGGCTCACTCGCGGACCGTACCGTCCGCGCGGCCTTCCTGCGCAGCGCCGCCGAGGAGCTTCAGGCGGCCAAGGACGGTCTCGTCGAGACCGCCGACGCCGAGACCGCGCTCGGCCCGGTCCGGCTGACCGGCGAGCTCGCCCGCACCTGCTACCAGCTGCGGGCCTTCGCCGACATCGTCGACGAGGGCGCCTTCCTCGACGTCGTCATCAACCACCCCGACGACACGGCGACCCCGCCGATCCCGGATCTGCGCCGCTACAAGGTGTCCCTCGGCGTCGTCGCCGTCTACTCGGCGTCGAACTTCCCCTTCGCCTTCTCCGTCGCCGGCGGCGACACCGCGAGCGCCCTCGCGGCCGGCTGCCCCGTCGTGGTCAAGGCGCACCCGGACCACCCGGCCCTGTCCGAGTACGTCGCGAAGGTGCTGCGCCGTGCCGCCGCCCGGCACGACATCCCCGACGGCGTCCTCGGGCTGGTGCACGGCTTCGAGGCGGGCGTCGAGCTGATCAAGCACCCGCTGGTCGCGGCGGCCGGATTCACCGGTTCCGTGCGGGGCGGGCGTGCGCTGTTCGACGCGGCCGCCGCGCGTCCCGTGCCGATCCCGTTCCACGGCGAGCTCGGCTCGCTGAACCCCGTCGTCGTCACCGAGGCCGCGGCCGCCGAGCGGGCCGAGGCGATCGGTGCGGGTCTCGCGGGTTCGATGACGCTGGGCGTCGGCCAGTTCTGTGTGAAGCCGGGCCTCGTCCTCGCGCCGGCCGGCGCCGCCGGTGACGCCCTGCTGAAGTCGCTGACCGACGCCGTCAGCGACACCGACGCCGGGGTGCTGCTCGACCACCGGATGCGTGACAACTTCGTGGCCGGTGTCGCCGAGCGGGCCGAACTGCCCGACGTCGACTCCCCGGTCACCCCCGGCGCGGGCGGTGAGCACACCGTCAGCGCGGGCTTCCTGACCGTTCCGGCGAGCAGGCTGGCGGCGGAGGGAGAGCACGACCTGCTCCTGGAGGAGTGCTTCGGGCCGGTCACGGTGGTGGCCCGCTACGAGGACGAGGCCGAGGTGAAGGCCGTGCTGTCGCGGCTGCCGGGCAACCTCACGGCGACGGTGCAGCTGTCCGAGGAGGAGGCCGCGGGTGAGGGGCGGGGCGCGGAGCTGCTCCAGGAGCTGACGCCGCTGGCCGGGCGTGTGCTGGTGAACGGCTGGCCGACGGGTGTTGCCGTCGCGCCGGCTCAGCATCACGGTGGGCCTTACCCGGCGACGACGTCCACGTCCACGTCGGTGGGCGGAACGGCGATCGAGCGGTGGTTGCGGCCGGTTGTCTACCAGAACGCTCCGGAGGCGCTGCTTCCGGCCGAGCTGCGGGACGAAAACCCGTTGGGGCTGCCTCGGCGGTTCAACGGGCGACTTGAGCGTTGATCGCGTAGCGCCGTAGGGGTGCGGGTGATCTGCGGGCTGCCGGTTGGTTGTGGTTGATCGCGCCCACGCGGCGGAGCCGCAAATTGACAGAGCCCCGCGCCCCTGGAGGTCGGACCTGCAAGACTTGGTCGAATGGATCTCGAACTTCCCGAACTTCCGTTCCCCCTGCGCTCTTACGGGCCCGAGGCCCACTGGTCCTATGAGGGCCGGGTGCTGACCGGGTGGGCCGGGGCGCGGCAGGATCGGTTTGTGCCGCCCACCGGGGAGGGGCTGGACCCCGCCTCCGACGCGCCGCGGCTGCTGGGGGCGCCCGAAGGGGACTTCCAGCTGATCGCCCGGGTCACGGTCGGGTTCGGTGCGGCCTTCGACGCCGGGGTGCTCTACGTCCATGTCGGCGAGCGCGCCTGGGCCAAGCTCTGTCTGGAGTACTCCCCGGACGTGCCCACCGTCTGCACGGTGGTCACCCGGGGGCACTCCGACGACGCCAACTCCTTCACCGTCGACGGCAGTTCCGTCTGGCTCCGGGTGAGCCGCACCGGCCGTGCCTTCGCCTTCCACGCCTCCCGCGACGGTGAGCGCTGGACCTTCGTCCGCCTCTTCACCCTCGGCGACGAGAAGGAGACGGACGCGGCCCTGGTCGGCTTCATGACCCAGTCGCCGATGGGGGAGGGCTGCGTGGTGACGTACGACCACATCGAGTTCAGGCCGCACTGGCCGAACGACCTGCGCGACGGAAGCTGAGGCCTGGTGGTGATCCGTACCGTCCTGCCCGCCGATGTGGAGGACGTCGTGGCGCTGCATGCGCGGGCCCGGGCGACCTACTACCCCGACGGGCTGCCGCAGGACGGCACCGACTGGCTCGCCGCCTGGCGGAGCGCCCTCGCGCGGCCGGACGGGCGGGTGCTGTGCGTCGAGGAGGCGGGGCGCATCGTCGGCCTGGCCTCCTTCCGCACTCCCGAGGGCGTCCCGGCGGACACGGTGAAGCTGTTCCAGTTCCACGTCGACCCGGACCACTGGGGCCGCGGCGTCGGCACCGGCCTGCACACGGCCTGCGTCGAGGCGTGGACATCCGGCGGCAAGCGGACGGCCGTCCTCGAGGTGCACGTCGACAACCGGCGGGCGCAGCGGTTCTACCGGCGGCACGGGTGGGTGCCGGAACCGGCCGAGCCGGGGGATCACCACCTGACGATGCGGCTCTCCCTGACCACGGAATGACCCCGGGACCACGGAATGACCCCGGGACCACAGAATGAACCCGGGACCACGGAATGAACCCGGCTGCTTGAACGTTCACCAACTCGGCGGAGGGAGCCTCCGCACCCCGTACGAGCCGGAGAGAGCCGAAGACATGCGCGTCGAGATCTGGAGCGACATCGCCTGCCCCTGGTGCTACGTGGGCAAAGCCCGCTTCGAGAAGGCGCTGCGGGACTTCCCGCACCGCGACGAGGTCGAGGTGGTGCACCGCTCCTTCGAGCTGGACCCGGGCCGCGCCAAGGACGACATCCAGCCCGTGATCACGATGCTCACCAGGAAGTACGGCATGAGCGAGGCCCAGGCCGAGGCCGGTGAGGACAACCTGGGCGCGCAGGCCGCCGCCGAGGGGCTGGACTACCGCACCCGGGGCCGCGACCACGGCAGCACCTTCGACATGCACCGCCTGCTGCACTTCGCCAAGGAGCAGGGGCACCAGGAGCGGCTGCTCGACCTGCTGTACCGGGCGAACTTCGCCGAGGAACGCTCCGTCTTCAACGACGACGAGCGGCTGGTGGAGCTCGCCGTCGCCGCCGGACTGGAGGCGGAGGCCGTCCGCGCGGTGCTCGCCGACCCCGGCTCCTACGCCGACGAGGTACGCGCCGACGAGCGGGAAGCCGCACAGCTCGGCGCGAGCGGTGTGCCGTTCTTCGTGCTCGACCGCAAGTACGGCGTCTCCGGTGCCCAGCCCGCGGAGGTCTTCGCCCAGGCCCTGACCCAGGCGTACGGCGAGCGCTCGCCCCTGACGATCGTCGACAGCGGCGACGCGGACGCCTGCGGGCCGGACGGCTGTGCGGTGCCCCAGGGCCCCTTCTGATGGATCTCCGCGGCGTCGCGGCGCTCGGCACGCACGTCGAGCGCCGCTCCTTCTCCCACGGAGATCCATCAGAAGGGGCCCGCGCTGAAGCCGCAGGTCGGGGCGTATGTATAAGCGGCTCTTAGCGACATCACGCAGAAATCGGTAATGGACGGGGAGATCCAGGGGACGCAGAGTGGTTCCATGGAGACCTTCGAGAACCTCGTCCGTGCCGAGTTCGCCCCGAAGCACACCTACCTCAACACCGCGAGCAACGGGCTCCTGCCCGCCCGGACCGTCACCGCCCTGCACCAGGCCGTGCGGATGCGCGCGGAGGGCGTGCCACTGGGGCCCCTGTACGAGGACGTCGAGGCGGCCCGCGCGTCCTTCGCCCGGCTGGCCGGCGTGCCGGCCGAGCGGGTCGCCACCGGCGCCTCGGTCGCCGAGTACGGCGGGCTGATCGCCGCCTCGCTGCCCGAGGGCGCCGAAGTCCTCACCGCGGAGGCCGACTTCGCCTCCCTGGTGAACCCGTTCCACGCGCGCGGCGACCTCAAGGTGCGCGCCGTGCCCCTGGAGCGGCTCGCCGAGTCCGTCCGCCCCGGCACCGCGCTCGTCGCGGTCAGCACCGTCCAGTCCGCCGACGGCCGGCTCGCCGACCTGCCGGCCGTGCGCGAGGCGGCCCGGGCGCACGGCGCCCGTACCTACGTCGACGCCTCCCAGTCGGCCGGCTGGCTGCCGATGCAGGCCGACGCGGACGACTTCCTCGCCGCCGTCGGCTTCAAGTGGCTCCTGGGACCGCACGGGGCCGCGTTCTTCGTCGCCCCGCGGGACTTCGGCGGGCTCACGCCGCTGCTCGCCGGCTGGGTCGCCGGTGAGAAGCCCTGGGAGAGCTGCTACGGCCCCGTCGAGGAACTCGCCCACTCCGCCCGGCGCTTCGACATCAGCCCCTCACTCTTCAGCTACGCCGGGCTGCGCGCCTCCCTGGAGCTGCTGGAGGACATCGGCATCGACGTCGTGCACGCCCACGACGTCGCCCTCGCGGACCGCTTCCGCGTCGGGCTCGCCGAGCTGGGCCACGCGCCGGTGGCCGCGCCGGGCTCGGCGATCGTGTCCGTGCCGGGGCTCGGCCACCGGCAGGGCGAGCTGAGCCGGGCGGGCATCGAGGTGTCCGACCGGGCCGGGAATCTGCGAGCCGCGTTCCACCTCTACAACACGGCGGCGGACGTCGACCGGCTCCTGGACGTCCTGAAGGCCTGAAGGCATGAAGGCATGAAAAAACCGGGTGGGGCCTCCCGTCCCACACGAGGAGGCCCCACCCGGCAGCTTGGTCACACGGTCACTTCACCGGCGTGAAGTCCCGCGCCCCGATGAACTCCGGACGCCGCACCGGCGCCGCGAACGGCTCCACCGCCGTGTTCTCCACGCTGTTGAACACGATGAACACGTTGCTGCGCGGGAACGGCGTGATGTTGTCGCCGGAGCCGTGCATGCAGTTGCAGTCGAACCACGTCGCCGAACCGGCCTTGCCCGTGAACAACTTGATGCCGTGCTGCGAGGCCAGCAGGGTCAGCGCCTCGTCCGACGGCGTGCCCGCGTCCTGCATCTGCAGCGACTTCTTGTAGTTGTCCTTCGGCGTGGCCCCCGCGCACCCGAGGAAGGTCTTGTGCGACCCCGGCATGATCATGAGCCCGCCGTTGGTGTCGTAGTTCTCGGTCAGCGCGATCGAGACCGACACCGTGCGCATCCGCGGCAGACCGTCCTCGGCGTGCCACGTCTCGAAGTCCGAGTGCCAGTAGAAGCCACTGGCCCCGAAGCCCGGCTTGACGTTGATCCGCGACTGGTGGACGTAGACGTCCGAGCCGAGGATCTGCCGCGCCCGGCCGACGACCCGCTCGTCCCGCACCAGCTTGGCGAACACCTCGCTGATCTTGTGCACCTCGAAGACCGAGCGGATCTCCTTGGACATCGGCTCGACGATCGACCGCTCGTCGGCACGGATGTCCGGGTCGTTCACCAGCCGGTTCAGCTCGTTCCGGTAGACGGCGACCTCGTCGTCGGTGATCAGCTCGTCGATGGCGAGGAAGCCGTCACGCTCGAAGGAGAGCAGGTCGGCCGGCGCGACCGGACCGGGCGCGTCGGGGGCGCCCCAGACGACCGGGTCCTGGCGCGGGGTGAGCACCTCGGTGGCGCCACGACTGGGATACAGGTCGGGGATACCGGTGGTGGTGTCGGTGATGGCGGTCATGGAAACGTCACACCTCCTCGGTGAGCAGCGGGTAAACGCCGTTCTCGTCGTGGTCCTCCCGTCCGGTCACGGGCGGATTGAAGACGCAGAGGCAGCGGAAGTCCTTCTTGATCCGCAGCGTGTGCTTCTCGTGCCCGTCCAGGAGGTACATGGTGCCGGGCGTGATGGTGTACGACTTCCCGGTCTCGCGGTCGGTCAGCTCCGCCTCGCCCTCCACGCAGACGACGGCCTCGATGTGGTTCGCATACCACATCGACGTCTCCGTACCCGCGTACAGGACCGTCTCATGCAGGGAGAAGCCGACCTTCTCCTTGGCGAGGACGATGCGTTTGCTCTCCCACGTGCCGGACGCCGACTTCACGTGCCGGTCGGTACCTTCGATCTCCTTGAACGAACGGACAATCACGGTGCTGCGATGCCTCCTAAATGGGGTGGTGCCGGTTACTTGGTCAGGCGGTCTCGCGGACGGCGCGGGCCAGCATCGACAGGCCCTCGTCCAGTTCCTCGGGCGTGATGGTGAGGGCGGGAAGCAGTTTCACGACCTCGCTCTCGGGCCCGGACGTCTCGATGAGCAGCCCGAGTTCGAAGGCGCGCTTGGCGACCTTGCCCGCGCGGTCCTTGTCGTGGAACTCCATGCCCCACACCAGGCCGCGGCCCCGGTACTCCTTCACGTCGGCCAGGTTCTCCTCCGTGATGGAGATCAGCGCCTGCTCGACCTGCTCCCCGCGCTTGCGGGTCTGCTTCTCCATCGCGGAGCCGTCGGCCCAGTACGCCTCCAGGGCCGCCGTGGCCGTGACGAAGGCGGGGTTGTTGCCGCGGAAGGTGCCGTTGTGCTCGCCGGGCTCCCACACGTCGAGCTCGGGCTTGAACAGGCACAGCGACATGGGCAGGCCGTAGCCGCTGATCGACTTCGAGACGGTGACGATGTCCGGCGTGATGCCCGCCTCCTCGAAGGAGAAGAAGGCGCCGGTACGGCCGCAGCCCATCTGGATGTCGTCGACGATCAGCAGCATGTCCTGCCGCTCGCACAGCTCCGACAGGGCGCGAAGCCACTCGGGCCGGGCCACGTTGATGCCGCCCTCGCCCTGCACGGTCTCGACGATCACGGCGGCCGGCTTGTTCAGGCCGGAGCCCTGGTCCTCCAGCAGCCGCTCGAACCACAGGAAGTCCTCGACGGTGCCGTCGAAGTAGTTGTCGAACGGCATGGGCGTGCCGTGCACCAGCGGGATACCGGCGCCGGCCCGCTTGAAGGCGTTGCCGGTCACGGCCAGCGAGCCCAGCGACATGCCGTGGAAGGCGTTGGTGAAGGACACGATCGACTCGCGCCCCTTCACCTTCCGCGCCAGCTTCAGCGCGGCCTCCACGGCGTTGGTGCCGGTCGGGCCCGGGAACATGACCTTGTACGGCAGGTCGCGCGGCCGCAGCAACAGGTTCTGGAAGGCCTCCAGGAACGTGCGCTTGGCGGTGGTCGACATGTCGAGCCCGTGCGTGACGCCGTCGCGCTCCAGGTAGTCGATCACGGCGCGTTTCAGGACGGGGTTGTTGTGCCCGTAGTTCAGCGACCCGGCTCCGGCGAAGAAGTCGAGGTACTCATGGCCGTCCTCGTCGTACATGCGGCTGCCCACCGCACGGTCGAAGACGGTGGGCCAGCCGCGGCAGTAGCTGCGTACCTCGGACTCGACGGTCTCGAAGACACTCAGGTCGGGCTGGGTGATGGTCACGACGAATCGCTCCTCGGTGCGTGGGGGAAGTCTGCGGGAGTCGGGCGGAAAGTCAGGGGGCCAGCGGGCCGATGCGGTACAGGACCTCGGGGTCGTGCGGCCCGTCGGGGAACACGGCCGTGTCGAACAGCACCTCGCGCTCCAGCCGGGCGCCGTGCCGCTCGGCGAACGACGTGAACAGGCGCTCCGAGGCGGTGTTGCCCGGGGTGATGGTGGTCTCCACCGTCGTCACCCCGCGCTCGGTGACGGTCCGGGCGACCAGACCGTCGAGCAGCGTGGCGGCCAGCCCGCGCCCGCGGTGCGCCTCGTCCACCGCCACCTGCCAGACCAGCAGGGTGTGCGGGCTGTCCGGCCGCACGTACCCCGTGATGAAACCCATCGGCTCGCCGTGCTCGTCACGCGCTACGGCCGACGTGGCCGCGAAGTCGCGGCACCACAGCAGATAGCTGTAGGACGAGTTCAGGTCGAGAACCTTCGAGTCCTTCGCCATCCGCCACAGTGCGGCTCCGTCAGCCACCGTGGGGCGGTCGATTTGCGGATCTGCTTGTACGGCAGTCATGCGAATTGAACTTACCCAGCGAAATTCGAAATTGCATCGCCGAGAGGGGTTACGTATGAGCCGGGCCTGTGTTATCGCGCGAGCGCGAGGCTTCACGCGAATGGGCAGCGCTATGCCCGATATTGTCCGGGTAATACCGGGCATAGCGGTCACGGTGTGTAACGCGTCACAGCCGTGTAATCACCACGAGATCTGCCCGAATTCCTTCTCCAGGTGTCCTCAAAATCTTTGGGTTTAGGATCGGAGAAAGCGGGCAGAAGAATACGGGAAGCTATTCTTGAAAGAATTCTTAATTGTGTGCCAGCTTACATATGGGTCGCTTCGGAAAGCACGTCTAATTCAGGCCCCGGTCACTCCGTCGATGCGTTCCCGCAGGAGATCGGCGTGACCGTTGTGCCGTGCGTACTCCTCGATCATGTGGATCAGCACCCAGCGCATGCTGACCTCCATCCCGGGCACGGGCCCCTCGGCGACCCGCCCGATGTGGTCCAGCGGCAGCCCCGCACACAGCTCACGCCCCCGCTCGATCTCCCGCCGCCAGATCCCGAGCGCCTCGTCGAGCCCTCGCCCCGGGTCCAGCGTGTAGCCGGTGCCGTCCTCGTACACCGGCGGCACGTCGAGGCCGGCGGCCACCCGCTGGAACCAGTTCCGCTCGACCTCGGCGAGATGCTGCACCAGCCCGAGCAGCGTCAGCTCGGACGGCTCGGCCGACGCCGTCCGCACCTGTGCGTCGTCCAGCCCGGCGCACTTCAGCGCCAGCGTGGCCCGGTGGAAGTCCAGCCAGCTCTCGAGCATGACCCGCTCGTCACCGGTGAGGTGCGGGACGGGACGGCCGTCGGGAAGGGTGATGGGGGTGTCGGCGGGGGTGTTGGTGGTCATGCGGGGAGCATGGCACGGACCACTGGCAACGGCGGCGGGCCCGGGCTGCCGCCCCGCCTTGGGCCCGGCTCCCGCCCGAC
>KE354476.1 GCA_000415505.1 Streptomyces afghaniensis 772
GATCCGCGCGTCCAGCACCGCGAGACGGCCGGCGGCGACCCGGAGCGCCTCATCAGAGGCGGGCCCGGCCGTGACGTCGCCGTCCAGGCACGGCAGGAACACCCGTACGTCGTCGAGCGTCAGGCCCACGTCCAGCAGGCGGCGGACGTTGCGGACGCGGACGGCCGTACCGGCGTCGTACAGGCGATAGCCGTTCTCGGCGCGTTCGGAGGTGATGAGCCCCGCCTGCTCGTAGTGGCGCAGGGCGCGCGGCGTCGTGCCGGTCGCCTCGGCGAGTTCACCGATCCGCATACGTCGTTCCGCCATGCGCGTCAGTCTCATGCGACGACCGCGCCGCCGTCCACCGGAAGGATCACGCCGGTGACGAACGACGCCTGCGGGGAGGTCAGTTGGGTGATCGCCCACGCCACCTCCTCGGGGCGTCCGACCCGGCCGAGCGGCGTGTGCGCGAGCTGCCACGCGCGGATCGCGGCCTGCTGTTCGGGGGTGTGGCCCGAATGCTCGCCGATCGGTGTGTCGATCGCTCCCGGCGCCACGGCGGCGACCCGGATCCCCAGCGGGGCGAACTCGACCGCCCAACTGCGCGTGAGCACCTCCAGGGCCGCCTTCCCGGCCGCGTACAGGGAGTTGCCCGGCCAGGCGCGCTGCCCGACTGACGTCGTCACGTTCACGATCACGCCCCGGCTGTCCTCGAGAGCCGGGAGCGCGGCCTGCACGAGCAGGACGGGAGCGAGGAGGTTCGTCGCGAGCTGGTGCTCCACGGCTGCTCGCGTATAGGTGCGCAGGGACTGGGTGTTGACGATGCCCGCGTTGTTCACGAGCACATCGAGGCGACCGTGCCGGTCGAGTGCCGTACGGACGATGCTCTCGGGGCCGTCGGCAGCCGTGATGTCGGCGACGAGCGGGCTGATGCGGGCCGGGTCGTGAGAGGCGGTCTCTGCGAGGGGCGCCGCCCGGCGGCCCACCGCCACGACCTGGGAGCCCTCGTCGGCGAACGCGTGGGCAGCGGCCCGGCCGATGCCTGTGCCGGCGCCGGTGACGAGTACGGTGCGCAGCGTCTTCGAGTGTGGGGATGCCATGCGGCGATGGTCGGACCCTGACGTCAGTGTCAAGGTCAAGCGAAGCCGCCCGCAGGAGTTGTCTCTCCGCGGACGGCCTCTGAGGGGGGAGGCCTTATTGCTGGTCGGGTCGTTCGCGGTCGCGGTCGCGGTCCATGCCGAGCTGTCCCTCGACCCGCTGCTGCCCGGCGTCGATCTGGTCCTCGTGCTTGCCGCCGGTCCGCTCGTTCATCCTCTGTTCCGCGGAGTCGGAGCGATGCTTGCCCTTGTTCCGCGCCTGGCTCTTGAACTTGTCGAAGATGCCCATTCAGAAAACTCCCTCCGGAGGTGACTCAGAACCGACGATACGCGCGGCATGCGAGGAATGCCCGTTTAGGTCTGATGTGGTCTGGACCTCTCCCTCGCTACCGTGGGGTCCAGTCACACGCCGCCCGTGCGGAGGCGGAACAGGCAAGCAGGGAGGGGCGCACGGTGAGGCGTCTGAGGGGCGGGGCGGCACTGGCTGTCGCGATGATGTTCGCGGGTTCGGCGCTGGCCGGCTGTGAAGGCCTGACCCCGCCCGCGGACGGCGGCGGACCCTCGGGCTCCGGCGTGCCGGCGGCCGGTGACGGACGGGCCGTGAGCCCGCTGGACAACCCGGACGGCACGAAGCCGGGCCTGGCGGCGATCACCTCCACCGAGGACAAGGCTCGGGCCCGTGCCGTCATCGAGAAGGTGGAGACGAAGGGGCGCGGGCCCAGGACGGGCTACGACCGGGACAAGTTCGGCTACGCCTGGATGGACTCGGCACCGGCCGACGTCCCCTTCGCCCGCAACGGGTGCGACTCACGCAACGACCTACTGAAGCGCGACGGGGAGGACCTCCGCTTCCGGTCGGGCTCGGACTGCGTCGTCATGTCGCTGACGCTGCACGACCCGTACACCGGGAAGGTCATCGAGTGGACCAAGTCCCGTGCGACGAAGGTCCAGATAGACCACGTCATGCCGCTGTCCTACGACTGGCAGATGGGCGCCTCGCGCTGGACGAAGGACAAGCGTGAGGCCATCGCCAACGACCCGCTCAACCTCGTCCCGGTGGACGGGCCGACCAACGGCTCCAAGGGCGACTCCGGTCCGGCGTCCTGGCTGCCCCCGAACAAGCGGATCCGCTGCGCGTATGCGGTGCGCTTCGCCCAGGTGTCGCTGAAGTACGAGCTTCCCGTCACGGCGGCGGACAAGCGGATGATGCTGGAGCAGTGCGGCGGCTGAAACGGCACGGGCTGCCGGTGCCGCTGATGCTCGGTCAGAAAGCACTTTCCAACTCGGACTCGATGTGCTGAGGTGACACGTGATGTCACTCGACGGGTGACGGGGACTCGATCGGAGAGTGACGGATGCCGAGCGGACTCGTCGCGCTGGCGCTCGGCGGCTTCGGCATAGGTCTGACCGAGTTCCTCATCGCGGGACTGCTGCCGCAGGTGGCGTCCAGTTTCACGGTGTCCGAGGCGGCCGCGGGCTGGCTGATCTCCGGGTACGCGCTGAGTGTCGCGGTGGGAGCGATCGCGCTGACCGCGGCGACGGCACGGCTGCCCCGCAAGCAGGTACTGCTCGGGCTGGTGGCGTTGTTCGTCGTCGGCAACCTGCTCTCCGCCATCGCGCCGAACTACCCGGTGATGCTGCTCGGGCGGATCGTCGCGGCGTTGTGCCACGGTTCGTTCTTCGGCATCGGCTCGCTGGTCGCGCGCAGTCTGGTCGCGCCGGAGAAGAAGTCCCAGGCCGTGGCGATCATGTTCGCCGGGCTGACCGTCGCGAACGTGCTGGGCGTGCCGTTCGGCGCGCTGGTCGGCGAGCGCTGGGGCTGGAGGGCGGCGTTCTGGGCCGTCACCGCGATCGGCGTGCTCGCCCTCGCGGGAATCGCCGCGCTGGTGCCCGCGTGGGCGGGCCGAGTGCGGCCGGCAACAGCAACGGATCCAGCACCGGGCCGGTCGGCCACGGGTGCCGGCGGGACGAATCCGGTGCTGCCGCGGTCGGCCACGAGCACCGGCGGGGCGGACCCCCTGCCGTCGCGGTCGGCCACCGGGACGGGCGGGGCCGCATTCGACCCGGCACCGCTTCAGCCGGCCGCAGAGGCAGGCGAGCCGGACCCGGCGCCGCCCAGCGGCCTGCGGGCGCAGGTGCGGGCCTTCCGGTCCTGGCAGGTCTGGCTGACGCTGACGGCCACCGCGCTCAGCTACGGCGGGATGTTCGGCGCGTTCAGCTACATCGCCTACACCTTCACCGAGGTCAGCGGCTTCGCCCCGGCGGACGTCGCCTGGCTGCTGATGGTCTATGGCGTCGGACTGGTCGTCGGGAACCTGGTCGGCGGGCGCGCCGCCGACCGCGACCGTGACCGTGCGCTGGTCCTCGCCCTGGCCGGACTCACCCTCACCCTGGCCCTGTTCGGGCTGCTGGCCGGCAGCGCCACCGCCTCGGTCGTCCTGGTGTTCGTGATGGGTGTGACAGGGTTCGCCAGTGTGCCCGGGATGATCACGCGCGTCACCGACTACGCGCACGGAGCGGCACTGGCCGCCAGCGCCAACGTGTCCGCGTCCAACGTCGGCAACGCCCTCGGCGCCTGGCTCGGCGGCCTGGCCATCACCGCGGGCCTGGGCTACACCTCACCGCTCTACGTCGGCGCCGGCATCGCCCTGTTGGCCACTGTCGTCATGGTCATCGCCGCACGGCAGGCCAGGTCCCCCCAGGTGGCGGACCGTGCCCCCACGCCCTAATTCGGTTCCGGCCGTGCGCCGTCCCGCCTACCGTGATCGCATGCAGCCGAAGATATCGAGCCTCGCCGACCGCCCGGACATGCTGGAGCGGGTCGTCGGGATGGCGGACACCTGGCCCGAGTTCACGATCCAGGACCTCGTGGGCGCCGCCCACTTCCCCCGGATCGCCGCCGAACTCCCGGAGTACGTCCTGTTCGCCGAGGACGAGCAGGGCGAGATCGTCGCGAACGGCTACAGCGTGCCCTTCGCCCTCCAGGCCGAGGGCCGTGGCCGACTGCCCGGGAACGGCTGGGACACGGTCCTCGTGTGGGCGTTCTCCGACCTGCGCCGCGGTGTCCGCCCCGACACCGTCAGCGCGATCTCGATCTCCGTCGCCCCGCACGCCCAGGGCCGCGGCCTGTCCGGGGCGATGCTCTCGGCCATGCGCGACAACGCCCGGGCGCGCGGCTTCCGGGAGGTCGTCGCCCCGGTCCGCCCCAACGCCAAGCACCTGGAACCGCACACGCCCATCGAGGAGTACGCGCACCGGGTCCGTCCCGACGGCCTGCCCCAGGACCCGTGGCTGCGGGTCCACGCCCGGGCCGGTGCCACGATCGACTCCGTGGCACCGGCGTCCATGACGGTGGCCGCCTCACTGGCGGACTGGCGCCGCTGGACGGGGCTGCCCTTCGACACCCGGGGCGACATCGAGGTGCCCGGCGCCCTGGTGCCGGTGCGCTGCGAGCCGGAGCGCGGGTACGCGGTGTACGTCGAGCCCAACGTGTGGATGCGGCATCCCCTGTGACCAGGCGTGGGCCCGCCGCAGAGCCCCTACGACCCGTAGGCCGGCTGGCCGACCACGCGGCGAGTTCGGGAGCGGGCTCGCCCCGTCCCTCCTGCCATACAACGAGTAACAGCTCACAACCCTGGGGAGACGAACCGCGCCGCCCCCGACCCCCGGATGCGGCTCCCTCCCGGCCCGGTCCGCGCGGCGGTGCCGGAAGTCCCGGTGAATCGTTGGTCGAATGGGTTGGCCAGAGCCTGGCCACTGCCTACCATCGATCACCGCAAGACCTTGTGCACCGTCGCACAATCTCCTCGGGAGGTCTCCTTGCACCGCCGCCGTCGCACCGCGCTCGTCCTCACCGCCGCGATCGCCGCTGCGGCGCCCCTTCTCACCGCCTGCGGCAACGACGCGCATCCCGGCGCGGCGGCCGTGGTGGGCGGCCAGCGGATCACCGTCTCGCAGCTGGAGGACCGGGTCGGCGAGGTGCGCGCGGCCCAGCGGGCGGCCGTGCGGGACGACGCCCAGTACCAGCAGGCCATCGCCGGCACCGGCACGCTCACCCGCGACACCCTGCACACCATGGTCCTCGACCGGGTGCTGCACCGCGCCGCCCAGGACGCCGGTGTGACCGTCACCCGCAGGGAGATCCAGGAGATGCGGTCCGGCCTGGAAGAGCAGGCCGGCGGCGCCAAGGCGCTGGAGACCACCTGGCTCCAGCAGTACGGCATCCCGCCGGAGCGCCTCGAGGAGAACCTCCGCCTCCAGCTGGAGGCCCAGAAGCTCGCTCGGAAACTCGGCACGGACACCAACCGTCCGGAGTTCTGGAAGGCCCTGTCCGAGGCCTCCAAGGACCTGAACGTCGACCTCAACCCGCGCTACGGCACCTGGGACGTCCAGAAGAGCAGCCGCGCCGACGCGAAGACGCCGTGGGTGCGGGACGTGTCGGCGGCGCAGGCGCAGGCGCAGCAGAACATGTAGGGCACCTGTCCCCGGCGGCATGTGGATGACTTCCGGGGCTGCCGGCGGCGTGGGATAGCTTCGAATCGTGAACGCCAACAGCCCCGAAGCCCCCGGCCGCATCGTCCTGCTCACCACGAGCCACCGCGTCGCCCCCGGCCTGCTGTCCTGGCCCGCCTGGCAGGCGCTGCACGCGGCCGACCAGGTGCTGTGCTCGGACGGCGCGCACCCGCAGCTGCCGTATCTGCGCGAGGCGGGGATCACCGTCGACGAGGCGTCTCCGACGGCCGAGGAACTGGTCGACGCCTGCGCCGGCGGCCGCACGCTGGTCGTCGTGGCGACGGGCGAGGGCGAGCCGGCCCTGACGGACGGCCTGGCCCGCCTGGCCGGCACCGGCCGCGTCGCCATGCCCGAGCTGGAGCTGCTCCCCGCCTCCTACGACCTGCCGGGCGCCCGCCTCCTCGATCTCGTCCAGGTCATGGACCGCATCCGCGCCGAGTGCCCGTGGTCGTCCCAGCAGACCCACAAGGGCCTGGCCAAGTACGGCATCGAGGAGGCGTACGAACTCGTCGAGGCGATCGAGGAGGGCGACCGCGACGAACTGCGCGAGGAGCTCGGTGACGTCCTCCTCCAGGTCGTCTTCCACGCCCGGATCGCCGAGGAGGGCAGCCCGGAGGACGGGGCGAACCCCTTCTCCATCGACGACGTCGCCGCCGGCATCGTCGCCAAGCTGATCCACCGCCACCCGCATGTCTTCGGCGACGAGACGGCCACCACGCCCGAGGAGGTCAAGGCGCACTGGCTGCGCACCAAGGCGGTCGAGAAGCAGCGCAGCTCGATCACCGAGGGCATCCCCCTCGGCCAGCCCGGCCTGGCCCTCGCCGCCAAGCTGGCGTCCCGGGCACGCACCGCCGGCCTGGACATACCGCTCCCGCCGGTGGAGGGCATCGGCTACGACCTGCTGGCCCTGGCGGTCCGCGCGGAGGCGGAGGGCGTCGACCCGGAGGCGGCCCTGCGAGCGGCGGCCCGCGCGTACCGGGACGCGATCAGGGAGACCGAGGGCCGAGACCGACGGCCGTGACGCGGTGCCCGGCGGGTCAGTCCCGCCAGTCCAGCTGCGCTTCGGGGATCCCGAGGGAACGGGCGTGGTCCTGCGCCCGCCGACGGCCCTCCGCACGCCCGCGTGGATCCTGGCCGCGCGGATAGCGGAAGACCTCGCCGGGGAAGACCACGAACGCCTCGGTGGCGGTGTTGTAGTTGACGTACCAGCCCCCGGCCGGGTCCAGGCAGGCGGCCAGCCGCTCGGCCAGAGGCTCCGCGTCGGCTTCTTCCCCGGTGAAGTCCAGGAGCGTCCACCGCCGCGGCTGCCCGGCCGCGGCGCCCTCCACCTCCACGCTGGCGATCTTCGTGACGTGCAGCGGGACACCGGCCAGCTCGGTCCCCACCCGCAGGCTCTCCGCGATCAGTACGCCTTCGAGCACCTGGTCCTCCTCGATCTCGACGCGGTGAGAGTAGCGACGACCTCTGACAACGGCGGTCGGCGTTGCCCCGGCCGCTGCGTAGGGTCGTGGCATGCAACGTGAAGCGCCCGGGATGCCGGAACTGTTCTCGTGGGAGTTCGCGAGCAACCCCTACCCCGCCTACGCCTGGCTCCGCGAGCACGCCCCCGTGCACCGCACCAAGCTGCCCAGCGGTGTGGACGCCTGGCTGGTCACGCGGTACGCCGATGCCAAGCAGGCGCTCGCCGACCACCGGCTCTCCAAGAACCCGGCGCATCACGACGAGCCCGCGCACGCCAAGGGCAAGACCGGGATCCCCGGGGAGCGCAAGGCCGAGCTGATGACGCATCTGCTCAACATCGACCCGCCGGACCACACCCGGCTGCGGCGGCTCGTCTCCAAGGCGTTCACGCCCCGCCGGGTCGCCGAGTTCGCGCCGCGGGTGCAGGAGCTCACCGACGGGCTCATCGACGGGTTCGCGCACAAGGGGTCCGCCGACCTCATCCATGAGTTCGCCTTCCCGCTCCCCATCTACGCCATCTGCGACCTGCTCGGCGTCCCCCGCGAGGACCAGGACGACTTCCGCGACTGGGCGGGGATGATGATCCGTCACCAGGGCGGGCCCCGGGGCGGAGTGGCGCGGTCCGTGAAGAAGATGCGCGGCTACCTCGCCGACCTCATCCACCGCAAGCGGGAGGCGCTGCCCGACGAGCCCGCCCCCGGCGAGGACCTCATCTCCGGCCTCATCCGCGCCTCCGACCACGGTGAGCACCTCACCGAGAACGAGGCCGCGGCCATGGCCTTCATCCTGCTGTTCGCCGGTTTCGAGACCACCGTGAACCTGATCGGCAACGGCACCTACGCCCTGCTCACCCACCCCGAGCAGCGCGCACGCCTCCAGACGTCCCTCGCCGCCGGGGAGACCGGCCTCCTGGAGACCGGCGTCGAGGAGCTCCTGCGCTACGACGGCCCGGTCGAACTCGCCACCTGGCGGTTCGCCACCCAGCCCCTCACCATCGGAGGGCAGCACATCGCGCCCGGCGACCCGGTCCTCGTCGTCCTGGCCGCCGCCGACCGGGATCCGGAGCGGTTCGCCGATCCGGACGTGCTCGACCTCGCCCGCCGGGACAACCAGCACCTCGGCTACGGCCACGGCATCCACTACTGCCTCGGCGCCCCGCTCGCCCGCCTGGAGGGCCAGACCGCGCTCGCCACGCTCCTCACCCGTCTCCCGGACCTGCGGCTGGCGGCGGATCCGGCGGAGCTGAGATGGCGCGGCGGCCTCATCATGCGCGGGCTGCGCACGCTGCCGGTGGAGTTCTCAGCGGCATGAAGTGACGAAACATCAGACCTGTGATCTTCACGTGATCTGCGCGGCATGAACTTGTGACAAGTGATCGTCTGCCGATACGTTCACCCATCATCAGCGCGGCCCGGGGGGGACCCTGCGCCGCGCCGGTCACTGCTGTCTCGCGAAAGGTCTCCGTATGCTCTCCGGGAACGGTCGGCACCGTCGCCCCCGCCAGGCTCCGGCTCTCCTCGTCGCGGCCGGGGTGACCGGCTCCGCCATCGCGATCCCGCTCCTCGGGGCCTCCGGCGCCAGCGCGGCCGACGGCACGACCTGGGACCGGGTCGCGGACTGCGAGACCGGCGGCGCCTGGAGCCAGAACAGCGGCAACGGGTACTTCGGCGGCCTCCAGTTGTCCCAGGAGGACTGGGAGAACCACGGCGGCCTCGACTACGCCCCGAGCGCCGACCTGGCCAGCCGCTCCCAGCAGATAGCCGTGGCCGAGAGAATCCTCGCCGACCAGGGGGTCGGCGCGTGGCGCACCTGCGGGCTGCTCTCCGGCCTCGAGCAGGACAAGAGCTCGGACACGTCCGACTCGTCCAGCTCGTCCAGCTCGTCCGACTCGTCCGCGCCGACGGACTCGCCCGGACTGCTCGACTCCACCGAGTCGTCCTCTGACGGACAATCGACTCCGGAGGATGAAACCGCCAAGTCCGACAAGTCATCCGATTCTGTCGACTCCTCGACGCAGGACCCGTCGCCCGCCCCCGAGAGTGACAAGCCCGACAACTCTCAGCAGGACGAAGGCTCTTCGGCACCCGCCGAAACCGAAACCGGCACCGCCTCCGGCCGCCACCGCGGCCCCAGCGCGGACGAGGACACCAAGACTGAGGACGGCCGTACGTCCGGGTCCACCGGACGGCACGCCTCGCGCGACGGCGAAGCCTCCCGGGAGGCGACGGACGGCTCCTACACCGTCCGCCCCGGCGACACTCTCTGGTCCATCGCGAACTCCCTCGACCTCAGCGGCGGATGGCACGCCCTCTATGTCGGGAACGAGACGGCCGTCGGCACCGACCCGAACCTCATCCGCCCCGGTCAGAAGCTCACGGTAGAGGGCGAAGCGGACGAGGAGTAGCCGGTGGGGCAGTACGGAAACCGGGGCGGAAGTCACCCCGAAACCGTGCGAGTTCACGTCACCGTTCGCGCCTAATGTTCCTTATCGGTGCGGTGAGAGATAGATCTCAGAAGCCCTGATCGTCTTTGAAATTCCGCGGATCGCATGTCTACGGTCATGACCGCTCGCCACCGCGAGCCCCGGCTGCCGCAACGCCGAATCCTGCCAGCGGCCGCACGGGAACAGTCGTCGCGTCAAGCGCCGTAGGCAGGAGCGGGGGACCCAAGGTAAGTGCCCGACCGGCCGGTTGTGCCGGAAGGGCTTGGGGTGAAGCCGTGTCCCGGGAGGGGCGCGGCCGGGCAACTCAACCGGCCCGAACCCGACAGCTCACCTCGCAGGCGTCGGTGAGGGGATCTCTCCATGCTGTTTTCCGGCAAGGGCACGCACCGCCGTCCGTCCAAGGCCTCTCGGGTCATCGCCATCGCCGGTGTCACCGGTGCCGCCGTCGCCGCCCCGCTGATGGCGGCCGGCAACGCCTCCGCCGCCACCGCCTCCGAGTGGGACGCCGTCGCCCAGTGCGAGTCCGGCGGCAACTGGTCCATCAACACCGGCAACGGCTACTACGGCGGTCTGCAGTTCTCCGCCTCCACCTGGTCCGGCTACGGCGGCACCAAGTACGCCTCCACCGCCGACCAGGCCACCAAGGAGCAGCAGATCGAGATCGCCGAAAAGGTCCTCGCGAGCCAGGGCAAGGGTGCCTGGCCGGTCTGCGGCAAGGGCCTGTCGAGCGCCGGCTACAGCGGCGGCTCCGAGCAGAGCAGCGGCTCCACCGAGACCCGCCAGACCGAGCAGCAGCCGGCCTCCCGCTCCGACGAGCGCCCGGCCCAGACCCAGAAGACCGTCACCACCCCGACCGGCAAGAAGGTCAAGAAGGGCGACGGCGAGTACAAGGTCGTCAAGGGGGACACCCTCAGCTCGATCGCGACCGAGAAGAAGGTCGAGGGCGGCTGGGAGAAGCTGTTCGAGCTGAACAAGGACATCGTCACGGACGCCAACCTGATCTACCCGGGCCAGCAGCTGCACCTGAAGTAAGCAGCGGCCCACCCCGTCCCCACGGGCTCCCCGCCCCGGTGCGTCATCCCCCGTGCGCACCGGGGCGGGGTTTTTTCTGCCGGTCTTTGCGATCCGGCTTTGTTCCGTTCGGAAACAATTTACTCTCGGTTCTGTCCATGGGGTGGGCGACCCGGTGGCCGATCGCCCGGAGCCGGTTAGGCTCATGTCGCGAGCCACCGCGGCCCGCGCCTCGCCGGGTCCACGCGGCCCGCGTACCCGCGTCACATGAAGAAGGAGATGCTCGTGCCGTCCATCGACGTCGTCGTAGCCCGGGAAATCCTGGACTCCCGAGGCAACCCCACGGTCGAGGTCGAGGTCGGCCTCGACGACGGCAGCACCGGTCGTGCCGCCGTCCCGTCCGGCGCCTCCACGGGCGCCTTCGAGGCCATCGAGCTGCGCGACGGCGACTCGAACCGCTACCTCGGCAAGGGTGTGGAGAAGGCCGTCCTCGCGGTCATCGAGCAGATCGGCCCGGAGCTCGTCGGCTACGACGCCACCGAGCAGCGCCTGATCGACCAGGCCATGTTCGACCTGGACGCCACCGACAACAAGGGCTCCCTCGGCGCCAACGCCATCCTCGGCGTCTCCCTCGCCGTCGCCCACGCCGCCTCCGAGGCCAGCGACCTGCCGCTGTTCCGCTACCTGGGCGGCCCGAACGCGCACCTGCTGCCGGTGCCGATGATGAACATCCTGAACGGCGGCTCGCACGCCGACTCCAACGTGGACATCCAGGAGTTCATGATCGCCCCCATCGGCGCGGAGTCCTTCTCCGAGGCCCTGCGCTGGGGCGCCGAGGTCTACCACACGCTGAAGAAGGTCCTGAAGTCGAAGGGCCTGGCCACCGGCCTCGGCGACGAGGGCGGCTTCGCCCCGAACCTCGGCTCCAACCGCGAGGCCCTCGACCTCATCCTGGAGGCGATCAACGAGGCCGGCTACACCCCCGGCGAGCAGATCGCCCTCGCGCTCGACGTCGCCGCGTCCGAGTTCTACAAGGACGGCGTCTACACCTTCGAGGGCAAGGAGCGCTCGGCGGCCGAGATGACCGAGTACTACGCGGAGCTCGTCGACGCGTACCCGCTCGTCTCCATCGAGGACCCGCTGTTCGAGGACGACTGGGAGGGCTGGAAGACCATCACCGCCAAGCTCGGTGACAAGGTCCAGCTCGTCGGCGACGACCTGTTCGTCACCAACCCCGAGCGCCTGGCCCGCGGCATCGAGGAGGGCGCGGCCAACGCGCTGCTGGTGAAGGTGAACCAGATCGGCTCGCTGACCGAGACCCTGGACGCCGTCGAGCTGGCCCAGCGCAACGGCTTCAAGTGCATGATGTCCCACCGCTCCGGCGAGACCGAGGACGTCACCATCGCCGACCTGGCCGTCGCCACCAACTGCGGCCAGATCAAGACCGGCGCCCCGGCCCGCTCCGAGCGCGTCGCCAAGTACAACCAGCTGCTGCGCATCGAGGAGATCCTCGACGACGCCGCGGTGTACGCCGGCCGCAGCGCGTTCCCGCGCTTCAAGGGCTGACCCGACCCGTAAGTAGCAGCGTCGTACGTACGTCCCCGTACTCGGTCCCGTACCGTGTCCGGGGACGTACGCGCGTATGACGGTGGAGCGGGAGGCGGACAGACATGGCCGTGAAGGACCGGGACCGGTTCTCCACCGCGACCAGGATCCGGTTGCTCGGTGAGCAGACCGCGGCCCGGGTCTACCGCTCCCAGACCAAGCGCCAGGCGCGCCGCTCCCGGCTGACCGGCCGGGCCGCGCTGCTCGCCCTGGTGATGTGCTCGCTGATCGTGGCCCTGGCCTACCCGATGCGGGAGTACGTCTCGCAGCGCGCCGAGATCGACGATCTCCAGCGCGAACAGCAGCAGGCCCGGCAGCGCGTCGAACGGCTGCGCGACCAGAAGGCGCGCTGGCAGGACGACGCGTACGCGGAGCAGCAGATCCGGCAGCGGTTGCACTACGTCATGCCGGGGGAGACGGGGTTCATCGTCGTCGATCCGCACGCGGCGAAGCAGTCGCACGCCGACCTCGGGGCGGCCGACCGCCCCTGGTACTCGAACGTCTGGGACGGGGTCGACAAGGCCGACGCCTCCGACCAGTGAACCCGGACCCCAGCCAGTGACCTGAACCCAGAAAGACAGCCTGAACACAGTCATGGAAACGCCCCCGCCGACCACCCCGCGCACCGAGCCCACCGACGCGGACGTCGAGGCATTCAAGCAGCAGCTCGGCCGGCCCCCGCGCGGCCTGCGCGCGATCGCGCACCGGTGCCCGTGCGGGCAGCCCGACGTCGTCGAGACGGCCCCGCGGCTGCCGGACGGGACGCCGTTCCCCACGCTGTACTACCTGACGTGCCCGAAGGCGAACTCGGCGATCGGCACGCTGGAGGCGAACGGCGTGATGAAGGAGATGACCGAGCGGCTGGCCTCGGACCCGGAGCTGGCGGCGGCGTACCGGGCGGCGCACGAGGACTACATCCGGCGTCGTGACGAGATCGAGGAGCTGAAGAACTTCCCGAGCGCGGGCGGCATGCCGGACCGGGTGAAGTGCCTGCACGTGCTCGTGGCGCACTCGCTGGCCGCGGGGCCGGGCGTGAACCCGCTGGGCGACGAGGCCCTGGCCATGCTGCCCGAGTGGTGGCGCAAGGGCGCGTGTGTGACGACCGTCGAGGAGGACGCCCAGTGACCCGTGTCGCCGCCGTGGACTGCGGTACGAACTCCATCCGGCTCCTGGTCGCCGACGCCGACCCGGTGACCGGCGAGCTGGTCGACCTGGACCGCCGGATGACGATCGTGCGGCTGGGGCAGGGCGTCGACCGCACCGGCCGGCTGGCCCCCGAGGCGCTGCAGCGGACCTTCGCGGCCTGCCGCGAGTACGCCGGGACCATCAAGGAGCACGGGGCGGAGCGGCTGCGGTTCGTGGCGACGTCGGCCTCCCGGGACGCCGAGAACCGGGACGAGTTCGTGCGCGGCGTGCTGGACATCCTGGGCGTCGAGCCCGAGGTGATCTCCGGGGACCAGGAGGCCGAGTTCTCCTTCACCGGCGCCACCAAGGAGCTCGCCGGGCGCGACCACCTGCCCAAGCCCTACCTCGTCGTGGACATCGGCGGCGGCTCGACCGAGTTCGTCGTCGGCGACGACCACGTCCGTGCGGCCCGCTCGGTGGACATCGGCTGTGTCCGCATGACCGAGCGGCACCTGGTCCGGGACGGGGTGGTGAGCGACCCGCCGTCCGCGGAGCAGATCGCGGCGATGCGGGCGGACATCGAGGCCGCCCTCGACCTCGCCGAGGAGACGGTCCCGCTGCGCGAGGCCCGCACGCTGGTCGGCCTTGCGGGGTCCGTGACGACCGTGTCGGCGATCGCCCAGGAGCTGCCCGAGTACGACTCGGCCGCCATCCACCACTCCCGTGTCTCCCACGACCGGGTCCGCGAGATCACCGAGTGGCTGCTGCGCTCCACGCACGCCGAGCGCGCGGCCGTGCCCTCCATGCATCCGGGCCGGGTCGACGTGATCGGGGCGGGGGCCCTCGTCCTGCTGTCGATCATGGAGCGGATCGGCGCTCAGGAGGTCGTCGTCAGCGAGCACGACATCCTCGACGGCATCGCGTGGTCCGTCGCCTAGGACGGGCTCCAGGCCGCTTCTGAGCAGGCAAGGATCACGTTTGAGCGTCTCCGGGGGGCTCGCGCGAGCCCCCCGGGAGCAGCCCTCCGGAAAAGTTCGTGAAGTTCTTCACAAGGAATTCGGCACTCCAGGGCGACGAGAAGGGTCGCGTTGACCCTTCTGGGGGCCCAAGAGGCCTTTGAACGTGTTCAGAAGCATGGTATGGGCATCCCTGGGCAGGTGCCCGCAGGAGGGTCCGGCGGAGGGCTCACAGGGGGGTCGGCGGGCCAGAGAGGCAGCTCACGCGGCATTGACAACGACCCGCACTGCACAATCGATCCGGGTTGTCACCATGACATGGATCACGAGAGCCGCGGAGGATAACACACACCCTGCCGAAGCTTGTGAAGGGGCGCACGAGCCACCCCCCTGAGACGGGTGGATACTCGATGGCATGAGCACCACGGAGCGTCCCAGGATCCTCGTAGTAGGCGGTGGGTACGTAGGCCTGTACGCAGCTCGACGCATCCTGAAGAAGATGCGTTACGGAGAGGCGACCGTCACGGTCGTCGACCCCCGGTCGTACATGACCTACCAGCCCTTCCTCCCCGAAGCCGCCGCCGGCAACATCTCCCCGCGCCACGTCGTCGTCCCGCTGCGACGCGTGCTGCCGAAGGCGGAGGTCCTCACCGGCCGGGTCACCACCATCGACCAGGACCGCAAGGTCGCCTCGATCGCCCCGCTGGTCGGCGAGGCGTACGAGCTGCCCTTCGACTATCTGGTCGTCGCGCTCGGCGCGGTCTCCCGCACCTTCCCGATCCCCGGCCTCGCCGAGCAGGGCATCGGCATGAAGGGCATCGAGGAGGCCATCGGCCTGCGCAACCACGTCCTCGAGCAGCTCGACAAGGCCGACTCCACCACCGACGAGGAGATCCGCCGCAAGGCGCTCACCTTCGTCTTCGTGGGCGGCGGGTTCGCCGGTGCGGAGACCATCGGCGAGGTCGAGGACCTGGCCCGGGACGCGGCGAAGTACTACAAGAACGTGTCCCGTGAGGACATGCGCTTCATCCTGGTCGACGCCGCCGACAAGATCCTCCCCGAGGTCGGCCCCAAGCTCGGCAAGTACGGCAAGGAGCACCTCGAGGGCCGCGGTGTCGAGGTCTACCTGTCCACCTCCATGGACTCCTGCGTCGACGGCCACGTGGTGCTGAAGAACGGCCTCGAGGTCGACTCCAACACGATCGTCTGGACCGCCGGCGTCAAGCCCAACCCGGTCCTCTCCCGCTACGGCCTGCCCCTCGGGCCCCGCGGTCACGTCGACTGCGAGACCACGCTCCAGGTCAAGGGCACCGACTACATCTGGGCCGCGGGCGACAACGCCCAGGTCCCGGACCTCGTCGGCCGCAAGGCGGGCAACGAGAACGCCTGGTGCCCGCCGAACGCGCAGCACGCGCTGCGGCAGGCCCGAGTCCTCGGCGACAACGTCCTGTCCGGCATGCGGGGCTTCCCGCAGAAGGACTACTCCCACGCCAACAAGGGCGCGGTGGCCGGTCTCGGCCTCCACAAGGGCGTGGCGATGATCGTCATGGGCAAGATGAAGATCAAGCTCAAGGGCCGTCTCGCCTGGTACATGCACCGTGGCTACCACGGCATGGCGATGCCGACCTGGAACCGCAAGATCCGCGTCTTCGCCGACTGGACGCTCGGCATGTTCCTCAAGCGCGAGGTCGTCTCGCTCGGCGCGATCGAGACGCCGCGCGAGGAGTTCTACGAGGCCGCCAAGCCGGCCCCGGTCGCCGCCGCGCCGAAGGAGAAGACCGAGGCCAAGGCCAAGGAGAAGACCGAGGAGAAGGCCAAGGCCTCCTGACCTCCGGTCGGTCACCTGCCTGACGACGGAATCCACTGCAGGACTCCGCCGTAGGACTCCCCGAAGGACCTCCCGCCATCCGTGGTGCGGGAGGTCCTTCGGCGTTCCCGTTCCTTCGGCTTGGTGGTTTTGCCCAGACATGACGCGTGCCGGGGACTGCGCAAAGGCCCCGCAGGTGTTTACGTGGTATCGGACATTCCGGGATTCCCCGTCACGGAGGTGTACACCATGGCAGACGCCGCGCCGCGGCTGCAGGGCCTCTTCGCACAGTTGCTGGGAGCACCGCTTCCCGTGCGCATCCGCGCCTGGGACGGTTCGCAGGCGGGTCCGCCGGGCGCGCCGACCCTGGTGGTACGCAACCGCCGCGCTCTGCGCCGCCTGCTGTGGAAGCCGGGCGAACTCGGCCTCGCCCGGGCCTGGGTGGCGGGCGACCTCGACATCGACGGCGACCTCTACACCACCCTCGACCTGCTGGCCGGTCACATCTGGGAGCGCGACGAGGACGCCCGCACCCTCGCCCAGGCCCTGCGCGACCCCGAGGTCCGCGCCGCCGTACGCGGGCTCGTCAAGCTCGGCGGGACCCCGCTGCCGCCCGCACCGCCCCGCGAGGAGGCCCGCCGGCCCCGCCGCAACCTGCACACCAAGCGCACCGACAGACGCGCCATCAGCCACCACTACGACGTCGGCAACGACTTCTACGAGATCGTCCTCGGCCCGTCCATGGTGTACTCCTGCGCCTACTGGCCCAGCCCCGGCAGCACCCTCGAACAGGCCCAGTACGACAAGCTGGAACTGGTCTGCCGCAAGCTCAACCTGAGCCCCGGTCAGCGGCTCCTCGACGTCGGCTGCGGGTGGGGCTCGATGGCCATCCACGCCGCCCGGGAGCACGGCGTGAGCGTCGTCGGCGTCACGCTCTCCCAGGAGCAGGCGGCATACGCCCGCAAGCGCGTCGCCGACGAGGGACTCACCGACAAGGTCGAGATCCGCGTCCAGGACTACCGCGACGTCCGGGACGGGCCCTACGACGCGATCTCCTCCATCGGCATGGCCGAACACGTCGGCGCCGAGCGGTACCTGGACTACGCCCGCGACCTGCACGAGCTGCTCAAGCCCGGGGGGCGGCTCCTCAACCACCAGATCGCCCGCCGCCCGCGGCGGGACGAGACGACGTACAGCGTCGACGCGTTCATCGACTCCTACGTCTTCCCCGACGGCGAACTCCAGCCCGTCGGCAGCACCGTCGTCATGCTGGAGCGCGCCGGGTTCGAGGTCCGCGACGTCGAGTCGATCCGCGAGCACTACGCCCTCACCCTGCGGCAGTGGGTCGCCCGGCTGGAGGCCGACTGGCCGCGTGCCGTCCAGCTCACCAGCCCCGGCCGGGCTCGCGTCTGGCGCCTGTACATGGCCGCCTCCGCGCTCGCCTTCGAACGCAACCGCATCGGCGTCAACCAGGTCCTGGCCGTACGGACCCCCGAATCGGGGGAGTCGGGCATGCCGCTGCGCGCCCGTACCTGGAACTGAACGCAGAAGGGCCCCTTTCCCACCGTGGGAAAGGGGCTCTCGCATGTCCGGCGCTACTCCGCCTTGATCGCCTCCAGCATGTTCAGCCGGGCCGCCCGCCGGGCCGGCCACAGTGCGGCGAGGACGCCCACCGTCGCGGCCAGCAGCAGGAAGACGCCGATCCGTGCCCACGGCAGGATCAGTTCGTAGGTCGCCAGCTTCGTGGCCAGCAGCTCACCGGCCGCCCAGCCGAAGAACACGCCCAGGCCGATGCCCAGCACCGCGCCGAACAGGGAGATCACCAGGGACTCCAGGCGGACCATCCGCTTGATGCCCTTGCGGTCGAGGCCGATCGCCCGGAGCATGCCGATCTCCTGGGAGCGCTCGAAGACCGACATGGCCAGGGTGTTGATGACACCGAGGACCGCCACGATCACCGCCATGGCGAGCAGGCCGTAGACCATGTTCAGCATCAGCGTGAACATCTGCGCGATCTCGTTGGAGATGTCCTGCTTGTCCTGGACCTTGATGGCCGGGTTGGTGCCGAGGGCCTTCTCCAGCTTGTCCTGGGTCGCGCCGGACGTGCCGTCGGCGGTCTTCACCATGACCTTCATGTTGTACGGGTCCGACTCGTGCGGAGCGAGGATCTTCTCGTCGAGCAGGATGCCGCTCAGGAAGTCGTTGCTCTCGTAGGTCCCGGCGACCGTCAGCTTCTGCTTCTTGCCGTCCTCGAAGGAGGCGGTGAAGGCGCTACCGGCCTTCCAGCCGTGGGACTTGGCGGTCTCGCTGTCCACGACGATCTCGCTGCCACCGACCTTGAAGGAACCGGTGTCGACCTTCGGGCCGGCCAGCTCGCCGATCGCGGCGCCGTTGACGCCGGTCAGGTACTCGGTCTGGCCGTCGATCCGGGAGGCGGCGTTGAGCATCGGACTGGTGGCGGTGACGCCGTCGGTCCGCTCCAGCTTCTTCTCGACGTCCGGCGACAGCGCGTTGCCGTTCGCCATGGACACCACGTAGTCCGCCTTGATCGACGACGACGCCATCTTCTCGATGGCCTGCTGCAGGCTGCCCGCCATCACCGTCATGCCGGTGATCAGGGTCAGGCCGATCATCAGCGCGGAGGCGGTGGCGGCCGTGCGGCGCGGGTTGCGCACCGAGTTCTGCCGGGCCAGCTTGCCGGAGACACCGAAGGCGCGCAGCACCGGTGCGGCGGCGGCGATCAGCGGGCGGGACAGCAGCGGCGTCAGGATGAACACGCCGATGATCAGCAGCACCGCGCCGAGGCCCATGGGCAGCTGCCCGTCCGAACCGTCCATGGTCGTGGCCACGAGGACCACCGCCACGCCCGCGGCCGAGACCAGGGCGCCCAGCGTGTTGCGCAGCACCAGCGACTTCGTCGTGGCCTTGGCGTGCACGCTGTTCATGGCCGCCACCGGCGGGATCTTCGCGGCCCGGCGGCCCGGCAGCCACGCCGCGAGCATGGTCACCAGGATGCCGACCGCGAGCGCGGCGACGATCGTGGCGGGCTTGACGACCAGCGGCCCGTCGGGCACGGACCCGCCGAACGTCCCCATCAGGGAGCGCAGTCCGGCTCCGATGCCGATGCCCGCGACCAGCCCGGTCACGGCGGCGACCGCGCCGACCACGAACGCCTCGATGAGCACCGACCGCGTCACCTGCCGGCGTGAGGCGCCGACCGCCCGCATCAGCGCCAGCTCCTTGGTGCGCTGGGCGACCAGCATGGTGAAGGTGTTGGCGATGATGAACGTGCCGACGAACAGAGCGATGCCGGCGAAGACCAGCAGGGCCGTCTGCATGCCGCTCATCGACCGGGCGATCGCATCCGCCTGGTCGTCGGCGAGCTGCTTGCCGGTGGTGGTCGAGACGGTGCCCTCGGGCAGCGCCTTGTCCAGCTCCGCCTTCAGCGCGGCCTGCGTGACGCCCGGCTTCGCCTTGACGTCGATCTGGTCGTACACGCCCGCCTTGCCGAACAGCTTCTGGGCGGTCGCCGTGTCGAACAGGGTGAGGCTGCCGCCGGCCGCGACGTTGCCGTCGTCGGTGGTGAAGATGCCGGTGATCTCCGGGGTGAGGACCGGCCCGTCGACCGACATCCGCACGGTGTCGCCGACCTTGTAACCGGCGCGCTTCGCCGTCTCGGAGTCGATGAGGATCTGGCCCGGGCCCTTGGGGGCGTGCCCGCTGACCAGGGGGTAGCGCGGGTCCTTGGCGCCCCAGTAGTTGCCGCCCTGCGACTGGAAGCCCTCGCCGATGAGCTTGCCGTTCTTGTCGGCGACGGCGGTGAAGCCCTGCACGACCCCGATGGCGGACGCGGCCCCGGGGACCCGCTCGCTCTTGTCGAGTGTGGCCTGGGTCAGGTCGTGGGGCTTGCCGACCCGGTCGCCCTCGGCCTCCTGGTAGTCCGCCGTCATGGCGACGTCGACCTGGTCGAAGCCCTTGGCGGAACTCTTCTGGAAGGCGTCGGAGATGGTGTTGGTGAAGACCAGGGTCCCCGACACGAAGGCCACGCCGAGCATCACGGCGAGGACGGTCATCAGGAGCCGGGCCTTGTGCGCGAGCACGTTGCGCAAGGCGGTACGGAACATGGGTTTCTTCTTCTCAGTCCTGTCGGTCCTGACGGGGGATCAGCTGGTGCGGCCCTTGGCGTCGAAGGCGGGGGTCTGGGGGTTTCCCCCAGGAAGGACACGCATGCGGTCCAGGACCGACTCGGCCGTCGGCCCGTACATCTCGTCGACGATCCGGCCGTCCGCGAGGAAGATCACCCGGTCCGCGTAGGCCGCGGCCACCGGGTCGTGAGTCACCATCACCACCGTCTGGCCCAGTTCGCGCACGGAGTTGCGCAGGAAGCCCAGCACCTCGGCGCCCGAGCGCGAGTCGAGGTTTCCGGTGGGCTCGTCCCCGAAGATGATCTCGGGCCGGGAGGCCAGCGCCCGCGCCACGGCGACGCGTTGCTGCTGACCGCCCGACAGCTGGGAGGGCCGGTGGCCGAGCCGGTCGGCCAGACCGACCATCCGGATGACGGAGTCCAGCCACTGCCGGTCCGGCTTGCGGCCCGCGATGTCCATCGGGAGGGTGATGTTCTCCAGTGCCGTCAGGGTCGGCAGCAGGTTGAACGCCTGGAAGATGAAGCCGATCTTGTCCCGGCGCAGCTTGGTGAGCTGCTTGTCCTTCAGGGAGCCGAGTTCGGTGTCGCCGATGCGCACCGACCCGGAGGAGAAGGTGTCGAGACCGGCCACACAGTGCATCAGGGTCGACTTGCCGGAGCCGGAGGGGCCCATGATCGCGGTGAACTCGGCCTGCCGGAAGTCGACGGAGACCCGGTCCAGGGCGACCACCTTGGTCTCACCCTGTCCGTAGACCTTCGACAGATCCGTGGCGCGCGCGGCCATGGTGGTGGCCCGGTCGGTGAGCGGTGCGGTGGTCACGGGATGGCACTCCTGTCGGACGGCGGTGTTCTTGGAAGGACTCGTTCCATCGTCCGGGTCCCACGCCGCCGTGTAGTCACCCGTTGTTCTGGTTCCGGGGGCCGTCTGCGGTCTGACCGCGAGGGGCGGTGTCATACCTGGGGATGACGAACACCCCTGAGAGGGCCGCGTGTCGGGGGACCGCGCGGCCCAGGTGCAGGGGAACGGAGGGGTCCAGGTGTCAAGAACAGGTGGAGTGCCCTCGTTCGGGCGGTGAAATTCCGTCATTCCGCATGCGCCGCCGACGGTCGCACGCAAGGCTATTGGCAAGTGCGGATGGCGCGTTCCGTGTGCTGATGCACCCTCAGACGTCAATAAAATAAGACAACATCGGTCCGCCCTTCCGCTGTTCGGGGTACCCGTCCCGATAGTCTCGGAACCTCGATGCGGAGCCCATGGCCTGCCCGGATGGTGGAATGCAGACACGGCGAGCTTAAACCTCGCTGCCCCTTCGCGGGCGTGCCGGTTCGAGTCCGGCTCCGGGCACCTTCCGATCCCTGTGTGGTCCATTGAGAAGTTCGCGGCGTGCCCGTTGACAGCGGTCGCATGCCGTCAGAGACTCACATCCAGCAACGGTGAAGGAAATTTCACCTGACGAACGGATGGGAAGGGGTCGCCCGATGCGCACCACCGTCGGCATCATCGGAGCCGGCCCCGCCGGCCTCCTCCTGGCCCGGCTGCTCCACAACGCCGGCATCGACTCGGTCGTCCTGGAGAGCCGCGACCGCGCCTACGTCGAACGGCGGCAGCGCGCCGGGATCCTGGAGCAGGGCACCGCGGACGTGCTGCGCGCGGCCGGAGCCGGGCAGCGCATGGACCGCGAGGGTCTGCGCCACGACGGCATCGAACTGCGCTTCGACCGCAGACGCCACCGCGTCGACTTCCCCGCCCTCACCGGCGGACGCTCCGTGATGGTCTACGCCCAGACCGAGGTCTGCAAGGACCTCATCGCCCTCCAGCTCGCCGAGGGCGGCCCGCTGCTGTTCGAGGCGGAGGCGCTGGCCGTGGAGGACGCCGGCACCGACGCCCCGCGCGTCCGCTTCCGGCACGAGGGCCGCGAGGACGTCCTGGAGTGCGAGTACGTCGTCGGCTGCGACGGCTTCTGGGGCGTGGCCCGCAAGGCGATCCCGGCCGGACTCACCCAGGTCTTCGAACGGACGTACCCCTTCGGCTGGCTCGGCATCCTCGCCGACGTGCCGCCCTCGCACGACGAGCTCGTCTACGCCCGTCACGACCGCGGCTTCGCCCTGCTCTCCATGCGCTCGCCGTCGGTCTCCCGCCTCTACCTCCAGGTGCCCGACGGCACCGACGCCGAGGCGTGGAGCGAGAAGGAGATCTGGGACGAGCTGGAGCGCCGCTTCGAGACCGCCGACGACTGGCGCCTGGAGCGCGGCCCGATCACCCAGAAGTCGGTCACGCCCATGCGCTCCTACGTCCACGAGCCCATGCGCCACGGCCGCCTCTTCCTCGCCGGCGACGCGGCGCACATCGTGCCGCCCACCGGCGCGAAGGGGCTGAATCTCGCCGTCGGCGACGTCGTGACGTTCGCCCGGGCCCTGGCCCACCGGAAGGAGACCGGCTCACCGGAGCTGCTCGACGCCTACTCGGAGACCTGCCTGCGCCGGATCTGGCAGGCCGAGCGGTTCTCCTACGACATGACGACCCTCCTGCACCGCGCACCCGGCGCGACCGGCTTCGAGGACCGGCTCCAGCTCGCCCGGCTGGACCGGATCGCCTCCTCCCGCGCTGCCGAGACCGACCTGGCCGAGGGGTACACGGGCTTCCCGTTCGGGTGATGCCCCGGGTGACGTAAGGACGGCGTCAGCGGGTGATCTCCGTCCGGTTCCGGACGTGTCGCAGCTTGGTGATGAATGACCCCCTCCGATGAGGGGAATCACGAAGCCGCGTAGCGTGTTGCGCAGCACGACGAGGGAAAGATCCTCCCCAAGCACTAGGGTCATTCCTTTGCCTACCTATTACTCTTGAGCCAAGGCCACGAAGTGCTGGCCATGGAGGAGTGAAATGAGGAGCAGAAACCCGGTCTTCTCGCGACGGGGGTTCAGCCGCGACAACGGCTACGCGGGCTTCAACACCGCGCCGCAGGCCGGGGGTCCCGCTGTCGCCACCCAGGGCAACCCGTACGCGCAGCAGCCGACGGGCAACCCCTACGCGCAGAACCCGTACGCGCAGAACCCTTACGCCCAGCAGGACCTGCAGTACGGCGCGCCGCCGCAGGCCCCGGCCACCACCGGCCGGATGACCATCGACGACGTCGTCCTGCGCACGGCGAGCACGCTCGGTGTGCTCATCCTCACCGCGGCGCTCTCCTGGGCCCTGCTGCCGGTCGACGACGCCAACATCAGCCGTAGCTACGGCATCGGTATCGGCGCCGCGCTGATCGGCATGGTCCTGGCGTTCGTCCAGTCCTTCAAGCGCAAGGCCTCGCCCGCGCTGATCCTGACGTACGCCGCGTTCGAGGGTGTCTTCCTCGGCGTCGTGTCCAACATCGTCGACAGCCGCATCGCCGACGGCGCGGCCATGCAGGCCGTGATCGGCACGATGGCGGTCTTCGCCGGTGTGCTGATCGCCTACAAGGCCGGCTGGATCCGCGTCAACCGCCGCTTCTACGGCTTCGTGATGGCGGCCGCGCTCGGCTTCATCCTGCTGATGATGGTGAACCTGCTGTTCGCGGTGTTCGGCGGCGGTGACGGCCTCGGCTTCCGCAGCGGTGCCCTCGGTGTGATCTTCGGCATCGTCGGCATCATCCTCGGAGCCTGCTTCCTCGCCCTGGACTTCAAGCAGGTCGAGGACGGCGTCGCCTACGGCGCCCCGCGCGAGGAGGCGTGGCTCGCGGCCTTCGGCCTCACGCTGACGCTGGTGTGGATCTACCTGGAGTTCCTGAGGCTCATCTCGATCCTCAACAGCAACGACTAGTCGCCGACGCGTCGTGCGCGAAGGGCCCCGGCTGCGGCCGGGGCCCTTCGTCGTGGTGCGCGCCTAGAGCAGTTTGCGCGCGGCCCTCCTCAGGTCGTACTCATGGACGATCGCCTTGGCGTGGCCGTAGGCCAGGTTGTGTTCGTGCCGGAGCCAGCTGACCTTTTCCTCGAAGCGGAAGAGTGCCGGGCCTTCTTCGACGGTGCGAAGCCAGTCGGAGATCTCACGACCGGTGCAGTGGGGGATGCGGGCGAGCATGTTGCGATGGGTCTCTTCGGAGAAGACTTGGGACATCGGCGCCTCCGGACGCTGGGATGTAAGCCGGTCCTTCAGGTCACCGTGCCTGAGTGTTCGCCCGTTGGCAACAGTCCCGGTGCGACGCGTACGCTCGCGGCGTGGTTGATACGACGCCTCTGACCCGTGCGGTGGAGCACTTCGCCGATCGTTTGAGGGCTGCGCCCCAGAGCCGGTTGCAGCGGGGCGCTGCCACTGAGGCTCTCGGGCTGGCCCGGGAGTTGGCCCGGAGGGCGCAGGTGCTCGAGGGGCTGGAGCCTCGGGAGATGCCGGATGCGGGGATGTTTGCAGCGGCAGATCAGATCACCGTTGCCGGGCATGATCTGGCGGTGGTGATTCCCGCTGACGCCGACGTCGATGAAGCAGTGCGCTTGGTTGAGGAGGCGCAGAAGCGGGCGGGGGTTTAGCGCCGCGCGCGAGTGCGGGTCGTCTGTGGCTGATCGCGCAGTTCCCCGCGCCCCTGAAGGGGCGCTTCACTACAGGGACGCGATGACCCGGTCCGCCAGGATGTAGACGTTCTCCTCGCCGCACTCGAACGTCAGGGTGTAGGCGCCGGAGACGCCTGAGCCGCCGAGGAGGGTCGGGGTCTCGCCCGCGCGCAGGGCGGCGGCGAGGCGTTCCGCGGTTTCCCGGTGGCCCGGGGTCATGCACAGGGTCGTGCCGTCGGCGAAGACGTAGACGTCGAGGGTGCCCAGCGGGCCCGGGCGGACGTCCGTCAGTTCCACGCGCGAGGCGGCCAGCTCCTCCAGCGTGGCGACCGTGCGCTCGTGGTCGTTCGCCACCGGCGACTGCGTCGGCACGAAGTCCGGGTGGGAGGGGTGGCGGCGGCGGGCCGCGGCCAGCTCCGGGGATTCGGCGGCCGGTTCCTCGGTGTCCGCGCCGGGCTCGGACACCGGCTCCAGGCCCGCGAAATCGGTCTGGCGGGGCAGGAACAGGTCGGTGTCGGGCAGACCCAGCAGGGGCGGTGCGTCGGAGGCGTCACGGGCCTCCTGGGCGGCCCAGAACGCCCGCGCCTCGGCGAGCTCCCGCTCGCGTTCCTCCGCGAGCGCCGCCGCCACGGCGGCCCGTATCTCGTCGGTGTCGGCGGACCTGCGGGCGGCGGGCAGGAGTGCACGGGTGGTGGCGGCGCGGTTCTCGGCCAGCGCGGTGTGCAGGGCCGCGACCTGTCGGCGCAGCTGCAGGACGGTGCGCAGGACGGCGACACCCACGGCGCCCGTGGCGGCCGTGGTGACCAGCAACGCGATCGGCATGGCGCTCACTGACGTACTCCCGGTTCAAAGTCGACCCCCGACTTCCTACATCAGCTTGAAGGGCGGACTAACCAGCTGTCAGTGCGTAACGTCACGAAACGGACAGGGCTTAGGTGCCGGGGGAGGGGTGGGGCTGCTGTGACCTGGTCTTCTCTGCGTGTAGAGGGAGATAGGTCACATCCTGGGGGAGATTGGATCACAAAACAGCCCAGAACCCCGGGGTTTCCGGGGTTCTGGGCCAACACCTCACGGTCGGTGCTATGGCGGCTACGGTCGGACGCTCAGCTGAGGCGCTCGATGACCATGGCCATGCCCTGGCCGCCGCCGACGCACATCGTCTCCAGGCCGAACTGCTTGTCGTGGAACTGGAGGGAGTTGATGAGCGTGGTGGTGATGCGGGCGCCGGTCATGCCGAAGGGGTGGCCGACGGCGATGGCGCCGCCGTTGACGTTCAGCTTCTCCAGCGGGATGCCCAGGTCGCGGTAGGAGGGGATCACCTGGGCGGCGAACGCCTCGTTGATCTCGACCAGGTCGATGTCGTCGATGGTCAGCCCGGCCCGCTTCAGGGCCTGGTTGCTCGCCTCGACCGGGCCGAGGCCCATGATCTCGGGCGAGAGGCCGGAGACGCCGGTCGACACGATGCGGGCGAGCGGGGTGAGGCCCAGCTCGCGGGCCTTGGTGTCGGACATGATCACGAGCGCGGCGGCACCGTCGTTCAGCGGGCAGCAGTTGCCGGCCGTGACCAGGCCGTCGGGGCGGAAGACCGGCTTGAGGCCCTGGACGCCCTCCAGGGTGACGCCGGCGCGCGGGCCGTCGTCCTTGGCGACGACCGTGCCGTCGGGGAGGGTCACCGGGGTGATCTCGCGCTCCCAGAAGCCGTTCTTGATGGACTCTTCGGCGAGGTTCTGCGAGCGGACGCCGAACTCGTCCATGTCCTGGCGGGTGACGCCCTTGGCGCGGGCCAGGTTCTCGGCGGTCTGGCCCATCGCGATGTACGGGTCGGGCAGCAGGCCGTCCTCGCGCGGGTCGTGCCAGGTGGAGCCCTCGGACTGGGCGGTCTCGGCGGTGCGGGCCTCGGCCTCGGCGAAGACCGGGTTGTGCGTGCCGGGCATGTCCGAGCTGCCGTTGGCGTACCGGGAGACCATCTCGACGCCGGCCGAGATGAAGACGTCGCCCTCGCCCGCCTTGATGGCGTGCAGGGCCATGCGGGAGGTCTGCAGGGAGGAGGAGCAGTACCGGGTGATGGTGCAGCCCGGCAGGTGGTCCATCCCCATCTGCACGGCGACGATGCGGCCGAGGTTGTGGCCCTGCTCGCCTCCGGGCAGGCCGCAGCCGAGCATCAGGTCGTCGATGTCCTTCGGGTCCAGCTCGGGGACCTTCGCCAGGGCGGCCTGGACGATCGTGGCGGTCAGGTCGTCCGGGCGGAGGTCCTTCAGGGAGCCCTTGACGGCGCGGCCGATGGGGGAGCGGGCGGCTGAGACGATCACGGCTTCGGGCATCACGGCTCCATTGACGTACCGGGTGGTCTGGCTGGGCTGTCTGGGAAGTTACCCGTACGTATGGCCTCGGTCACGGGTGTGGCGGTGTGACCCTGACCGCAGTTTTCTAAGCGCTTGCTTTTCAGCCTCCCTGGGCTTCCGTCAGCTCGACGGCGTGGCAGGGGTCGGCTCCTGCTCGGGTACCCGCCGGCGCCGCCGGCGCTTCAACAGCGCCCACGGTCCCCTCGGGCCGCTCGGCATGGCGGCCGTGACCTCCGTACCAGCCTCCGACGCGGCCTCCGCCGCCGCCCGGGCCACCGGCAGGAAGCCCTCGCGGCGGGAGGCGTCCGGGCGCTCCTCCTCGGCCGGCCACAGGCCGAGGGAGGCGCAGACGGTCGGCAGGACCGCCATCGCCGCCGTCGCGTAGCCCTCGGCCGAGGGGTGGTAGCTGTCCGGGCCGAACAGCTCGCGCGGGTTCGCGGCGAACTCGGGACCCAGCAGGTCGCCCAGTGACACCGTGCGGCCGCCCTGTTCGACGACTCCGATCGTCTGGGCGCCGCCAGCTGGCGGGAGGCCCGTCGGGCCAGCCAGCGCAAGGGTTGCTGGACCGGCTCGATCGTGCCCAGGTCGGGGCAGGTGCCGACCACGACCTCCGCGCCGGCCGTGCGCAGCCGCCGTACCGCCGCGGACAGGTGGCGGACCGAGCGGGTCGGGGGCATGCGGTGGGTGACGTCGTTCGCGCCGACCATGATCACGCAGATGTCCGGCACGTCGGGGTCGGCCAGCACCAGGGCCACCTGGCGGTCCAGGTCGTCCGAGCGGGCCCCGGGCGTCGCCACCGTGCGCAGCTCCACCGGCCGTTCCGCCAGGGCCGCGAGCCCCGAGGCCAGCAGCGCGCCCGGGGTCTGCCCGGCCCGGTGCACGCCCTGGCCGGCGGCCGTGGAGTCGCCCAGCATCGTCAGCCGCAGCGGTGCGTCGGTGGGGACGGTGTACGTACGGCCGTACAGCCCGTCCGCGTTCGGCACGTGCGGGGACGTGCCGTTGCCCACCCGGCGCCGCGCCAGCTGCACCTCCGCCAGCACCAGCCCCACGGCGGCCGCACCGGCCAGCCCGATCCCGCCACCGCCGTACGCCGCGCCCGCCGCGATCCGCCGGGCCACCCGAGCCCTCGACATACTCGTCATGCGTCGCGCCACCTCCTCGAACCCGTACACCCAGTGCTTGCCCCGTACAGACCGTCGCCCAATCTCAACAGCGAGTGAACGAACCTCACGGATGACGGGCAGGCCATAGGCTGGCGGCACCAATAACGACCACTTCTGCGGCAACCGGAGACAACGGTGCAGTTCCACGACTCGATGATCAGTCTCGTCGGCAACACCCCGCTGGTGAGGCTCAACAGCGTGACCAAGGGCATCAGGGCGACCGTCCTGGCCAAGGTGGAGTACTTCAACCCCGGCGGGTCCGTGAAGGACCGCATCGCCCTGCGCATGATCGAGGCGGCCGAGGAGAGCGGCGCGCTCCGGCCGGGCGGCACGATCGTCGAGCCGACCAGCGGGAACACCGGCGTCGGTCTGGCCATCGTGGCGCAGCAGAAGGGGTACAAGTGCATCTTCGTGTGCCCCGACAAGGTGAGCACCGACAAGATCAACGTGCTGCGCGCGTACGGCGCCGAGGTCGTCGTCTGCCCGACCGCCGTGGACCCCGAGCACCCGGACTCCTACTACAACGTCTCCGACCGGCTGGTCCGTGAGACGCCCGGCGCCTGGAAGCCCGACCAGTACTCCAACCCGAACAACCCCCTCTCCCACTACCACTCCACCGGCCCCGAGCTGTGGGAGCAGACGGAGGGGAAGATCACCCACTTCGTGACGGGCGTGGGCACCGGCGGGACCATCTCCGGCACCGGGCGCTACCTGAAGGAGGTCAGCGACGGCAAGGTGAAGGTGATCGGCGCCGACCCCGAGGGGTCCGTCTACTCCGGCGGTTCCGGGCGGCCGTACCTCGTCGAGGGCGTCGGTGAGGACTTCTGGCCCACCGCCTACGACCGCACCGTCGCGGACGAGATCGTCGCCGTGTCCGACAAGGACTCCTTCCAGATGACCCGCCGCCTGGCCAAGGAGGAGGGCCTGCTGGTGGGCGGCTCCTGCGGCATGGCGGTCGTCGCCGCGCTGGAGGTCGCCGAGCGGCTCGGCCCGGACGACGTCGTCGTGGTCCTGCTGCCGGACAGCGGCCGCGGCTACCTCAGCAAGATCTTCAACGACGAGTGGATGGCCGACTACGGCTTCCTGGAGGACACCGGCCCCAGCGCCCGGGTCGCCGACGTCCTGAACGACAAGGAGGGCGACCGCATGCCCTCCCTCGTCCACATGCACCCGGATGAGACGGTCGGCCAGGCCATCGACGTGCTGCGCGAGTACGGCGTCTCGCAGATGCCGGTCGTCAAGCCGGGCGCCGGCCACCCCGACGTGATGGCCGCCGAGGTCGTCGGCTCGGTCGTGGAACGCGAACTGCTGGACGCGCTGTTCAGCAAGAGCGCCTCGCTCGACGACCCGCTGGAGAAGCACATGTCCGGCCCGCTGCCCCAGGTCGGTTCCGGCGAGCCCGTCGCCGACCTGATGGCCGTCCTCGGCAAGGCGGACGCGGCGATCGTCCTCGTCGAGGGCAAGCCGACCGGAGTGGTCAGCCGGCAGGACCTGCTGTCCTTCCTTGCCCGGTCCGCGAAGTGACGGCGAACGCCTGGTGAACCACCCGTTGACCGGTTGCACTTGCCGTTCGTCCGCGATCTTCGTGGACTTCGCGGAAGTGGTACGAGCGCGTCACGTTCGCGCAGCACCCGCTTAACACGAGTCCTGCACATTGGTGGGTGTCGGCAGGGCGGGAGCGGCTCCCCGCCCCGGCCGGCGCCGTTGGCGTCAAGGACCTCCGGAGCGGCTCCCGGACCTCCACCGACGTCACAGACGCGGGGGCCCGGCCTGACCAGGCCCGCGTCTTACGCGGGGACCGCCGTCGTCCCGCCCCCCGGTCACGGGGGTGCGGCGGTCCCCGCGCTTTTCTTTGTGCGGTGCCAGCCGGCCGGTTTCTTTCGCGGGCGTCAGCCGGGCTGTTTCCTTCGCGGGCGTCAGCCGGCCCGGCTCGTCACCCAACTCCCCAGCAGCGCCAGCCGCTCCGCCGTCTCCGAGCCCGGCTCCGGCGTGTACGCCACGATCGTCTGGTCCGGGGCGGCCGGGATCGTGAGCGTCTCGTACGGGAGGGTCAGCAGGCCCGCGACCGGGTGCCGGATCTGCTTCACCCCGTGGTCGCAGGGCTTGACCAGGTGGTCGGCCCACAGACGGCGGAAGTCGTCGCTGGCGCGGGAGAGTTCACCGACGAGCCGGCCCATCGCGGCGTCGTCCGGGTGGTGGCCCGCCTTCAGACGGAGGTGGGCGACCGTCTGGGCGGCGATCGCCGGCCAGTCCGGGTAGAGGTCGCGGGCGGTGGGGTCGAGGAAGACACGGCGGGGCATGTTGCGCTCGCCGGGGGCCTTGTCGCCCAAGCCGACCACGGCGTCACCGAGGGCGTTCCACGCGAGGACGTCCATGCGGTGGTCCAGCACGTACGCCGGGTTGCGGTCCAAGCCGTCCAGGATCAGCTGGACACCCGGGCGCACCCGGGACGGGACCGCGGCCTCCCGGTTCGCGGATTCCCGGGCCGGGGCCCG
>KE354477.1 GCA_000415505.1 Streptomyces afghaniensis 772
CCGGGGCCGCCGGGTGCTCTTCAATCCCAAGTACGAACTGAGACCCCTCGGACGGGAGTAGCCGGTGACGTCGCTCGACAAGCCGACCGAAGAGACATCTGCGGACGACGCCCGGGCGGTGACCGAGGCCGCCCTGTTCGAAGCGTTCGGCGGCGTGCGGGGCATGGTCGAGACGGTGCTGCCCGGCCTGCTGTTCGTCACCATCTACACGATCAACAAGGACCTGCACCTGTCGGCGATCGCGGCGCTGGCCGTGTCGCTGGTGCTGGTCGTGGTCCGGCTGGTGATGAAGGACACCGTCAAGCACGCCTTCAGCGGTGTCTTCGGCGTGGCCTTCGGTGTCGTCTTCGCGATGATGACCGGCAATGCCAAGGACTTCTACCTGCCCGGCATGCTCTACACGCTGGGCCTGGGACTCGCCTACATCATCACCACGCTGTGCGGTGTCCCGCTGATCGGGCTGATCCTCGGCCCGGTCTTCAAGGAGAACCTCTCCTGGCGCACGCGGAACCCCGGCCGCAAGAAGGCGTACGCGAAGGCCAGTTACGCATGGGGCGCGATCCTGCTCGCCAAGTGCGCGATCCTCTTCCCGCTGTACTGGTGGGCCGACACCACACAGCTGGGCTGGGTCCTGATCGCCCTGAAGATCCCGCCGTTCCTGCTCGCCGTATGGCTCACGTGGGTCTTCCTGGCGAAGGCGCCCGCGCCGATCGACGTGTTCGCGGAGATGGAGGCGGAGGAGAAGGCCGCGCAGGAGAGGGAACGGGAGGCTGCTGCCCGGTCCGCCGAGCAGTGAGGCTCCACCAGAGCTGAAGGAAGCCGAGAGAAGGGGCGTCCCGGAAACCCGGGACGCCCCTTCTGCTTGCTCACCGCGGGGCCCCGCTCAGCTCGCCGCGCTGTCCCGGCGTACCGACAGCAGGTCCTCCAGCTGCTCCTCACGGGCCTGTGCGGCCACGAAGAGGAGTTCGTCGCCCGCCTCCAGGGAGTCCTCCCGCGAAGGCGTCAGGACGCGGGTGCCGCGGATGATCGTGACCAGGGACGTGTCCTCGGGCCACTCGACGTCCCCGACCTGCGTGCCGGCCAGGGCCGACTCCTCCGGCAGGGTCAGCTCGACCAGGTTGGCGTCGCCGTGGCTGAAGCGGAGCAGGCGGACCAGGTCGCCCACGCTCACCGCCTCCTCGACCAGCGCCGACATCAGGCGTGGCGTGGAGACGGCGACGTCCACGCCCCAGGACTCGTTGAACAGCCACTCGTTCTTCGGGTTGTTCACCCGGGCGACCACCCGCGGAACGCCGTACTCCGTCTTGGCCAGGAGCGAGACGACCAGGTTCACCTTGTCGTCGCCGGTCGCGGCGATGACGACGTTGCAGCGCTGGAGCGCCGCCTCGTCCAGGGACGTGATCTCGCAGGCGTCGGCCAGCAGCCACTCGGCCTGCGGGACGCGTTCGACCGAGATGGCGGTCGGCGCCTTGTCGATCAGCAGGACCTCGTGGCCGTTCTCCAGCAGTTCGCCCGCGATCGAGCGGCCGACCGCGCCGGCACCGGCAATGGCGACCCTCATCAGTGACCGCCCTCCTCTTCGGGACCCTTGGCGAACGCCGCCTCGACTTTGTCGACCTCGTCGGTGCGCATCATCACGTGCACCAGATCGCCCTCCTGCAGCACCGTCTGCGAGGTGGGCAGGACCGCCTCGCCGAGCCGGGTCAGGAACGCCACGCGCACCCCGGTCTCCTCCTGGATCCGGCTGATCTTGTGGCCGACCCAGGCGGGGGAGGTGTGCACCTCGGCGAGCTGGACGCCGCCGGTGGGGTCACGCCAGAGCGGTTCGGCGCCCGAGGGGAGCAGGCGGCGCAGCATCTGGTCGGCCGTCCAGCGGACGGTCGCGACGGTGGGGATGCCCAGGCGCTGGTAGACCTCGGCGCGGCGGGGGTCGTAGATGCGGGCGGCGACGTTCTCGATGCCGAACATCTCGCGGGCCACCCGCGCGGCGATGATGTTGGAGTTGTCACCGCTGGAGACCGCGGCGAAGGCGCCGGCCTCCTCGATGCCCGCCTCGCGCAGGGTGTCCTGGTCGAAGCCGACCCCGGTGACCCGGCGGCCGCCGAAGGAGGAGCCCAGGCGGCGGAAGGCGGTGGGGTCCTGGTCGACCACGGCGACCGTGTGGCCCTGTTGCTCCAGGTTCTGGGCCAGGGCGGAGCCCACCCTTCCGCAACCCATGATCACAATATGCATCGCGTCACACCGTGCTTCCTACGGGCCCTCTGACCGTCAACAATGTCCTGCTCATGTCTCTCTTTCGGCTCGCCAGGCACCAGTCGCGGCCTGAGTGCGGGCCGCCAGGCAACATCATGCCGGTGGAATCACGCGATGATGCCTTCCGGGGCCGGTGCCGCGTTCGACTGCCCGACTCCAACGTATCGGCAAAGTCGAGGGGGTTGCCGAGGGCCCTGCCGGGCCTCGGTGGGGGAGGAATCCGACATGAGCAGCGAGATCGACATCCTCGTCCTGGGCGGCGCGGGCGTGGACACGATCGTGCACGTGCCCGAGCTGCCCGTGCCGTTCGCCGACAGCCACATGATCCGGCCCGGGATCGTGACGCGCGCGGGGCAGAGCGGGGACTTCGTCGCGCTGGCCGCGAGCGCGCTGGGGCTGCGCACGCACCACGTCGACATGCTGGGCGACGACCTCGAGGGCGACCTGGTCCGCGCCCTGCACCGCGACCGCGGCATCGCGCTCACCGCCGTCCCCCAGCCGCTCGGCACCAGGCGCGCGGTCAATCTCGTCGGACCCGACGGCCGGCGGCTGTCGCTGTACGACGCCACCCGCTCGGCTGAGACGGACCGGCTGCCCGAGTCCACGCTGCGGGAACTGGCCGCGGCCAGCCGGCACGCCCATGTCGTCATCACCCAGCCGTGCGCGCACGCGCTGCCCGTCCTGCGCGAGGCGGGCATCACGATCTCGACCGACCTGCACGACTGGGACGGCTCCAACCCCTACCACGAGCCCTTCGCCCACCAGGCCGACCTGGTCTTCCTGTCCAGCACGGCCCTGGCCGACCCGGAGCGGACCATGCGGCGGATCACCGAGCGGGGCAGGGCCCGGACCGTCGTCGCCACCGCCGGCGCGGACGGCGCGTACCTCCTCGCCGACGGCGAGCTGACCCACGTACCCGCCGCCACGCCCCCGGCCCCGGTCGTCGACTCCAACGGCGCGGGCGACGCCTTCGCCGCCGCGTTCCTCCACGCCTGGCTGCAGGGCGCCCCGCCCCACCACTGCGCCCTGCACGGCACAGTGGCCGGCGCATACGCCTGCACGGTCCCGTCGACCCGGACGGACAGCATCGGGCCGGAGGAACTGCGTGCGGGGGTGGCGGAGCGGGCGCGGGTAGGCAGCGGGCCGAGCGACGCAAGTCGATGACGGGCTGCGGTGCCGCCACGGCTCCTGTCTCAGCGTGTCCCCGCAGAAACCTCCTTACGACGGCTGATGCTGCGCACGCTCGCCAGTGTGAGGATCCCGAGGGCTACGAGGGCGGCCGTGGCGCCGATCAGTTCTGCGGTGGGGTGCATGGGACCTCCAGGGGCGGCAACGGCCGGGAGACGGACGGGGCTTAGTCATATAGGCATGGGATCCGGGGGACCCGCCGAACCCGCAGCCGCAGCAGCCTCTGAATTCACTCGGAGAGCAGACGGAACGCCGTTGGGGGGTGGCGGGTGGGCGAGCCCGCAATCGAACGCTTACGATCCACTGTTGTGTCCAAACTGACCGACGTGCCCAAACGGATCCTGATCGGGCGCGCACTGCGCAGTGACCGGCTGGGGGAAACGCTCCTGCCGAAGCGCATCGCACTACCCGTTTTCGCCTCCGACCCGCTGTCCTCCGTCGCGTACGCGCCGGGGGAGGTGCTGCTGGTCCTGTCGATCGCGGGTGTGACGGCGTACCACTTCAGTCCGTGGATCGCGGTCGCGGTCGTCGTGCTGATGTTCACCGTGGTGGCCTCGTACCGGCAGAACGTGCACGCCTACCCCAGCGGTGGCGGCGACTACGAGGTGGCGAACACCAACCTCGGCCCCCGAGCCGGCCTGACGGTCGCGAGCGCGCTGCTCGTCGACTACGTCCTCACCGTCGCGGTGTCGATCTCCTCCGGCATCGAGAACCTGGGCTCCGCGATCCCGTTCGTGGTCGAACACAAGGTGCTCTGCGCGATCGGCGTGATCGTGCTGCTGACGTTGATGAACCTGCGCGGCGTGAAGGAGTCGGGCTCGCTGTTCGCCATCCCGACGTACGTCTTCGTCGCGGGCGTCTTCACCATGATCGCCTGGGGCGCCTTCCGCGGACTGGTCCTGGACGACACCATGCGCGCCCCGACGGCGGACTACGTCATCAAACCCGAGCACCAGGGCCTGGCAGGCTTCGCCCTGGTCTTCCTGCTGCTGCGCGCCTTCTCCTCCGGCTGCGCCGCGCTCACCGGCGTCGAGGCGATCTCCAACGGCGTCCCGGCCTTCCGCAAGCCCAAGTCCAAGAACGCCGCGACCACGCTCGCGATGATGGGCCTGCTGGCCGTCACCATGTTCTGCGGCATCATCGCGCTGGCCGCCGCGACCGACGTCCGCATGGCCGAGAACCCGGGGCGCGACCTCTTCCACAACGGCGTCCCGCTCGGCGGGGACTACGTGCAGAACCCGGTGATCTCCCAGGTCGCCGAGGCCGTCTTCGGCAAGGGCAGTTTCCTGTTCATCGTGCTGGCCGCGGCCACCGCGCTGGTGCTGTTCCTCGCCGCGAACACCGCCTACAACGGCTTCCCACTGCTCGGCTCGATCCTCGCCCAGGACCGCTACCTGCCGCGCCAGCTGCACACCCGCGGCGACCGTCTCGCCTTCTCCAACGGCATCGTGCTTCTCGCGGGCGCCGCCGGACTCCTGGTGGGGATCTACGGCGCCGACTCCACCCGCCTGATCCAGCTGTACATCGTCGGCGTGTTCGTGTCCTTCACGCTCAGCCAGACCGGCATGGTCCGGCACTGGAACCGCCACCTGGCCACCGAGCAGGACCAGGCCAAGCGCCGCCACATGATCCGCTCGCGCGCCATCAACGCCTTCGGCGCCTTCTTCACCGGCCTCGTGCTGGTGGTCGTCCTCGTCACCAAGTTCACGCACGGCGCGTGGGTCGCCCTGCTCGGCATGGTGATCTTCTACGCGACGATGACGGCGATCCGTAAGCACTACGACCGGGTCGCCGAGGAGATCGCCGCCCCGGAGGGCCCGAGCGACGACAGCGTACGGCCGTCCCGGATCCACTCCGTCGTCCTGATCTCGAAGATCCACCGCCCGACGCTGCGCGCCCTGGCCTACGCCAAACTGATGCGCTCGGACAGCCTGGAGGCCCTGAGCGTCAACGTCGACCCGGCGGAGACCAAGGCGCTGCGCGAGGAGTGGGAGCGGCGCGGCATCGACGTCCCGCTGAAGGTCCTGGACTCGCCCTACCGCGAGATCACGCGGCCGATCATCGAATACGTCAAGGGACTGCGCAAGGAGTCGCCGCGGGACGCGGTGTCCGTGATCATCCCCGAGTACGTCGTCGGCCACTGGTACGAGCACCTGCTGCACAACCAGAGCGCCCTGCGGCTGAAGGGCCGGCTGCTGTTCACGCCGGGGATCATGGTGACCTCGGTGCCGTACCAGCTGCAGTCGTCCGAGGCGGCCAAGAAGCGGGCCCGCAGGCAGCAGGAGTGGAACGCGCCGGGTTCCGTGCGGCGGGGGCCCGCACAGGTGCGGTCGAAGGAGTCCACCGAGCACAAGTCGTGAGACGACGGTTCGTGTGACGGCTCGTGTGAAGCGGCCGGGCGGCACCCACGTAGACTGGTGGGCTGTTGTCCGGCCGTTTCCGTTCGGCCCTTGCCCCTCACGTGTTTTGGAGTTCACCCCACCATGCAGGCAGAACCGAGGAAGTCGCTGGTGGGGGAGGAGTACGAGGTCGAGATCGGCCCCGTCGCCCACGGCGGCCACTGCATCGCCCGTACGTCCGAGGGCCAGGTGCTGTTCGTCCGGCACGCGCTGCCCGGTGAGCGGGTCGTGGCGCGGGTGACGGAGGGCGAGGAGGGCGCCCGGTTCCTGCGCGCGGACGCGGTGGAGGTGCTGGACGCCTCCAAGGACCGGATCGACGTCCCCTGCCCGTTCGCCGGCCCCGGCCGCTGCGGCGGCTGCGACTGGCAGCACGCCAAGCCGGGTGCGCAGCGGCGCCTGAAGGCCGACGTCATCGCCGAGCAGCTCCAGCACCTCGCCGGGCTCACCCCTGAGGAGGCCGGCTGGGACGGCACGGTGATGCCCGCCGAAGGCGACAAGGTGCCCGCTGGCCAGGTCCCGTCCTGGCGTACCCGCGTCCAGTACGCGGTCACGGCCGACGGCCGCGCGGGCCTGCGCCGGCACCGCTCCCACGAGGTGGAGCCGATCGACCACTGCATGATCGCCGCGGAGGGGGTCAGCGAGCTGGGCATCGAGAAGCGGGTCTGGACCGGCATGGACTCCGTCGAGGCGATCGCGGCGACGGGTTCGCAGGACCGCCAGGTGATCCTCACGCCGAAGCCGGGCGCGCGCCTCCCGCTGGTCGAGCTGGACCGCCCGGTGTCGGTGCTGCGCGTGGACGAGCGCTCCGGCGGCGTCCACCGTGTCCACGGCCGCCCCTTCGTCCGCGAGCGCGCGGACGGCCGGACCTACCGCGTCGGCAACGGCGGCTTCTGGCAGGTCCACCCGCAGGCGGCGGACACCCTGGTGACGGCCGTCATGCAGGGCCTCCTGCCCCGCAAGGGCGACATGGCCCTCGACCTGTACTGCGGCGTCGGCCTCTTCGCGGGCGCGCTCGCCGACCGGGTCGGCGACCAGGGCGCGGTCCTCGGCATCGAGTCCGGCAAGCGGGCGGTGGAGGACGCGCGGCACAACCTCGCGGACTTCGACCGCGTGCGGATCGAGCAGGGCAAGGTCGAGAGCGTGCTGCCGCGCACGGGGATCACGGAGGTCGACCTGATCGTGCTTGACCCGCCGCGGGCGGGGGCGGGCCGGAAGACGGTGGAGCATCTGTCGTCCCTGGGGGCGCGGCGGATCGCGTACGTGGCGTGCGATCCGGCGGCGTTGGCGCGGGACTTGGGGTACTTCCGGGACGGTGGGTATCGGGTGCGGACGCTGCGGGCGTTCGATCTGTTTCCGATGACTCATCATGTGGAGTGTGTCGCCATCCTCGAACCGGCCGCGAAGGGCTCCTGACCTGCGGTTTTGTGCGTGCGCATTATGTGCGGTGTGGGCGCTACGGGGGATACCTTGACGCTGCCGACGCTCATTTGACGCTCTTTCTGATGTGGTGTCAGGCCCGTTGTGTCCCTGCTCAGGCGCTCTGATGGCACTCTGTGGGGCGGGTTTGGCCGTATGGGTCTGATCGACAGTGCGCTGCGACGGGCGGTGAGCGGGAACGGCGGTCTGCGGATGGCTGCTCAGGGTCAGGCCCGAGCCGTCGAGACGCCGGGCCATCCTGGCTGGCCGAGACGTAGTAGACGAGCAGCTGCTGCTGGAAGCGCTGAGCGAGCGGCACGCCTCTCACCATGCCTGAGCCCCTACGGGACACCCGTCTCCGGCCGTATGTGGGCCCTCACCGCGACCGGCGCCACCCCCGCCCCGGTGCTGCAGGTGACCCTGGACGCGGGGCTACGAGCGTCTTTGGACCGCGTGCTGCACGAGCAGCGTCAGCGCGCCCGGCTGGAGCGTTTCGGCTTCATTCCAGTGCACCGCATCCTGCTGTCCGGCCGACCCGGACGCCGGCCATCTGGCCTCCGCGGCGGGGCTGGTGCCAGTTCCGGGGGACTCGGGTCGTCGCACCGGCAACCTGCACCGGCCCAAGCGCTATAGCCGACGTCTACGCAGGGTCTCTTACCTGTCGGCGCAGACCAGCATCATCCGCGAAGCCCAAACAGGGACTTCTACCTCAAGAAGCGCGGCAGGGCCGCAAGCGCGTGCAGGCCGTTATCGCGCTCGCCCGCCGACGCGCCAGTGTCCTGGTGGGCCCTCCTGCGCGACAACCGAGCTTCGCACCTCTCGCGCCGACCAGGCAATGAGGGTCTGGGAAGACGACTACTCGAATGCACATTTGAGTCAGGTTCAATCCTGATCAAGTCAGAGGAGATCACGTGGATGTGTGGACTCCCTGTGTCCGGTAGCCCTGTTGGGGTCAGGTCGTTTGGCGTGTACCTGAGAACAGGGGTGTTGGATGACGATAAGACGTGTGCTCACGCGGGCTCGAATACGCGCGGCCGCCGTACTGGTGCCCGGGCTGGTGGCCTCACTGCTCATGCCCTTGAGTAGTGCCCAGGCTGACGGCTCTGACTCGCTGAGCATGGAGTCTTACATGCGGCCGGTGAACGCCGAGCCGCTCGACCTCGCCGAACTTCAACAACAGCCGAGCAAGTTACGTGTCCTTTCCAGCGAGGACACCACGCAGGCCGTTCTGCCTCGTGAGACGCTCGGCCAGGCCAAGACCTTCGCTCCGCTCGCCACGGAGGCTTCGGCACGCTACCAGCCTCCGGGTCGTAAGCCGCTTGCCTCCCGAGCGCCGACGGCAGTCAGCTTTCCTGAGCCGCCGCACACGATGACGACTCAGGAGTGCGTTGCGGGACTGGCGACGAAGACGTTCTACATCAAGTCCCGTTACGCGCTGTGCTCTGGTAAACAGTTCGAACAGGTCTGGCTGCGCAACGGGGAGCCGGTCGGCACCAGTCACTTCGATGTTCTTGCCATCGGCACCATTCCGAAGAACAGCAGGACCATCACGGTCACGTACTACTTCACCGACTTCACCGCGGCCAAGGAGAACGGCGCTGCCGCGATGGGCATCACGACGAAGGGCAGCATCACCCATCTCTGGCCGTCCACGGCGGCGTACACGCAGGGCGGCGTTAAGATGCCCTTCACCCGGACATGGAGTCAGTTGCTGGGTGCGGACACGTACAAGCACACGTTGACCGTCGCCGCCGGCCAGGGGTCTGACAGCGCGAAGACCGATCTTATCGCTGCGGTGTATGTGCCGAACATCAGCCTCAAGGCACCGCCCGCCTGGTCATCGCTGCCGATCACGGGCGGCGACTTGTTCATGCTGCCGCCCCGATGGGACAAGGCTCCATACCTGCCTAACGCAGAAGGCGTTCACCAAGCCGGGGATGACGCAGCCCCCCATGGCGAAGAAGGACGTTCCAGGTAAAAGCCCAGATCCCGCGCTGACGCGCCTGTACTGGGACAACAAACGCCGGGAGCTGAACCGTAACCGCTCTACCTACAACTGCGGGAAGTACTTCGGCAAGGACTACGCGACGTCAGCCGGATACGCGCGGGAATGCGATGAGTACCCGATGGCATCTACGTATGAGGGGTCGGGCCACTCGGACTACGACCCGCTCGCTGAGCCGGGCAACTTCAGTGTCCTGCCCGTGAAGAAGGAGAGCAACAGGGACGCAGAAATCCTGCTCGCGCAGTTCTACGACAAGAACAGGGTTATAGACGGACCGGACGACGGCTTCATGGTCGAGATCACTTCGTAGGCGCCCTTGGCCAGGTGCGGGGGCGGCTCGGGAGATGTGAGCCGCCCCTCAGCAATCTAGGCGTTCGGCCAGAACTGTGCGATGTAGCGCTCGACTCCGTGCACCACACCGTGCTGGGTCTGCGCAGCTGCCGCCTCACGGCCGGTGCACACCACGCGCACCGTCCAGACGCCCGGCCCGTCCGACAATTCGATCGCCTCTGGCATCGGTCCTGCCGCCATCCCCCTGGCGCGCAACTTGCCCGAAGAACAAACGATGCTGGCCAGGGCCGTCTCGTCCCACTCTCCTGCCGGCACGGCCGGCTCCCCGTCCCAGATCTCCACCATCAGGGACGCGGTGTGGGTGTGCCCGGCACTGTAGAAATCAAGGCGCCCAGGGTGAGCAGTGAGGAACGTGTCGCTCTCGAAGCCCTCAGGGAACTGCACAGGAACCTGCGTGTCGTCGAAGTCCTGCAAGGCCCATCCGTTGTAGTCCACATTCACCGGATACTCCTGGCGCCTGATCAGGCTGGCCGGACCATGCAGTCGGCTTGACTCAGTCATTGACACTCCTCGTGATCGATGCGGGCCATGACCAGGGTGTCTTCGTCGAGGGCCTCGAAGCCACGGGCTGTCAGCGCAGCGCGGGCCAGTTCCGTTCGGGGCCGGTGACCGTGGCGGTCATGGCGCTGGCGTGCATGTCGAGGCGGACCTGCGCGCCGGCGGATGGGGGCGTCACGAAGGGGTGCTCATTCTGCCGGTGGCCGGAACCTTCTGGGGCCCGGCCACCGGCGGGTTCCGGGTCAGCGGGAGATGCGGGCGGCGGGGGGAGCCGTGGTCCGCGGCGGGCGCCCGGGGCGGTGCCGTGGCTCTGGTTCGTGCGGGCAGCGGTGTCGGGGTCGGTGAGGTGGCGTGGTGCCAGCGGGTGCGCACGGTGGACAGCTCGGCGAGCGCGCGTCGGCTGCCGACGATGAGCTGATACGGGGTGGTTGCCCGGTCGTCGGTGGACGCTTCAATGCGGTGGCCCACTTGACGCGCGGTGGCCAGGAGGAAGCGCTGGAGGATCCGCTCGCCCCAGTATTGAGGGGAACTGGCCGGTGTTCCGAGGAGGGCGAGCAGCTCGGTCGGCGCGATGCCGGGGGTGAGGAGGCCGCGCTGCTGGGCCTCCCACAGGACGGTGACCGGGTGGACGGGGGCACGGCGCCGGGTCAGAGCGGTCAGGCACTGCCACAGCCCGGCGTGCAAGGGGTGCGTGAAGTCGTCGGCGGTCAGCCACGGCATCTGCTCGATGTCAGCGGGGTGCGCCGTCGCGGTCGCGAGAAGCAGCCGCTCCTCGTCGGCCACCTCCTCAGCATCGTCGGGGGTCGCTGCCGGCCCGGGTGCGGGTGTGCGGGGAGCGCAGTAGCGCCGAAACCTCCCATCCCACCGTCGTCTTGCCGACACCAGCTCGTCCGCCGATGAGCAGTACTTCTGCGTGATCCATGGGGGCAGCGTGCCAGCGGGGCGACCACCTCACGCGATCCGATATCGATCCCTGTCGCCTGATCCCAGCCCTGCCCACAAGATCACGATCTACGGCTGGAGTACTAGGAGCCTCTGGCGGCGACTGCCCAGGTCCCGCACGAACCACTGTGGCTGAGGGTGCATTCGAGCGGAGGTGGGCGGTGGCGGGTCGCCCACGCAGTGGCCGAGCGTTTGCTGATTCTCCTTACGCCCGTGACTCCTGTCGCCTCCCCACGCCCCCTGATCTGGCGCTTGCCGGTCAGGGGGCTTCGGCGGTGGCTCCTCGATTCCGCGGCGCTTCGACAGATGAAGGCGGCAACTCGCGCAGTGCCAGCGGCGCGGCCTGCCAGCGCGTAGCCTGCGGTCAGGGCATCGATCGCGCTCCGCGCGCTTGACGCATGGCTGTGGCGATGACGCACGTATGACGCACGAGGCTCTCTGAGACGTCTGCATTCCGCCCTCGAAATCGCTCTGACCTGCATGTTTCTTGGGAGGGGCCAAACTGCACACCTTCCCGATGACGCACCATGTGGAGTGCGTGGCGATTCTTGAACCGGTGGGTAAGGGTTCCTGACCCGGGGTTTGTCGGCTCGTGTCATGTGCGGTGCGTGCGCTGCAGGCGGTGAGGGCGTCCGGTCAGACTAGGGGCGTGTCGAGTGGTCTACTCGATCGGGCACGCAAGGAGCACGCTTGGCCCTATCCCGGCTTCCCGGGTGGAGGCCTTCCCCTCCCGGCCCGATCGAGTTCAGTCCGTCCTCAGGCGGTCGTCTGCGGTTGACGCGCTGATACGGCCTTCACCGCCGAGCCCGAGACGAGCACCGCTGACAGAGCGATCAGGCTGGTCAAGGTGTCCTGGATCTGTGCCGCCGGGGCATAGACGATCACGATGACGATGAGCAGGGCCGCCCAGCCCTTCGGGCGAGCCATTGACAGTACGGAGCGAGTTGGAGCCACAGTCATTGCGGTACCTCCTGGTACTCAGTGCTCGCCCCACCGATCTTGCCGCCAAGGGTGTTCGGTGGTGCGGGCTTCCTGCTTGGACTCATAGTGGCGTCTGTGCCGCCAGGACGTATCTCGAGCGCCCCGGAAAAGGTCAACGGTCCCTCGGACGGGCGATGCTGGAGGGTGTGCCGGTAGCTCGTGCGCCCGGTAGCGCACGCGGGGCCGAGTCTGCATGCGCCTCGGTGGGGTCGTCCTCGTACTTGTCGGTCTCCTTCGTCGCCCGGGACACCCGAGAACCTCTTGCTCGTAGATTCGGCGCGTGAGCCACAACCAAGTGACGACCGGTGACGGCGTTTCCGACCGGCCTCTCTGGGAGCGGCCCGGAGCAGAGTTGAAGCATCTGGCCGAGCTCCGGCCGGAGGAACTGTACGGAGCGGCGGAGCAGTTGTGCCGAGGGGTGTCCGGCGAGGGGCCTGGCGGCGCCCCTGTGGCGGGGGCCGTCAGGCGTATCGCCGAGGCCCTCGCCGATACGTGCTCGCGGGAGTGTGCGACGGTTGCAGTGGACATCGTGAGTCGGCTGCTGCCCCTCGGCGCCACGGATCGTGGGGAAGCCGATCGGTTGCTGCGTTCGGTGGCTGCGAAGCTGGTCAAGGCTCAGCAGCTGCGGGACCTTGAGTCCCTGTTCGGCGAGTTGCCGGACGGGATCCAGGGGCCGCTGTCGAGCTGCGGGCATGTCTCCTCGGAGAGTTGGCGCTGATCGGCGCAGGGGCCGGTCGGCGCGCCCTGGACGCGTACGCCGAAAGGCTGGGTGAGCTGGGGCACCCGTTGGCTCGGCTGCCCAGGACGCGACTGGACATCGAGCATCGCTTCACGGGTCGTGTCCGGGGACTGGGGCCGGTCAAGACGCCCAATCAGCTTCGGTCGCGTTTCCCGGAGGTTCCCTCGACCGACAGCGGTGCCGTCGCGGGCCGCAGGGCCAGTGACACACGTGACGACGCGCGGGCGAAGGCGGCTGTCCGGCCGTTCACGGCCGGCGGATGGGCCCGTGAGCCCGAGGCGCGGTTCTTCACACTGCCGAGCCCGCTCAGCCCGGACGACTTCGGCATGTCCTTCCTCAAGGAACTGCCCCTGCGCTGTCTGGCAGGCGAAGGCAGGCGCCGGGGCAGCGCGGTTGCCTGCGCGACGACGCCGGACGATGTACTCGACGAGCTGTTCTCGGCGTCGTACCACGGCGGGGTGAATGGCCGGGGACAGGGCGCGGCGTACGCGCGGCTGTATGCCTGGGGGAGTCTGTACGCGCTCATGGGGCTGCCCGCCGACGTGCCGTTCCTGGAGGCGGTGCGGCAGGCCGCGGATCACCGGTGGCTGCGATTCATGGCGTTCACGGACTGGTTCCACCACGACACGTCGGACGTGGCTTTCGCCGTACTCGATCCCACTCACACTCGGGTCGCGGTGCTGGCGGCGACCGATACCGACGTCGACCGTGATGGTCTCGGGTAGCCACGGTGAGGACATGGCTCTCCGGTTCAACGCCGTAGTCAGGCAAGGGGACCGGTCGGGCGAGGCGTGGTGGCATTCCTCGGCGCCGGCGAGGACGCTGTTCGCCGGAACCTGGAGGGAGCCCGGCGGTTCAGCCTGCACGGCTGGGCGCAGCCCGGCTGAGGGCTCCTGACCTACGAGAGGCTGATGTGCGTGGCGGAGGATCGTGGTCACAGCCACCGGATCGTTCGCGCAGTCCGGGTCACGACCGTCGCGTAGCCCACGCCGATGACCAGGGAGGCGAGCAGAGCGGTGATCGGGAAGTCTTCCTGGAGGTAGGGGTAGACCTGGTAGTGCGTCAGGTAGATGTACAGGGAACTGCTGGCCAGGACACCCGCGAGCGTGCTGAGCGGGCCGAGGCTGGGCAGGGTCGGCACCCAGATCAGCAGGCCCAGCCCGGCGATCACGAGGGCCGTGCGCAGGGGCTGGTCCTCGAACAGGCCGGGCACGGTGAGCAGCAGGGCCGCGGTCAGCAGCGCCCGTTGCCGCACGGTGTCCGCCCGGGCGGCCGCCCACCCCAGTGCGAAGAGCCAGAAGACCACTGAGGGGCTCAGCTGGGGTCGGACGGACGCCAGGCCGAGCAGGTCGTAGCGGCCGACCAGGCCGATGGCCATGAGGGCCAGCGGCACGCCGAACGCGTACCGTCGCTCCAGCCGGTCCAGCAGCGGTACGGCCATGAGGAGAGTCAGGGCGATCAGGAAGTAGACGAGGGCCTCCACGAACCAGTAGGCCCAGTCGAAGCGATCGTTCCCCTGGTCGAGGAGGGTGTTGAGCAGCAGGGCGTTGGCGGGGTCGTAGAAGTCGGTCAGGAGAACGGCGCCGGTGATCCACACCATGCTCGGCACCGCTATGCGGGCGATGCTGCGCCCAAGGCGCCGTATGCGCTCGCGGCGTGTGGCGTCGGTCAGGAGGAAGCGGGCGAAGTTGTAGCCCGCCACGCCGAGGAGGATGTGGGCGAAGCCCTTGATGTCGAAGATCCGGACGTGTGAGCCGACGATGAGGACGATTCCGGCGGCGCGCAGGACGACGCCGGTTTCCAGGGTGCGGCGGGTTCCCCAGGAGTCGGGGCTGGTCCAGGTGCGCAGTGCGCTTCGGATTCCCCGGTCCCGCCGCGGCACCGACCCGTCCCGTTCGTCCGGCGTCCGGGCCACGGGCGCGGTCAGGGGTCGCAGCTCGCGGATGGTTCTCGTGTGCCAGTCGGCCGGCAGGTGGCCGAGCGACTCCTCCAGGCGCAGGGACATCTCGACGTAGGACAGGGAGTCGCCGCCCAGGCTGACGAAGCTGCTGTCCTCGGTGACGTCGACGCGGTCGAGGATCTCCGCGTAGAGGCAGACCAGATCCTCAGCGGGGTCGGACGCCGCCTCGGCCGCGGGGCGCGTCAGTTGTCGTACGGCCTCGTAGTCGGGCTTGCCCGAGGCCAGGCGGGGGAGTTCGGCCAGGGCGCGGACCCGTACGGCGTGGGGCGGGAGCCCGCAGTCCTGTGCTATCAGCCGCCGGATGCGGCCTTGCGCGCTCGCGTCCCCGAGCGCGGTCACGGCCAGAGTCTCACCGTCCCCCGCGCAGTACGCGGCGACGCCGTGTGCCTCCAGCAGGGCCTCGATGCGCTGCGGGTCGATCCGCAGGCCGAGGATCTTCAGGAAGCGGCTGCGGCGGCCGATGATCTCGTACAGCCCATCGGAAGCGCGGCGGGCGAGGTCCCCGGTGCGCAGCTCCTCGACGGTGCGGCCGAGGGAGAGGTCGGCCGGGCTCTCGGCGTAACCGAGCATCACGTTCGGCCCCGAGTAGACCAGTTCCCCGGCACCCGGACCGTGTCCGTCGACGGGGTCCAGCCGGAACGAGCCGCCGGGTATCGGCACACCGATGGCCTCGGGGCGCTCGGCGGCGAGCTGGGGCGGGAGGTAGGCCATGCGGGCCGTTGCCTCGGTCTGGCCGTACATCACGAACAGCTGCCAGCCCGAACGGCGGCCCAACTCGGCATACCGGGCGACGAGTTCCGGCGCAAGGCGCCCCCCGGCCTGGGTGACGCAGCGCAGGTGCGGCAGGTGCATACGGGCGAACTCGACCCGGTCGAGCAGGTCGAAGGTGTACGGCACTCCTGCCAGCGAGGTGCCGCGGGCGGCGCGGAACTCGTCCCAGAAGGCGGCGTCGGACACCGACCGTTCGGTGAGGACGAGCCCGGCGCCGCGCAGCAGGTGGCTGTGGATGACGGACAGGCCGTAGCAGTAGTGCATGGGCAGCGTGGTGGCGGCCCGGTCGGTGTCGTCGATGCCGAGGTAGGCGGCGATGGATTCGGCGTTGGCCTGGAGGTTGTCGTGGGAGAGCCGTACCAGCTTGGGTGAGCCGGTCGAGCCGGACGTGCTCAGCAGCAGGGCCAGGTCCGGGTGAAGGGTGTGGGCGCTCGTGGGGTGCCGTTCGTCGAGGGTCCAGGTCCCGTCGGTGTGCGGGCGGGCCACGACGTCGGGGGCGTACGCCTCGGTCAATGAGCGGATCGTGCTCTCGCTGTCGCCTGGGACGAGCAGGACGGGGTGGCCGGCGGACAGGGCGGCCAGGTGTGTGACGAGCGCGTCGGTGCGGTTGGCACCGGCCAGCAGCACCAGCCGCCGTACGGGCCCGAGGCGCTCGGCGGTGAGGGCCACCCGCTCGGCCAGCTCGCGATACGACAACTGCCCCTCGGGCGTGATGAGCGCGATGCGGTCACCGTATGCCGCGAGTTCGCGTGCGAACGGCACTGCATTCGGCCGCGGGAGCGGCAGGGCGGGCATGGCCGGGTGGACGGCGGCCCCGGAGGGGCCGGCCGGACGGGGGGCCGGGAGCGGGGCAGGGAGGGGCGTGGAGGAGTGGATCACGGGGGCGCGCCCTTTCCGCGGCAACGTCCGCTTTAGCAACCCTTGACTGTTAGGCAAGGTTTACCTTATTCATAGCAGGGTCGAAAACAAGCCACAGTAACGTCACAGGATCGCTTCGCCCCTGGCTCTCCACCGACAGGACCGGCCGCGTGCAGGCGAGCCCCGCAGGAAGGCACACACCATGCGACGCCCCACGGCTCGTCAGATCACCGCGCTGCTCACGGCCGGTCTGCTGCTTCCCGCCCTCGCCGCATGCGGCTCCGAAGACAAGGACGGTGAGAGTCGGAACGGGGACTCCTCCCTCGTCATCTACTCCGGCCGCAACGAGAAGCTGGTCAAGCCACTTCTGGACAAGCTGGAGGAGGCTGTCGGTACCAAGGTCGAGGTGCGTTACGGCGACAGCGCGGAACTCGCCGCCCAGATCCTTGAGGAGGGCGACCGCACCAAGGCCGGGCTGTTCTTCTCCCAGGACGCCGGCGCGCTGGGCGCCCTGTCCAAGGAAGGCATGCTGCAGAAGCTCCCGCAGACGACTCTCGACGAGGTGGACGACGCCTACCGCGGCTCCGGCGGCGACTGGGTCGGCCTCTCGGGGCGCGTCCGCGTCATCGCCTACAACCCGGACAAGGTGACCGAGGGCAAGGTTCCGGACAGTGTCTTCGACGTCGTCAAGCCGGAGTGGAAGGGCAAGGTCGGGTTCGCGCCCACCAATGCCTCCTTCCAGGCGTTCGTCACCGGCATGCGGGTCCTGAAGGGCGACGACATCACCCGCAAATGGCTCGAGGACCTGAAGGCGAACGGCGCCAAGACGTACGCCCACAACCTGGCGACCCTGGACGCGGTCGAGGCCGGCGAGGTCGAGCTCGGCCTGGTCAACCACTACTACTGGTACGAGCGGGTCGCCGAGAAGGGCGAGGACAACGTCGACGCCGAGCTCAAGTTCCTGCCCGGCAAGGACCCCGGCGCGCTGATCAACGTCGCCGGCGCCGGCATCCTCAAGGACAGCGGGCAGAGCGCGGCGGCGCAGAAGGCGGTGGACTACCTGCTGTCGAAGGAGGCGCAGACCTACTTCGCCGACGAGACCAAGGAGTACCCGCTCGCCGCGGGCGTCACCAGCAAGGTCGAGGGCCTGCCGCCGTTCGAGTCCCTGGTGTCCCCCGACATCGACCTCGGCAAGCTGCAGTCCCTGCAGGAGACGCTGGCCATGCTCCGGGAAGCCGGACTGGTCTAGCCCGCCGTGCCCACATCGCCGTCTTCCGCACGCCCGACCGGAACCCTCGCCGCCGCCCCGGTCGGGCGCGAGCCCCAACACGGGCCGGACAGCGGTCGCAGACGAGGGAGGCGCCTGGCGGGACGATTCGGCACGGCCGGTCGCAGACCGCCCCTGATCCTGCTCGTCCCCGCCTGCGCGGCCGCCCTGTTCGCCCTGCTGCCACTCGGCTATCTCGCCGTCCGCGCCCTGCAACGCGGCCCCGCCTTCGCCTGGGACGTCGTCGCCGACACACGCACCCTGGACCTCCTCGGACGCAGCCTCGGCCTCACCGCCGTGGTGGTGACCGCCTGTCTGCTCCTGGGTGTCTCACTGGCCTGGCTCACCGTCCGCACTCGACTGCCCGGCGGCCGCGCCTGGTCGGTGCTGGCCACGCTGCCGCTCGCCGTGCCCAGCTATGTCGCCGCCTTCGCCTGGCTGTCGGCCGAACCGGGCCTCGCAGGTTTCGGCGGCGCCGCCCTCGCGCTCACGCTGGTCAGCTTCCCGTACGTGTATCTGCCGGCGGCCGCGGCCCTGCGAGGCATCGACCCGGCGCAGGAGGAGGCGGCGCGCTCCCTCGGCCACGGCCCGCTCGGCACATTCCTCCGCGTCACCCTGCCGCAGCTGCGACCGGCCGCGGCGGGCGGCGCCCTCCTCGTCGCGCTGTACGTGCTCTCCGACTTCGGCGCGGTCTCCCTGATGCGGTACGACACCTTCACCCGGGCCATCCACACCTCCTACCGCGCCTCCTTCGACCGCACTCCGGCCGCCGCGCTCAGCGTCGTCCTCGTGGCGATGACGATCGCACTGGTCGCTGCCGAAGCCCGTACGCGCGGCCGGGCCGGCCACGCCAGGACCGGAACGGGCACCGCCCGCCCGGTCGTTCCGGTCGCCCTCGGCCGGTGGCGGCCCTTCGCCCTGCTGTGGTGCGGCACGGTGACGGCCGTCGCCGTCGCCTTCCCGCTGGGCACCCTCGGGTACTGGCTGGCCGTCGGCAGCTCGGCCACCTGGGACCTGGGCGGGCTCGCTCAGACCGCGTGGGCCACGTTCGGGGTCGCGGCGGCGGGCGCGGGTCTCACCACGTTCCTCGCCCTGCCGGTCGGGGTGATCGCCGCCCGGCACCGAGGGCGCGGCGCAGGGCTGCTGGAACAGGCGGCCTACGCCGGCCACGCGCTGCCCGGCATCACGGTCGCCCTCGCGCTGGTCTTCTTCGCCGTGCGCTACGCCTACCCGCTCTACCAGCAACTCCCGCTGCTCGTCGGCGCGTACGCGGTCCTCTTCCTGCCGGTCGCGGTGGCCGCCACCCGGGCGGCCGTTCTCCAGGCGCCGCCCGTCCTGGAGGACGTGGCCCGCTCACTGGGACGACGGCCGTGGCAGGTGCTGCGCGAGGTCACCGTGCCACTGGCCGCACCCGGCGTGGCCGCCGGCGCCGCGCTCACCTTCGTGGTCTGCATGAAGGAACTCCCCGCGACCCTCCTGCTGCGCCCCACCGGCATGGACACCCTCGCCACCCGGCTGTGGACGGAGACCGGCGCGGGATCCTTCGCGGCCGCCGCCCCCTACGCCGCCGCGCTGATCCTGCTGGCCGCCGTCCCCTCGTACCTCCTAGGCAGGCACCGGACATGAACGAACTGCACATAGAAGGGCTCACCAAGTCCTACGGAGCCGGGGAGCCGGTCCTGCGCGGGCTCGCACTCACCGTCCGCGCAGGCGCGTTGGCCGCCGTCCTGGGCCCCTCCGGCTGCGGCAAGACCACCCTGCTGCGGATCGTCGCCGGATTCCTGCACGCCGACGCGGGCACCGTCCGCCTCGGCGACCGCACCCTCGTCGGCCCCGGCGTCCACCTGCCGCCGGAGCGCCGCCGCATCGGCATCGTGCCCCAGGAGGGCGCCCTCTTCCCGCACCTGAACGTCGCCCGCAACGTCGCCTTCGGGCTGACCGGCACCGACCGGGCCGAACGACGACGCCGCACCGAGGAGATGCTGGACCTGGTCGGCCTCGCCGGACACGGCGACCGCATGCCGCACGAACTCTCCGGCGGCCAGCAACAGCGCGTCGCCCTCGCCCGCGCGCTCGCCCCTCGCCCCCAACTCGTGCTCTTGGACGAGCCGTTCAACGCCCTGGACAGCGCGCTGCGGACGGGAGTGCGTTCGGACGTACGGGCCGCGTTGCGGGCGACCGGCGCCACGGCGGTCCTCGTCACCCACGACCAGCAGGAGGCCCTGTCCACCGCCGACCTCGTCGCCGTCGTACGGGACGGCCGGGTCGCCCAGTGCGACACCCCGCAGAACCTCTACCGTCGTCCCGCGGACCCCTGGATCGCCGACTTCGTCGGCGACGCCGTCCTGCTCCGCGGCACCGTCGACGACGACGGCACGGCCGTGACGGCCCTGGGCGCCGTGCCCCTCGCCGACCCTCCTGCCGGCCTGCGCGCCGGCACGGTCCTGCTCCGGCCGGAACAGCTCCACCTGACCGACGTGGACTCCGTGGGCACGGTCAGGGGCACGGTGACCGACGTCTCGTACTACGGCCACGACGCCATGGTCACCGTGACCGTCGAGGGCCACGACACCCCGGTCGGCATCCGGGTCGCGGGTCCCCTGACCGTTCGCCCGGGGGAGAAGACGGGTATCCGCGTCGTGGGCGAAGGCGGCCTTCACGGTGACGACGGTTCACCGCGGGGGTGACTCCGCGATGGCTTGTGGCGCTGCCCGTACTGCTGGTTAGGGTGGGGTGGCAAGCAGGGACTGGCGGGGGCGCGGCAGCGCGGTGGCGGCGGGGGACATGGGACTGCGACACGAACCACTGCCGCGCGAGTCCGCGGTGCTGCCCCCGGCGCTGCGCGCGTCGCTCGGGCTGGTCGCCGCCCTCGCCGCGGTGGTGGTCGTCGTGCTCGGGGTTCTGTTCGCCGGGCACAGTGAGCCCGGCAGGGTGGACAGGTGGATCGTCCAGCCGACGGCGGACAGTGTGGGGCCGCCCTGGCGGCACGTCGCTCTGGCCACGGACTTCCTGGGGGAACCCGTGGGAGCGGCGACGTTGGTCTTCGCCGGCGTGACGGGGTGCCTGCTGCTTCGGTGTCCTCGTGCGGCGGTGCTCGTCGTTGTCGGCACCGGCGTGACCGTGGGGACGACCACACTGCTCAAGTCCGTGGTGGGACGCACCATCCACGGCGACGGCAACCTCTCCTATCCGAGCGGGCACACCGCCTTCCTCACCGCGTTCGCCCTCACGGTGGCGCTGCTCGCGTCCCGCCGGCTCGGTCTCGGCAGGACGGCCGGCACGGCACTCGTGCTCGCCGCGGCGCTGGTCGCCGGCGCCGCCATGGGCTGGGCGCAGGTCGCCCTGGGCGCGCACTACCCGACCGACGTCCTCGGCGGCTGGTTCACCGCGCTGGCGGTGGTACCGGCGACCGCGTGGCTGGTCGATCAGGTGGCCGACCCCCGTCCGGCTGTGGCCTAGCTGACGTCACGTCACGTCATGCCAGGCGGCGGAACACGGGCTTCACCGGGCGTCCGGCCAGCCATGGGGTGGGGTCGGCGGCGTCCAGTGCCTTTCGGTACACCGCACACGCCTGGGCCACCACGTCGACGGTGTGGTCGATGTCGGCGTCGCTGAGCGCGCTGCTCACCACGAACGACGGGGCCAGCACCCCGCCCGCGAGGAGCCGGCGCAGGAACAGGGTGCGGTACTGCTGCGACGGCTGCCCGGTCTCGTCCAGGGTGGCAAAGACCAGGTTGCTGGCCCGGCCCCGGACCACGATGTGGTCGCCGACGCCCATGCCGGCCGCGGCGTCGCGGACACCGGCGGCCAGCCGCTCGCCGAGGGCGTGCAGCCGCGCGGTGATGCCCTCCTCGGAGTAAGTGGTCTGCACGGCCATCGCGGCCGCCAGGGAATGCGTTTCCGCACCGTGCGTGGTGGACAGCAGGAACACCCGGTCGCCGGAGTGCCGCAGGCCGCCGAGTTCCATCAGGTCGCGGCGCCCGGCCAGCGCGGAGACGGCGAAGCCGTTGCCCAGCGCCTTGCCGAACGTGGAGAGGTCGGGGACGACGCCGTACAGGCCCTGGGCGCCCGCCTCGGACCAGCGGAAGCCGGTGATCATCTCGTCGAAGATCAGTACGCAGCCGTGCCGGTCGGCCAGCTCGCGCAGACCGGCGAGGTACCCGGGCGGCGGCTCGGTGTGGGTGGCGGGTTCGAGGATCAGGCAGGCAACCTCGTTCGGGTGGCGGGTGAGCAGCTCCTCCGTGGCGGCCAAGTCCCCGTAGGGAAACGCCATGGTGAGGTCGGTGGTCGCCTCCGGAATGCCCGCGGACATCGGCGTGGTGCCGATGAACCAGTCGTCGACCGAGAAGAACGGATGGTCGGCGCAGAGGGCCACCCGCGGGCGGCCCGTCGCGGCGCGGGCGAGTCGCACCGCGGCGGTGGTGGCGTCGGAGCCGTTCTTCGCGAACTTCACCATCTCGGCGGTCGGCACCGTGGCCAGGAAGCGTTCCGCGGCCTCGACTTCGACGATGGACGGCCGGACGAAGTTGGAGCCGCGGTCGAGTTCCCGCCGCACCGCCTCGATCACGCGGGGGTGGGCGTGGCCGAGGCTGACCGAGCGCAGGCCGGAGCCGTACTCGACGTAGCGGTTGCCGTCGATGTCCCACACGTGCGCACCGCGGCCGTGGCTGATGACCGGGGCCAGGTTCTCGGGGTACTGGTCGTCGCCCTTGGCGTAGGTGTGCGCGCCCCCGGGGATCAGGGCGTGCAGCCGCTCGTTCGCCGTCCGCGACCGGGGCAGGGCGAACTCCTCGGTCCCCTCGGTGTGTTCGGTGTCCACGCCGGTCCTCACTTCTCGCTGTGCTTCAGGACCTCGGCGAGGCTCGGCGCCTCCCGGTCCCGCTGGGACATCGATGTGACCGGCAGCGGCCAGGGAATGGCGAGCTCCGGGTCGTCGTAGGCGATCGTCACGTCCTCGGCCGGATCGTGCGGGCGGTCGATCCGGTACGAGGTGTCGGCGGTTTCGGTCAGCGCCTGGAAGCCGTGCGCGCAGCCCGCCGGGATGTACAGGGTCGCCTGCGTGTCGCCGGACAGCTCGAAGAAGGCCCGGCCCAGGTAGGTCGGCGAGTCCGGTCGCAGGTCCACGACGACGTCGAAGATCCTTCCGTACGAGCACCGCACCAGCTTGGCCTCGCCGGCGCCGGAGCGCAGGTGCAGGCCGCGCAGCACGCCCCGGACCGAGCGGGACAGGCTGTCCTGGACGAAGGCGTCCGGGTCGAGGCCGGCCGAGCGGACCACGTCGGCGTCGAAGGTGCGGCAGAAGAAGCCGCGCTCGTCGGCGTACGGCGTCGGCTCGAACAGGTACGCGCCGGCGATCTCCGGGACTTCGGTCGCCTTCATCGAGCCTCCCGATACGTGTGGGTGTGGGCGTGGGTGTGGTCGGGCGCCGGGAACAGGGCCGCGGTCAGGGCGGTGAACTGGTCCTCGAGTTGCCGGGCGGTGGTCTGGTTCCGCTCGGTGAGGATCCGTCGCAGTTCCGCCGATCGCTTCTCCAGCGCCCGGAATTGTTCGAGCAGCCGGTCGGCGTCGACCTCGCGCGCCGGGTGGCGGTAGGCGCCGAGGCCCATCCGGTCCATGAGCGCGTCGCTCTTCGCCGCATAGCTGAGGGCGAGTGTCGGCGTTCCGGCCTTCAGGGCGCAGACCAGGTTGTGGTACCGGGTCGCCACCACGGTGTCGGCAGCGGCCGTCTCCGTCATCAGGTCGGCCAGCGAGGCGGCCTCGGCGGCGGTGACCAGCGGGGAGTCCACCGCGTCGAGGATCGCCGCGACCACCGGCGCATCGCACTCGTCGCCGGTGAGCAGCCGGACCGGCCTGCCGTCCGCCACCAGCGCGCGGACGAAGCGGGTCACCCCGTCGAGGTAGCGCCGGTGGATCTCCTCGGCCCGGGCGCGGTCGTCGTTGCCGCCGTGGAAGGCCATGACGCCTACGCAGACCGGGCCCGGCGGGTCCGGGGGGCCCGAGGGCGCGCTCGCCGGCGGCGTCGGCAGGGCGAAGGCGAGGTCCGGGTAGACCTCGTCGCGCGCGGTGTCCACGCCCATCGCCCGCATCGCGTCGCGGGACAGGGCGTCCCGGTACGAGCGGTACGCGGCCAGCCGCGCCGACCAGCGCACCAGGGCCCGGGTCGGCCGGTCGCCGATCGCGTCCGCGCCGACGCCGACCAGCGCCACCCGGGTGCGCAGCAGCCGGCCACTCGCGCAGAGCAGGAACAGCGAGTACGGGAACCCCCACGGCCGCAGCGGCAGCGTTGCCTCCAGGACGCCCATGCCCGGCACGATCACCACGTCGTGCCGGCGTACCCAGGCAGCGGTGCGGAAGGCGTCGACGAGTTTGCCCAGACCCTTCGCTGCGATCGCGCCCGCACGCGACGCGGTCCTGTACTCCCCGCGGTACCAGTGCAGCCGCGTCGCGGGGATCCCGTACCGAGCCGCGACGACCTCGGGCCCGCCGCACAGCGCGTCCACGACGGCCTCCGGGTGTTCGGCGCGGAGGTACCCGAGCACGGCCTCCAGCGACCCGTCGTTGCCGAGGTTGCCGGAGCCGAGCAGGCCGAACACCCCCACCCGCACGGGGGTCATGCCCGCCTCCTCTCACGGCCGGCGACGAGGGCGTCGACGGAGACGGTGAGCCGGTCCGGGTCGATGGGGGCGCGGTCCTCGACCCGCTCGCCGGCGCCCGGCCGGACCCGGCTGGTCATCCACGCGGCCAGGTGGCGGTAGCACGCGCGCCGGTCCGCCGGGGACAACGGCGCCCGCCGGATCGCCGAGGCGAAGCCCCAGACGTACTCGGCGAGCAGCCGGGGCGTCGGGTGCAGCGGTCCGGCCCGGCGCGGGTCCAGGTTGACGCACCGGGAGCGCTTGGACGGGTTCGCCCGCTCGGCGCGGGTGGGGTGGTCGCGGCGGAAGTACAGCAGCTCCGGCACCTGGTGGAAGGGCCCGTGCAGGGTGATCTCGGCGACGAACGTGCGGTCGGCGTGGTGGTAGCTGTCGTGCGGCTTCACCCGGCGCAGCACGTCGGCCCGCATCACCCCGTAGAAGTCGTCGCCGCCGGGTTCGAACAGCAGGCTGCGGAAGCGCTCCGGCGCGTGCGGCGAGTCGGTGGCGAGACCGTACTCGTACGGGACCTTCACCTGGCCGTCGCCGTCGATGACCGCCTGGCCGCTGTGCGCGAGGATCACGTCCGGCCGCTCGTCCAGCGCCTCGACGCAGCGCCGCAGCAGGTCCCGGGCGTACAGGTCGTCGTGCGAGGCCCACTTGAACAGCTCGCCGCGGCACTCGGTGAAGACGTGGTTGTGGTTCGGCGCGGCACCGATGTTCCGGGTCAGCCGGATGTACCGGATGCGCGAGTCCCGAGCCGCGTACTTGCGGCAGATGTCCCGGGTGCCGTCGGTCGAGGCGTTGTCGGAGACGACCAGCTCGAAGTCCTCGTAGGTCTGGCCGAGCAGGGCGTCGAGCGCCTCGGCGAGGTACTCCTCGCCGTTGTACACGGGCAGGCCGATGCTCAGCCGGGGGTGGGCGGTCATGGCGTCCTCACTTCGCGGATCGGGTCTTGGTGGTGTTCGCGCCGGGCGGAGCGCAGGTGCAGCCACCACACGCCCGAGCTGCCGACGGTCGCGGCGGCGACGCCCCAGGCCGAGCCGGCCGTGCCGGCCACGGCCGCCCCGCCGAGCCCGCCGCCGACATAGCAGGCGGAGGCGAACAGCTGGCAGCGCAGGCTGTGCCGGGCCGCGCCGAGCGCGCGCAGCCCGGCCGCCGCGCCGGTGCCGAGGCCGGCGCCCGCGACGCCGAGGGTGACCGGCACGATGAGCGCCGCGGCGGAGTGCCAGACGCCGCCGAGCACCAGCTCGCCGAGCCGGTCCGGCACCAGCAGCAGCGACCCGCCCCAGAGCAGCGCGGCGGCGGCCTGCCCGCCGCCCAGCAGGAGGCAGAACGTGCCTAGGCGGTGCGGCGCCTGCCGCAGCACTCGAGCCGCCTCGGGGACAGTGACCAGCGACAGCCCCATCAGCACGGCGAGGAACGGGCCGAGGAGGAGCTCGGCGCCCCGCACCGCACCCACGGCGCCGATCCCGACGATCGCGCCGAGCCCGTACGCCCGCAGCTGGCTCGCGCCGCTGAGGCTGACGTTCTCGACCAGGTACCGGTAGCCGAGATCGCGCTGCTCGCGAAGCCACCCGCGCGCCCCGGTCATCCGGGGCCGGGTGCCGGACTGGAGGCAGCCGTACCCGGCGGCCACCGCGGCGGACGCGCCCCAGGCGAGCACGAAAGCCCCGACGCTGCCGACGCGGGCCGCCACCACCATGGCCGGGACGAGCGCGACGCCCCACACGAGGTCGTTGACGAACGCCTTCCGCCCGGCGCCGGCGGCGAAGAACGAGAACCGCCAGGCATCCTGCAGCAACAGCCCCGGCAGTACGACGCCGAGGCAGGCGAACGCGGCCCCCACGCTGCCGCCGAGAGCCGGCCCGGCCACCAGACACGCCGCGCCGAGGGCGGCACCGACGCCGAGCGCGGTACCCGACGACCGGGCCACCGCCGCGCGCCAGGAGGCGTCCGGCACGCCGCTGAAGCGCACCACGAGCGGGTCGGTGGCCAGCCCGCGCGAGACGTTGAGCACCACGCCGTAGGTCACCCAGGCCAGGCTGAACACGCCGAACGCGGTCACCCCAGCGAGCGGGCCACGTAGACTCCCCACCGCGAAGTTGGTCATGCTGGAGGCCGCCTGGTCGGCCAGTCCCCAGGACAGCCGGCCGACGAGGGCCCGCGGGCGAGTCCGGCCGGTCTCGTCGTCTTCGCCCCC
>KE354478.1 GCA_000415505.1 Streptomyces afghaniensis 772
CCGGGCCAGCGGTCCCGTGTCAGCGGTCCGGTGTCAGTGCGGGACCCGGGGCGGCGCGGCCCCCCGGGTCGGTCCCGCCCCCTGTTCGGTGACCGCCGGAGGCGTTCCGTGGCGTTGCGCGGTTGCGATACGGGGTGGAAGGCTGGAGTCAGGCACCGGCTCGGGGGAAACGCCCGGCAACCGCGGCAGCGGTTCGGCGGCGGACGGCGTCAGTGCTCCGTGTGGCGGCGGCCCGGCGCGGGCCCCGGTGTGAACGGGCCCGCCCCACCCCCTGGAGGTACCCGTGAAGAGCTCCGACGGCTGGGGAGACGACGTCTACCAGCCGGAACCATCCGAGCAGAGAGAGGACACGGGGCTGCTCGACGCCGAGGACACCCTGGAGTACGACGGCGTCGACGATCCCCTCGACCGGGGCTGGTCCCCTCCCGAGCGGCCCTGGGCCGTGGAGCACGACGGCGTCACGGCGGCGGAGCGGCGGCGGGGCGAGACGCTGGACCAGCGGCTCGCCGAGGAGCTGCCGGAGCCCGTCGCCCCGGACGGTGACGGTCTCGGGGACTGCCAGGGCACCGACGGGGAACTCCTGGACAACGAGGTCGGCGCCGCCCGCTCCGGCCGGCTCGTGGCTCCCGACGAGGGCGCGCACGAGGACGAGGAGAGCGCACTGGTCGCCATGGACGTGGGCATCGACGGCGCGGCGGCGTCGGCCGAGGAGGCAGCCGTGCACATCGTCGACGAGGACACCCTGTCCGGCTGATCGCAAGCCCGACCCGAGCCGCACGAGGAGCATCCATGCAGCAGGACAAGCACCCCGAATACCACCCCGTCGTCTTCCGCGACCGGGCCGCCGGTTACGCGTTCCTGACCCGGTCCACCGCGACCAGCGACCAGACCATCGAGTGGGACGACGGCGAGACCTACCCGGTCGTGGACGTGGAGATCTCCTCGGAGAGCCACCCCTTCTACACGGGCAAGGCCCGCACGGTGGACTCGGAGGGCCGGGTCGCCGCGTTCGAGCGCCGGTACGGCGGCCGCTGAGCCCGGTTCTCTCCGGGGCGGCCGGCGCTCAGATGACGTTGAGCGCCGCCGCGCAGCCCACCCCGCCGAGCAGCATGAACACCGGCATCAGCACCCTGAGCTCGACCCAGCTGCCCGCCCGGAACCGCAAGGCCTTCGGCGGCCCGACCGGGTACCAGCGCTTGCGCCCCACCGGTATGGGCCACAGGACCGGGCAGCCCGAGACGGTGAGCGCGTCCCCGAGGTCGTGCACGAGTGCCCCCAGGACGACCGGCAGCCCCAGCCAGAGGTACTCCTGACCCGGCGCCGTGAACAGCCAGTCCGCGCCGTTGCCCGGCTTGTCCAGGACGCCCGCGAGGATCCACGCGGTGGCCGCGGCCAGCAGCCACACCAGGACGTCGCTGCTGGAGCCGCGCGCCGCCCGCCACAGCAGACCCTCGATGGCCAGCACCAGGTGCACGAAGAGGATCGCCAGCACCCCCCAGCGGTCGCTGGTGATCGCCACGGCCGAGGTGCCCGCACCGATCAGGACCGCCCACAGCCAGGTGTGCGTGAGCGTCCGGTGCCCGCCGGAGCGACGCGGGTCGCCCTGCTTCTTCGTGGCCTTGTAGACGGCGTACGACAACTTGTCGACGATCTCGCACAGCCAGCGCGACAGCGGTCCGAAGGACCGGGAGATGGTGGCCGCCTTGTGGTCGAGTCCGGGGCGAGCGCGGCACCGGCGCAGATCAGGGCGCCGACGAGGAGGACCGGCCAGGGCATCGGGTGCCCGGCCGCGGCGGCCGCCGCACCGACGCCGAGCCAGGCGGCTGCGCCCGACAGTGAGTGTGCTGGTCCCATCATCGGCGTGGCCCGCCCCATTCCTCGTGTACCGCTGTCCAGTTGACCGGCGCGCTGACATCCCGTCGGCGACACAGCGTAGCGTTCGCGATCTTCGAGCCCCTAGCCGATTCCCGCATCGGGCGGGAGGCCAGGCAAGATGGGGGCGTGACCCTCATCGATCAGCTGCCGCGGACCGCCGACCCCGACGCCCTGTACGAAGCCTTCGAGTCGTGGGCCGGTGAGCGGGGTCTCACGCTCTATCCCCACCAGGAGGAGGCGCTGATCGAGGTGGTCTCCGGCGCGAACGTGATCGTGTCGACGCCCACCGGGTCCGGCAAGAGCATGATCGCGGCGGGTGCGCACTTCGCCGCGCTGGCCCGGGACGAGGTCACCTTCTACACCGCCCCGATCAAGGCGCTGGTGTCGGAGAAGTTCTTCGAACTGTGCAAGATCTTCGGCACGGAGAACGTCGGCATGCTGACCGGCGACGCGTCCGTCAACGCCGACGCCCCCGTGATCTGCTGCACCGCCGAGGTGCTCGCGTCGATCGCGCTGCGCGACGGCAAGCAGGCGGACGTCGGCCAGGTCGTGATGGACGAGTTCCACTTCTACGCGGAGGGCGACCGCGGCTGGGCCTGGCAGATCCCGATCCTCGAACTGCCGCAGGCGCAGTTCGTGCTGATGTCGGCGACACTCGGCGACGTGTCCTTCTTCGAGAAGGACCTCACCCGCCGCACCGGCCGCCCGACGGCGGTGGTCCGCTCGGCGACCCGCCCTGTGCCCCTGTCCTACGAGTACCGCTACACGCCGCTCACCGAGACGCTCACCGACCTGCTGGCGGCGCGGCAGGCGCCCGTCTACATCGTGCACTTCACGCAGGCGCAGGCCGTGGAGCGGGCGCAGGCGCTGATGAGCATCAACATGTGCTCGCGTGAGGAGAAGGAGCAGATCGCCGAGCTGATCGGCAACTTCCGCTTCACCACCAAGTTCGGCCGCAACCTCTCCCGCTACGTCCGGCACGGCATCGGCGTCCATCACGCCGGCATGCTGCCCAAGTACCGCCGCCTGGTGGAGAAGCTCGCGCAGGCCGGCCTGCTGAAGGTCATCTGCGGCACGGACACGCTCGGCGTGGGCGTCAACGTCCCCATCCGCACGGTGCTGTTCACCGCCCTCACCAAGTACGACGGCACCCGCGTGCGCACCCTGCGCGCCCGGGAGTTCCACCAAATCGCGGGGCGTGCCGGGCGGGCCGGTTACGACACGGAGGGCTTCGTCGTCGCGCAGGCGCCCGAGCACGTCGTCGAGAACGAGAAGGCGCTCGCCAAGGCGGGCGACGATCCGAAGAAGCGCCGCAAGGTCGTCCGCAAGAAGGCGCCCGAGGGCTTCGTCGCATGGTCGGAGCAGACCTTCGAGAAACTGATCGGCTCCGAACCCGAGCCGCTGACCTCCCGGTTCCGGGTGACGCACACGATGCTGCTGTCCGTGATCGCCCGCCCCGGCAACGCCTTCGAGGCGATGCGCCACCTGCTGGAGGACAACCACGAGCCGCGCAAGCAGCAGTTGCGGCACATCCGCCGGGCCATCGCGATCTACCGCTCGCTGCTGGACGGCGGCATCGTCGAGAAGCTCGACGAGCCGGACGCGACCGGCCGCATCGTCCGCCTCACCGTCGACCTCCAGCAGGACTTCGCGCTCAACCAGCCGCTGTCCACGTTCGCACTGGCCGCGTTCGAACTGCTGGACCCGGAGTCGCCGTCGTACGCGCTGGACATGGTGTCGGTCGTGGAGTCCACGCTGGACGACCCCCGGCAGATCCTCGCCGCCCAGCAGAACAAGGCGCGCGGCGAGGCCGTGGCCCAGATGAAGGCGGACGGCGTGGAGTACGAGGAGCGCATGGAGCGCCTTCAGGACATCACGTACCCGAAGCCGCTGGAGGAGCTGCTCTTCCACGCGTACAACACGTACCGCAAGAGCCACCCCTGGGTCGGCGATCATCCGCTGTCGCCGAAGTCGGTCATCCGTGACATGTACGAACGGGCGCTGTCCTTCACGGAGTTGGTGTCCCACTACGAGCTGGCCCGCACCGAGGGCATCGTGCTGCGCTACCTGGCCAGCGCCTACAAGGCCCTCGACCACACCGTGCCGGACGACCTCAAGTCCGAGGACCTGCAGGACCTGATCGAGTGGCTGGGCGAGATGGTGCGCCAGGTCGACTCCAGCCTGCTGGACGAGTGGGAGCAGCTGGCCAACCCGGAGGAGATGACCGCCGAGGAGGCCCAGGAGAAGGCCGACGAGGTCAAGCCGGTCACCGCCAACGCGCGCGCTTTCCGTGTCCTGGTCCGCAACGCCATGTTCCGCCGGGTCGAGCTGGCCGCCCTCGACCAGGTCGGGGAGCTCGGCGAGATGGACGCGGAGTCCGGCTGGGACGCCGACTCCTGGGGCGAGGCGATGGACAAGTACTGGGACGAGTACGACGACCTCGGCACCGGCCCCGACGCCCGCGGCCCCAAACTGCTGATCATCGAGGAGGAGCCGGAGAACGCCCTGTGGCGGGTCCGGCAGATCTTCCACGATCCGAACGGCGACCACGACTGGGGCATCAGCGCGGAGGTCGACCTCACGGCCTCCGACGCGGAGGGGCGCGCGGTCGTCCGGGTCACCGACGTCGGCCAGCTGTGAACGGCCGGGCAGCAGCGAGCACAGGAGATTCTCACCGATGACGACGAACCCTGCCGAGAGACTGGTCGACCTGCTCGATCTGGAGCAGATCGAGGTCAACATCTTCCGTGGCCGCAGCCCACAGGAGTCCCTCCAGCGAGTCTTCGGCGGCCAGGTGGCGGGCCAGGCGATGGTCGCCGCCGGCCGTACCACGGACGGCGACCGTCCCGTGCACTCGCTGCACGCGTACTTCCTGCGCCCCGGCATCCCGGGCGTGCCGATCGTCTACCAGGTCGAGCGGGTGCGCGACGGGCGGTCGTTCACGACCCGCCGGGTCACGGCCGTGCAGCAGGGCCGCACGATCTTCAATCTCACCGCCTCCTTCCACAAGCCGGAGGAGGGCAGCTTCGAGCACCAGCTGCCGCCCGCCCGCAAGGTCCCGGACCCGGAGTCACTGCCCACGGTCACGGACGAGATCCGGGAGCATCTGGGCGCACTGCCCGAGCAGTTGGAGCGGATGGCCCGCCGCCAGCCCTTCGACATCCGCTATGTGGACCGGCTGCGCTGGACCACCGACGAGGTCGCGGACGCCGAGCCGCGCAGCGCCGTGTGGATGCGCGCGGTCGGGCCGCTGGGTGACGACCCGCTCGTGCACACCTGCGCCCTCACCTACGCCAGCGACATGACCCTCCTGGACGCCGTCCGCATCCCGGTCGAGCCGCTGTGGGGCCCGCGGGGCTTCGACATGGCGTCACTGGACCACGCCATGTGGTTCCACCGCCCGTTCCGCGCGGACGACTGGCTGCTGTACGACCAGGAGTCGCCCATCGCGGTCGGCGGACGCGGTCTGGCCCGGGGCCGGATCTACGACCGTGAGGGCCGGCTGGTCGTGTCGGTCGTGCAGGAGGGGTTGTTCAGGAAGCTGGGCTGAACCCCACCGCGAGGGGGCGATGCGCGGCTCCGATCGCGCGTGTGCCGGTTCCGGCGACCATGGCAGGAGAGGCACCGCCGGCGTCACGCGCTCGTCGACCGGGAGGTGACCACGCTGGCCCGGCGACCGACCTCGCCCCCAGCGACCGACACCACCAGCGACCGACCTCGCTTCCAGTGGCCCTCGGCGAGTGACCGACCCCCCGGTCCGATCACCCGTCCGGCTGGCACCCCGGGCACCACACCGTGCCACGGCCCGCCATCCGGGACCGGCGCAGGCCGCTGCCGCAGCGCGGGCATCTGGGGTCGGGGTCGTCACGATGTCCGGTGAGCCAGGAGTCCCGCGGCGGCACGCACCCGGCCTTGACGGCGGACCGCAGGGTTCTGCGCATCTCGCTGTACAGCTGACGACGGTCGTCCTGGGTGAGCTCCCGCGCCCGGCGGTCGGGGCGCAGCCGGGCGCGCCAGAGGATCTCGTCGGCGAGCAGATTGCCGAGGCCGGCCAGGACGGACTGGTCGGTGAGCGCGGTCTTCAGGTGTCCGCGGCGCGCCGAGAGCACGGCCTCGAACTCCGTGCGGCCCACCGCCATCGCGTCCGGGCCCTGCCGCTGAAGCAGCCGGTCGAGATCGGAGTCGTCGTGGGCCAGCCACAGCCCCTGGAGTTTGCGCTGGTCACGAAAGCGCAGCTGACGGTTGCCGCTCAGGGTGAACAGCACACGGTCGTGGGCCTCGACGGCGTCCTCGGGGCGAGCGCAGACCAGTCGGCCGGTCATGCCGAAGTGCAGCACGAGGGTGGGGCCGCCGGTGCGGGCGAGCAGCCACTTGCCATGCCGCTCCGGTGTGCCGAACCGCCGTCCCTCCAGCGCGTCACGCAGGCCCCGCACCCCGACGCCGTGCAGGACGCCCGCGTCCCGTACCTCGACACGCCGCACGACCCGTCCCTTCGCACAGGACTCGAGCACCTGCCGGAAGCCCTCGACGTCGGGCAGCTCGGGCATGACCGGCGGGTCAGGTTTCCTGGAGGACGGACAGCACGTTCCCCGCCGGGTCGGTGAACCAGGCGATCAGCGGGCCGCCGCCGCGGAAGATGCCCTTGTCGTCCGCCTTGAGGTGGTCGTAGCGCTCGAAACGCACCCCCCTTCTGCTCAGCTCCTCGACCGCCGCCTCGATGTCGTCGACGGGGAAGTTGAGGATGGTGTACGTCGCCGGGGTGTGGTCCTGTTTCGGGTAGACCAGGATGTCCCGGTCACCCGCGATGTGCAGGATCAGCATGCCGTGCTCTTCCGAGACGCGGAGTCCCAGGGTGTCGCCGTAGAAGGTCCTGGCCGCCTCGATGTCGTTCACGGAGAACCCGCTGTATGCCTTCGTCGTACCGAACATGATCGCCTCTCGGACATAATCTCCTCACAGGTCGGACCGGGACGCATCCGGAAACTCATCGCTCATCGGGCGGACAGCGGTGCCCGCGCACTCCGCCCCGGCAGGGGGCACGGTCACCCCGTGGGCCGCCGGCCTCTGCGGCGCAGCCAGCCCAGGAGGCCGTGGGAAGGGGTGTGGTCCTCGGGTGCCGGGGGGTCCTCCTGCTCCAGGGCCGGTTCCGGGGCCGGGCGTGGTGCCGGGTGTTGCCTTCGGGCCGTTTCCATCGTGTGGGCGAGGTCGGCACGGAACCAGGCCACTTCGTCCGGCTCGCTCGCCGTCATGAGCTTCTGGGCGCGCTCGGCGGTGGGTGAGCCGGGCGCGCCGTGTGCCGGGAGCCGGGGACGGCAGCGGTTCAGGTGGTCGCGCTCGTACGGATCCGCGACGACGTCCGCCACATCGGCCGGGTCGAGGAGGCAGGCGACGGCCGCCGCGTGCGCCCACGGGTCGTCTCCCGCCTGCCGCAGCAGGAACCCGACGTGCCGTCCCCGCCAGTTGCGGGGCCGCCGGTCCAGCTTTGCCTTCAGTCCTTCCCGCACTTGCGCGGGCATGCGGCCGGTCAGCAGCCGGGCGTTGCTCTTCTCGGCCGCGAACTGCCGTAGTTCCTCGGCCGGATAGAGCCAGACGACGGTGCGGTAGCGGTTCAGATAGAACCGTACGGGCACGAGCAGGCCGAAGCGCGCGAGGTTCGTGAACCTGGTGGGCGTCACGTCCATGATCTCGGCGCCCTCATGGGTGCCCACGGTCGCGACGCGCTCGCGCAGTGCGTCCGGGAAGCCGTCCTCGGCGCGCAGCCGGTCGATCTCGGCGCGGGCGACCCGTCGGCCTCCGCCTCCTTCGTCGGGAACGGTCCGGATGAGTCCGAGATTCACCGCCAGGTCGAAGTCGCCCCTCCTGAGGTCGAGTTCGCGGGCGGCCCGGCTCGGGGCGCAGGTGAGGCGGTCGGATTTCGCGATGGTGCCTGACATGGTCGGTCTCCCCCGTGGAGTCAGCGGCTCACGCCGTGTGCGGTCGCCGTGAAAAAACCGTAGCCGCTTCGGCGGATCTCGTGGCGAGCCTGTGGATAACTCCGCGGGGGACGACGAACACCCAGGTCAGACGTCTGTTTCCGGTTTCCGTTCGGGCTGGCGCGCATCCACGTCGAGGTGCTCGCCGACCCGGTTGACCAGCAGGGTCATCTCGTAGGCGATCTGGCCGATGTCGGCCTCCGCGCCACTGAGCACGCACAGACAACTGCCCGTTCCGGCGGCGGTGACGAAGAGCACCGCGTCGTCGAACTCGATCATCGTCTGGCGTACGCTGCCCGCGCCGAAGTGCCGTCCCGAGCCCTTGGCCAGGCTGTGCAGTCCGGACGACACTGCCGCGAGGTGCTCCGCGTCCTCGCGGCGCAGTCCGGTGCTCGCCCCTGTCACCAGGCCGTCGTTGGACAGGACCAGTGCGTGCCGCACCTGGTGGACGCGCTCGGTCAGGTCGTCCAGCAGCCAGTCCAGTCCCTGGTTCTGCGCCATGTTCCGATCTCCCCGTTTTCTCCCCGTGCGATTCTCCTCCTGGCCGGAGGATCTCCACGCCAGCCTTCCCCACGACCGCTGCCGGGGCAAGGAGGATGGGAGCCATGGCAGAGAAGATGACCGACGCGCAATGGCGGAAGTTCGTTTCCTACGGCACCCGCACCGGAAAGCTCTCCACGGTCCGGGCCGACGGGAGCCCGCACGTGGCCCCGATCTGGTTCGTCCTGGACGGCGACGAGCTGGTGTTCAACACCGGCAAGAACACCGTGAAGGGGCGCAATCTCACCCGTGACGGCCGGGTCGCCCTGTGTGTGGACGACGACCGGCCGCCGTTCTCCTTCGTGGTCGTGCAGGGGAGCGCCCGGGTCTCGGAGGACCTCGACGAGATACGCCATTGGGCCACCCGCATCGGCGCCCGGTACATGGGCGAGGACCGCGCCGAGGAGTTCGGTGCCCGCAACGGCGTCCCGGGCGAACTCCTCGTCCGGGTCGCCATCGACAGGGTCCTCGCGGAGCGGGACGTCGCGGACTGACCACGGGACCCCTGCTTTCCGGTCATCCGACCGAGTCGAGGAGCCGGGCGGTGTGCATCCGCCCGGCGTACTCGACGAGCCGGATCAGCACCTCCTTCCCCGAGTCGCGGTCCCGGGCGTCGCACAGCACCACGGGCGTCCCCCGGTCGAGGTCGAGGGCGCGCGAGACGTCCGGGGCGCCGTGCCGCCGGGCGCCCGCGAAGCAGTTGACGGCCACCACGAACGGGATGCGCCGGTGCTCGAAGTAGTCGACCGCGGGGAAACAGTCCTCCAGGCGCCGGGTGTCGGCGAGGACGACCGCGCCGAGTGCCCCTTGAGACAACTCGTCCCACAGGAACCAGAACCGGTCCTGGCCCGGCGTGCCGAACAGGTACAGGGAGAGGCCGGAGCGGATGGTGATGCGTCCGAAGTCCATGGCGACGGTCGTGGTGGTCTTGTGGTCCACGCCGTCGATGTCGTCCACCAACTGGCCCGCTTCGCTGAGCAGTTCCTCGGTGCGCAGCGGCCGGATCTCGCTGACGGCGCCGACCAGGGTGGTCTTGCCCACGCCGAACCCGCCGGCGACCAGAATCTTCAACGCCAGTGCGGAGGCCTCGCCGCCGGTGGCGTCGGAGTGCTCGGAGACCATTGATCACTTCTCTCTGGAGTGCCGGCAAGGGTGAGGTGAGGGGAGTTGAGGTGAGTACGGGGATGGTGTGCGTGCGACTACAGCGCCCTCAGTCCTGCGATCACCTCGCGCAGAATGCGCTCGTCGGGCAGTTGCGCCGGCGGCACGGGGCGGCTGACGGTGACGCAGCCCAGTTCCAGGAGGTCGCCGAGGAGGACCCGGACGACGCCCACGGGCAGGTCGGCGCCCGCGGCGAGTTCGGCGACCGACTGGGTCTCCGTACGGCACAGGTCGAGGAGGTTGCGGTGTTCCGGCCCGAGCGGGGCGTCGTCCACTCCGGGTGCGGCCGGGTCCAGCGTGACCAGGGCGATCAGGTCGAACCGCACGCCGGTGGGTCCGGGCCGGGTGCGTCCGCCCGTCATGGCGTAGGGGCGTACGAGCGGGCCGGCCTCGTTGTCGTACCACTGGCTGCCCTGCTCGGCCGGGGTGCCCGTCATGTCCTCGGTCATCTGCGCGGACCGCCCTCTCGGTTCATCCGGCGGCGGGTGGCCGGGCGCCGACGCGGGGCGCGGTGCCGAGGTGCTCGCCGACGCGTTTGACCAGGCGTGCCATCTCGTAGGCCACGAGGCCGATGTCGGCGGTCACGGCGGTGAGGAGGGCGAGGCAGGAGCCGTCGCCCGCGGCGGCCACGAACAGGAAGCCCTCGTCCATCTCCACCATGGTCTGGCGGACACCGCCGGCACCGAAGTGCCGCCCGGCTCCCTTGGCGAGGCTGTGGAAGCCCGAGGCGACCGCGGCGAGGTGTTCGGCGTCCTCGCGGCGCAGGTCGGTCGAGGCGCCCACGGCGAGGCCGTCGTTGGACAGCACCACGGCGTGCCGTATCTCGCTCACGCGGAGCACCAGATCGTCCAGCAGCCAGTCGAGTTCGCCGGAGCTCCGGGCGGAATGCGTGCTCGGATCCTGGATCATGCGGGGTCTCCTTCGCTGCTGTCGCTGCCCGTCGGGCCGGGAGTGGTTCCCCGGCCGGGTTGCCTGCCTCCGCCGCGCGCCCAGCCTGCGCGGTAGGCCGCCATGCGGTCCCGGACGGCCTCGGGCGTGCGTTCGTCGTCCCGGGCTGCGGCCGAGGGCGGCGGCTCCTCGGGGCGCCCCTCGCGCAGTTGGGGCGCGAGGCTGGCCTGCCGTACGCGACGCGGGAGGTCGTCGGAGTCTTCGGGCTGCTCCTGGGGCCGGTGCAGTCGCAAGGTGGCGACTCCTGGGGGTGTGGTGTGGCTCGTGGACTCCGCGACAGCCGGGACGGGAGCCACCAGGGAGCGCCGGTCGGCCGGTGCGGGGACGGCGTCGTGGACGGTGTCCTGACGCGGGAGGTCGTCGGGCACGCGCGCGTGGGCGCGCTCCTCGGGCTGCCGCGCGTGCACCGCTTCACCGTGGGAGCGTGCCGCGGCCCCGGTGTGCAGCAGGGCGGTGGGCACCAGGACGACCGCCGTGGTGCCGCCGTACGGCGAGGTCCTCAGGTGGACCTTGACGCCGTGCCGGGCGGCGAGCCTGCTGACCACGAACAGGCCGAGCCGGTCGCTGTCGAACAGGTCGAGCGCCTCGGACTGCTCGATGCGGCGGTTGGCCTCGGCGAGGGTCTCCTTGCCCATGCCGAGGCCGCGGTCCTCGACCTCGACGGCGTAGCCGTTGCCGACGGGTTCGCCGGTGATGCGCACGCGCGTGTGGGGCGGCGAGAACTGTGCGGCGTTCTCGATGATCTCGGCCAGCAGGTGCGTGAGGTCGGCGACGGCCGCGCCGACGACGGCCGCCTCGGGGAGTTGCCGTACCTCCACGCGCGCGTAGTCCTCCACTTCCGAGACGGCCGCGCGGACCACGTTGGTCAGGGAGACGGGCATGCGCCAGGCCCGGCCGGGGGCCGCTCCGGAGAGGATGATCAGGCTCTCGGCGTGGCGCCGCATGCGGGTGGTGAGGTGGTCGAGGCGGAAGAGGTCGCTCAGTTCGTTCGGGTCGTCGGAGCGGCGTTCCATGCTGTCGAGGAGGCTCAGCTGCCGGTGGACGAGGATCTGGCTGCGGCGGGCGAGGTTGACGAAGACGCCGGAGATGCCGCTGGCGAGTTCGGCGCGCTCGACGGCGGCCCGCAGCGCGGCCCGGTGGACGGTGCCGAGGGCCTCGGCGACCTGCCCGGTCTCGTCCTCGGCGGCCGGTCCCGGCGGTGCCTCGGCGCGGATGTCGATCTCCTCGCCCGCGCGCAGTCTCCGCATCGCCTCGGGGAGTTTGCGCCGGGCGATCTCCAGGGCGCCGTTGCGCAGGCTCACGAGCTCCACCACGAGGCCGCGGCCGATGCGTACGGAGATGACGAGCGAGGCGGCGACGGCGGCGAGACCGAGCAGGACGGCCGCGCCGGCCGGGGTGAGCAGTCCCCGGGTGAACGGGTCGGCCCGCTGCGCGACGGCTCGTGCGGCGTCGTCCTCGATCGTGCGCATGCCGTTCTGCACGCGCGCGTGGGCGGTGTTCCAGGTGCTTCCGGGCGCCGCCTCGATCGCCTTGGCGCCCGGTCCGGCGGCGAGGATCGCGTCCTCGGCGTCGCCCAGCCCGGCGTAGGAGCTGCTGTCGGTCAGGGCGTTCCACGCGGAACGTTCGGTGCCGCGCAGGTCGGCGACGGCCGACTCGGTCAGGGTGCGGCGCAGCTCGACGGCGCCGGTGAAGAGCCGAAGCCGCTCCCCGGTCAGGGTGCCGGACAGGCGGGCGCTCGCCAACAGGGCGTCCTCCCGGGCCAACGCCTCGCCCGCGCGGGAGAATTCGAGCAGCACGCGCGCGTCGGAGCCGAGGTCGGCGTCCTGGATGCCGGTGAGGGCACCGCCGACGCCGAGAGCCTCCGAGATGGTCCGGGTGTAGCGGCTGTACGTCTCGGCCCAGCCCGCGCGCCGGTCCCGCACCTCGGTCCGCAGGCCGCGCAGTTGCCCGGCACCCGTGACGAACGCCTCGAGCCGGCGGGCGACTCCGGCGGGCAACTCCTCGCTGTCGGCGACGGTGCTGTCCTCGTCGAGCCGCAGTTTCGCGACGGCCCGGTCGGTGCGCCGGGCGAGGTCGTCCAGCTCGTCGGTGTTCGCGGCGGAGGGGTCGGTGGCCTGGCGCACGGCGGCCGCGCGTTCCGCCTGGAGGGCGGCGACCGCGGCGGAGACGGGGGCGCGGACCGTGGCGTCCACGCGCTGGACCTGCCGCAGCCGGGAGACGTCCTGGGCGGTGGTGACGGTGGCGTGGGCCCACAGGGCCAGGAGGGAGACGACCGGCACCATCAGCAGGCAGACGATCTTGGCGCGCACGGTCCGGGGCCGTATGTGCCAGCGCTCCGCGCGCGTGCCCGCTGCGTCCGGTGCGGCCTCCGAGGGGGCCTCGCCGTCCTCGTCGGCCGGTGGTCCGGCGTGCGCGCGGCGACCGCGCACGGGCGGGGGCGGCGCCTCGGCGCCGGCCGTGGGGGTCCTACGGGGTGTACGCATGAACTCCTCGCTCGGGGGTGGTTCGGGGCGTGTCACCCCGCGTTCAGGGCGTGCCGTCCGGGGCTTCGGGGTCTGCCGTCCGGACCGCGGGGCGTGCCGTCCGCAGGGCCTGTCGCCTGCCCCGCCGGGCCCGGTCGCGGCTAACGGGCGGCGCTCCCGACCGGCCGCTGGGCCGACGCGGACGCCTCACGCTCCCCCGCTGTCGGCGACAGCGCGACGAAGGCGGAGGTCAGGAAGAGGTAGGACCCGAGGCCGACGGCGAGGGGGAAGATGAACTGCATCGCCGTGGCCCCGGGCAGTGCCTCCCCGGAGGGCGTCACGCGCACGCTCACCGCGAACATCCCGGTGTAGTGCATGCTGCTGACGGCCGCGCCCATGATCAGGGAGGCGATGGTGACCGCGACGGGCGACTTGATGTTGAGCGCCGCCCACAGCGCCGCCGTCGCGGCGACGACGGCGATCAGGACGGAGAGCCCGACGAGCACCGGGTCATAGGTCACGTCACCGTGCAGGCGGACGGCCGCCATGCCCAGGTAGTGCATGCTCGCGACACCGAGGCCGGTGGTGAGCCCGCCGATCAGCAGGGCCCGGCCGCGGTCCCGGCTGTAGCCGACGGCGAAGACGCCGGCGCAGACGACGACCATGGCGACGAGCAGGCTCAGCAGGGTGAGCGGCACGTCGTAGCGGATATCGGTGCCGGCGACGCTGAAACCGAGCATGGCCACGAAGTGCATGGTCCAGATGCCGGTGCCGATCGCCGAGGCGGCGGTGACGAGCCAGTTGCGGCGCGAGCGCCCGGTGGCGGCGAGCGCGCGGACGGTGCAGCGCAGTCCGAGCGCGGCGCCCGTGCAGGCCATCACGTACGACAGCGCGGGTGTCAGCCACCCCAGGGCGGCGTGGTCCAGGTGTCCCATGGCTCCGGGACGCTAGACCCGGCAGGGGCGCGCGAAGGGGGCGCATTTCGAAAGGTGTTGGAATATGACGCAAGGATGTACCGGAACGATCGAGTCACGCTCGAACGTGTGCACTGAGGCGTCATCCGTGCCGGTGAGGAATCATGCCGTACATGAGCGACGACCAGACGCGTGTCCAGGAGTTCTTCACCGCCCGCGCCGCCGACTGGGACAGCCGGTTCCCCGACGACGGTCCGGCCTACGCGGCCGCGGTCGCCGAACTCGGACTGCGCAGGGGCGACCGCGTGCTCGACGCGGGGTGCGGCACCGGACGCGCCCTGCCGCCGCTGCGTGCCGCCGTGGGGCCCTCGGGAGTGGTCCTCGGAGCCGATCTGACCCCGGCCATGCTGCGGGAGGCCGTGCGGGCCGGACGGAATCGTGACGGGGCGTTGCTGCTCGCGGACGTCGCCGCGCTGCCGCTGCGCTCACACTCGCTGGACGCCGTGTTCGGGGCGGGCCTGATCTCGCACCTGCCGAGTCCGGCCGAGAACCTGCGGGAGCTGGCACGCGTGGTGCGTCCCGGCGGTGTGCTCGCGCTGTTCCACCCGATCGGCAGGGCGGCCCTGGCCGTGCGCCACGGCCGCTCGCTCACCCCGGACGACCTGCGCGCCGAGCCCAACCTCCGGCCGCTGCTGGCCGGTTCGGGGTGGCGCCTGACGTCGTACGTCGACGAGGACTCCCGTTTCCTGGCGCTCTCTGTCCGCGAGGACTGAGCAGCCGCCGTCCGGGAGGACTGAGCAGCCGCGTCACCCGGCCTCGGTGTCCGACGCCGCCACGTGCCGCACGGGACAGCCCCGGACGCCCGGCACCGGGCGCGTGCCCAGGTCGGCGAGCCGGTACCCGTACGGGTAGCCCTTGATCTCCCAGTTCTGCCGGGCGAAGTGCGGGGCGCGCCGGGGCGGCAGCAGCCGGACGGCGCGGCCCCGCAGCCGTACCGCGCGGCGCACCCACGCACGCGTGGCGGCGCTCGGCGGGGTGTAGCGGAAGGCACGCAGCAGCGAGTCGTCGAGCAGCGCGAGGGTCGTGGTGCGCAGCAGCGGGGCGAGCGGGCCCGGGTACCAGGAGGCCATCAGGTCGAGCGTGGCGTCCGAGACCCGCCGGGCCTGCTCGTCCCAGGCGAAGTGGGCCGCCTCGTAGCTGTCGAGGCAGGTCTCGAACTCCTCGTAGGTCTCCGGGATGTCCTTGATGTCCATGTGCCGGCCCAGCGTGCGGTAGTGGACGACACTGGCGACGATCTCGTGGCGCGACATCCTGCGCCACCCGTAGGCGTCGATCCACCGCTTGGGCATCACGACGAACGTGCAGAGCACGTAGCGCATGTCGTCGTCGCTGATGTCGTAGCTGCGGTGCATCTGGTTGATGCGGCGGATCGCGGTCCTGCCCTGGTCGCTGCCGAAGCCGTGCTCGACCACGGCGTCCAGGAGCAGCGACGTGTCGTCGTAGCGCTTCTGCGTCCGCTCCGTGAGCTCCGCCGTCTCGGCGAGCAGCCGGCCGATGCTCGGGACGGCGTAGGTGCGGTACAGGGCCAGCTCCAGGGCGCGGGTGAAGTCCCACGGGAACTCGTACGCCACGCTCAGCCGGTAGATCTCCGTGGCCTGCCGGTACGGGTCCATCCGCCGCATCTGTTCCAGCCGCGCGAAGCGCTCCACAGTGCCGTCCCCCTTCTGCCACCGGATTGCAACTTTACGTTGTAGTCCGGAAGATGACCGGCACGGCGGGACATCCGCACAGGGGCAAAGGTGGTCAGCATGTGGGGCAAGGTCCGCAAGGCCGGAGGCAGAGTCGCTCATGCCCTGCGCACGGAACCGAAGGCCGGCGAGGACAAGCGTCCGCACAATCTTTTCGAGGCGGCCGCGGTCTACGTCACGGCCAGCGCGGAGGACGACCAGGAGCGGGCGGACGAGGCGGCCGGCTGGGTGTCGCCCGAGGCGCTGTCGTTCGGGGTGAACGAGCTGGCCTGCCGGGCCGTCATCGCGCTCGCCCGGGAACGCGGTCAGTCACCGCGGACCGTGGCCCGTGAGTTGCTGGGGCTGCCCGCGGAGTGACAGGCCCTGCCGGGACGGCCGATTCGCCCCGTCCGCCGGGAAACGGCAGCTCCGCGTGTGCTCACGGGGCCGTGACAAGGGGCTTCCGCGCACACTAGGGTGCGCGCCGGTGGACGAACCGATGGGGAGGCTGGGATGGCCGGGACGGAAGAGGACACCGTCGCCGCCGCGGACGATGCGCTCTATGTGCTCACGGCGGTGCTGCTGACGCCGGCGAAGTTCCCGAGCGTGCTGGGCGACGACTATCCGGAGGCGTGCGCGGCGCTCGGCCTCGCGCCGCTCGCCGACGGATACGGGCTGGTGCTCGGCCAGGACGGCGACGGCGCCCGGTGGACCGTGGTCATCGACGACGTCTCCCTGGTGGCCGTCGCGATCGCGTCCTGGGACTGCGGGATGGAGTACGAGCTGTCACCCGACGAGCGCACGGTCGTCGCGGCGCTGCCCGGCTGGCCCCTCGCGGTCGCCGTCGCGGCGCCGGGAGTGCCCGCGCCGCACGATCCCGGCCCGGAGGCCGACGACCGGCCCCCGCTGGCTCCGCCGGACACCACCGTCTGGGGCCCCGCCCAGCGGCGCCTGGGCGCGGACGAGATCGCGCTCCAGTGGGCGACGTGGCGGGAACAGGTCGACGACTCCGCCTTTCCCGCGCCGGGGTCCTCGGCGGCACCGGGCGACGCAGGCGCGGCGGCCGAGGGTCCGGGCGGAGGCGGGGGGAACGGGCAGGGCCACAGCGGCATCCGGCGCGTCCTCGCGGAGGCCCGCACCTACATCGACTCGCCGCCGCCGCTGGGCCGGGTCCGGTCGTCGTTCGCGCCGGGTGACGCGCGGACCCTGCGGGCCGACGGCCCCGGCTGGTCGCTCGTGGCCAGGACCGACGACATCGCCTTCGTGCTGCTCGACGAGGAACCCGGCGAGGTCCTTCCGGTGGGGCGGGGGCCGGAGCTGCCGGGTCTTCTCGAGGCCCTCGACAAGATGGCCGTACGGCCGAACTGAGCCGGTGGGACGTACGGCCGGTGCGAGCCCGTGGGCCGTATGACCGGTGCCGGTGCGGCCTTCGGCCGCGCCGGTCAGCGGCGCGTCAACGGCCCAGCTCCTTGCGGGTGGCGCGGCGCAGCCTGCGCCGCTGTGAGGGGTCCAATGTGAGATACGCGGCAGCCGGGACTCCCAGAATGATCAAAAGCGCGGCCCACCAGGGCAGCCAGATCAACAGGATGAGCCCGACCGCCACACCGCCTACGGCGATCTTGGCGTTCTTCGACATGACTGTCGCCTCCTTCGCGGCCACTGCCGCTCTCTGTCTCGAAAACGGGCCCGCGCTTGCGGCAGTTCCGGACCGCGACCCTGAGACATCCCTGAGGTGCGCCCCCTACACACCCCTGACCTCCTCATAGTGACCCAGGTCACACCCCAGTCATACCCGTGTGCGCCGGAAGTGCTGTACCCTCGGCGACTCCGACCTACTAGTCAAATTTGAGGAATCAGCCATAGCCGAGCATCCGACTCCCCCGGCACCCTCCTCCGAGTTCCCCGAACTGGCCCACTTCCGCACCGTGTTCGTGCCCGGCGACCCGGCCCGAACCGGCAGCGTCGCCTTCTGGCGACCCGACGGCGAGGCCCCGCCGACCGTGACGTCGGCGTCCACCGCTGACCTGACCGTCGTCGTGCCCGGCGATGACGGCGTAGAGCCGCTGAGTGTGCCCGCGGTTGTGCTGCCGGTGCGCGCGGCCCTGCCGGTCCTCACACGTGCGCGTGCCGAAGCTCATGGGCACCGGTCCACCGTGTTCTGGGGCGCGGCGGCCGCGCACGCCCTGCACCTCGTGGCGCGCGGACTGCTGCTGCCGGGGCTGTCCCCGGGCGACCACGACGCCTGGCGGGCGGGCCCCCTGCGCGCCCAGGACGTCGAAGCCGTGCGGCACCTTGCCGCCGCGATGCCGCCCGAGGCGCACGCCGTCCCACTGGCGGGCGCCGGGCCGCTGCGGCTCCCCGACCCGGAGCGGCTGCTGCGCGCCTTCCTCGACGCGGTCGCCGACACCCTGCCCCGCTCCCCCGCCGCACCGCTGGTCACCGGCGGACCCGCCTACGCGTCGCCCGAGCCGGTGCGTCTTCCCGAGCAGCGCGCG